>NZ_JBSRZF010000014.1:0-151184 GCF_054057335.1 Pseudomonas sp. TE3786
GGGGGGATTTCTAAGCAAACCCCGGCACCGTAGGAGCGGCTTCAGCCGCGATGCTCTTGAAGATTAAAAGCATCGCGGCTGAAGCCGCTCCTACAAGGGTGTGGTACGCCCAGCAAATGTCGTTAACGGACCACAGCGACCCGGCTGCGTCGCTCAGAGCTACACCCAGTCGTTTTTATTGATTCCTCGTTCAATAAAAACTTACTAGACTGGCCCAACGCCCGTAGCGCCTGGATTTGAGGAACACGACGATGCCCAAAGTAGGGATGCAACCCATCCGCCGCTCGCAACTGATTCACGCCACCCTGGAAGCCGTAGACCAGGTCGGCATGGACGCCAGCATCGCCCTGATCGCCCGTTTGGCCGGGGTATCGAACGGCATCATCAGCCACTACTTCCAGGACAAGAACGGCCTGCTCGAGGCCACCATGCGCCACCTGATGACGGCCCTCAGCCTGTCGGTGCGTGACCGTCGTCTGCTGTTGGAAGACACCAGTCCCCGCGCACAGATTCGCACCATCATCGAGGGCAACTTCGATGACAGCCAGGTCAACGGTCCGGCGATGAAAACCTGGCTGGCGTTCTGGGCCAGTAGCATGCACCAGCCGTCCTTGCGCCGCTTGCAGCGGATCAACGACCACCGCCTGTATTCCAATATCTGCTGTGAATTTCGCCGCGTAATGCCGATTGCCGAGGCGCGCACCGCCGCCCGTGGCCTGGCCGCGCTGATCGACGGTTTGTGGTTGCGTGGTGCCCTGAGTGGCGAAGCCTTCGATACCCAGCAAGCGCTGCAGATCGCCTTCGACTACCTGGACCAACAATTGGCCAGGCAGGCGGGTTGACGCTCGCCCGCCCCTATTTCCGACTTCCGTGAGGACACCATGGCCCGTTTTCCCCTGCAAAAACTCTATATCGATGGCGGTTATGTCGATGCCACCAGCGGTGCCACCTTCGAGGCCATCAACCCGGCCAACGGCGAAGTGCTGGCCGAGGTGCAGCGTGCCTCGCAAGCCGACGTGGAGCGCGCCGTAGAGAGCGCGGAAAAGGGTCAGAAAATCTGGGCGGCGATGACCGCCATGCAGCGCTCGCGCATCCTGCGCAAGGCGGTGGATATTCTGCGTGAGCGCAATGACGAACTGGCTGAACTGGAGACCCTCGACACCGGCAAGGCGCTGTCGGAAACCCGCTATGTGGATATCGTTACCGGGGCCGACGTGCTCGAGTACTACGCCGGCCTGGTGCCGGCCATTGAAGGCGAGCAGATTCCCCTGCGCGAAACCTCGTTCGTTTACACCCGCCGCGAACCGCTGGGCGTGGTGGCTGGTATCGGTGCCTGGAACTACCCGATCCAGATCGCCCTGTGGAAATCCGCCCCGGCCCTGGCCGCCGGCAACGCGATGATTTTCAAACCCAGCGAAGTGACCTCGCTGACCACCCTCAAGCTGGCGGAAATCTACAGCGCTGCCGGCTTGCCCGCTGGCGTGTTCAACGTGCTGACCGGCAGCGGCCGCGAAGTGGGTACCTGGCTGACCGAACATCCACGGATCGAGAAAATTTCCTTCACCGGCGGCACCGACACCGGCAAGAAAGTCATGGCCAGCGCCTCCAGTTCGTCACTCAAGGAAGTGACCATGGAACTGGGCGGCAAGAGCCCGCTGATCATCTTCGAAGACGCCAACCTCAACCGCGCCGCCGACATCGCGGTAATGGCCAACTTCTACAGCTCCGGCCAGGTGTGCACCAACGGCACCCGCGTATTTGTACCGCGCAGTTTGCAGGCCCGCTTCGAAGCCAAGGTGCTGGAGCGCGTGCGGCGTATCCGCCTCGGCGACCCCACCGACGACACCACCAACTTCGGCCCGCTGGTGAGCTTTGCCCATATGGAAAACGTGCTCGGTTATATCGCCAAGGGCAAGGCCGAAGGCGCGCGTTTGCTGATCGGCGGCGAGCGGGTCACCGAGGGCGAGTTCGGCAAAGGCGCGTTTGTAGCGCCGACTGTATTCAGCGATTGCACCGACGAGATGACCATCGTCCGCGAGGAGATCTTCGGCCCGGTGATGAGCATTCTGGTGTACGACGACGAAGAGGAAGTGATCCGCCGCGCCAACGACACCGAGTTCGGTCTGGCGGCCGGCATCATCACCCAGGACCTGAACCGCGCGCACCGGGTTATCCACCAGCTGGAAGCCGGCATCTGCTGGATCAACACCTGGGGCGAGTCGCCGGCGGAAATGCCGGTGGGCGGTTACAAACAGTCGGGCGTCGGCCGCGAAAACGGCCTGGTGACCTTGGCCCAATACACCCGAATCAAGTCGGTGCAGGTGGAATTGGGTGGGTATACCTCGGTGTTTTGAAGGGGCACCGTCTCCCTGCCAACACCCGTCATCCCGCATCGGCGGACCGCCGCGAAGGCGGGGATCCAGAATTTCTCGGCGTACGCGTTCCCCTGACACAGCCTGGATTCCCGCCTTCGCGGGAATGACGGTGGTTAGGGCGGATAGCCAGGTTTATGTCAGGACCAGAAATGAACACAGAATTCGATTACATCATCGTCGGTGCCGGTTCGGCTGGTAACACCTTGGCCACGCGCCTGACCGAAGATGCCGAGGTCACCGTGTTGCTGCTGGAAGCCGGCGGCCCGGACTATCGCCTGGATTTTCGTACCCAGATGCCCGCCGCCCTGGCCTTTCCGCTGCAAGGCCGGCGCTATAACTGGGCCTACGAAACCGACCCCGAGCCCCACATGAACAACCGCCGCATGGAGTGCGGACGCGGCAAGGGCCTTGGTGGATCGTCGCTGATCAATGGCATGTGCTACATCCGTGGCAACGCCCTGGACTACGACAACTGGGCCAAGACCCCGGGTCTGGAAGACTGGAGCTACCTCGACTGCCTGCCGTATTTCCGCAAGGCGGAAACCCGCGACATCGGTGCCAATGACTACCACGGCGGCGATGGCCCGGTCAGCGTGACCACCCCCAAGGTCGGCAACAACCCACTGTTCAAAGCCATGGTCGAAGCCGGCGTACAGGCCGGCTACCCGCGCACCGACGACCTCAATGGCTACCAGCAGGAAGGCTTCGGCCCCATGGACCGCACCGTCACCCCGGCGGGCCGGCGCTCCAGTACGGCGCGCGGTTACCTGGACCAGGCGCGCAAACGGCCAAACCTGACCATCGTCACCCACGCCCTTACCGACCGCATTCTGTTCGAAGGCAAACAGGCCGTCGGCGTCGCCTATATGAAAGGCACCAGCTCGATTCCCGTGGAGGCCATGGCCCGGCGCGAAGTGCTGGTGTGCTCCGGTGCCATCGCCTCACCGCAGATTCTGCAACGTTCCGGCGTTGGCCCGGCGGCGCTGCTGAAAAAACTGCGCATTGCACTGGTGCATGACCTGCCCGGCGTTGGCGAGAACTTGCAAGACCACCTGGAGATGTACCTGCAGTACGCCTGCACCCAACCGGTGTCGCTGTACCCCTCGCTGCTCTGGTGGAACCAGCCGCCGATTGGTGCCAAATGGCTGTTCCTCGGCAAAGGCATCGGTGCCAGCAACCAGTTCGAAGCCGGCGGCTTTATTCGCACCCGCGCGGAATTCGAATGGCCGAATATCCAATACCACTTCCTGCCGGTGGCGATTAACTACAACGGCAGCAATGGCGTGAAAGAACATGGCTTCCAGGCCCATGTCGGCTCCATGCGCTCGCCGAGCCGTGGGCGCATCCAGGTCAAATCCAAAGACCCGCGCGAACACCCGAGCATCCTCTTCAACTACATGGCCACCGAACAGGACTGGCAGGAGTTTCGCGACGGCATCCGCCTGACCCGCGAGATCATGAAGCAACCCGCCCTCGACCCCTTCCGCGGCCGCGAAATCAGCCCCGGCCCCGAGGTGCAGAGCGATGAACAGCTCGACCAATTTATCCGCGAACACGCCGAAACCGCCTTCCACCCCTCCTGCTCCTGCAAGATGGGCAGCGACGACATGGCCGTGGTCGATGGCGAAGGTCGCGTGCATGGCGTGCAGGGTTTGCGGGTTGTAGATGCCTCGATCATGCCCCTGATCACCACCGGCAACCTCAACGCCCCGACCATCATGATCGCCGAAAAAATTGCCGATAAGATTCGTGGGCGGGCACCGCTGCCAAGAAGCACAGCGCCGTATTACGTCGCCAATGGGGCGCCGGTCAGAGGCACTCCGCTGCGTTAACACTGGCGCACAAGCATCGCACTCTTGCCATCCATCTCCGCACCTGGATCCCAGCCTGCGCTGGGATGACGGTGGAGGGTGCTAAACCTCCGCGGCCGCAAGGCAAACGCCGCCGCCCCGGCATGCCCAGCACGTGTTCCAGCGGTGCCTGCCCGGGAATGTCGGCCGCGCCATAGCCACCGTGGATCGGGGTTACCGAGCTACCTTCCAGCCCCTGGCGCAGGCCAGTGCCAAGCGTGCCAGCCAGCTAAGAGTATTTCCAACACGAATGCCCGGCACGGTTGGCAACGCGGCGGTCAGAAGCCTAAAGTCCGTGGGGCCCTTGCCTGTTCTAGAGAGTTTTCATGCCGATACAACCCGCGCTGGACGCCCGCACCGCCCGCCTGCTGCCCTGGATCGTGGCCATCGCCTTTTTTATGCAGACCCTGGACGGCACCATTCTCAACACTGCCCTGCCGGCCATGGCCCGCGAACTGCTGGAAGACCCGCTACGCATGCAGTCGGTGGTGATCGCCTACATGCTCACCGTGGCCTTGCTGATTCCGGCCTCGGGATGGATTGCCGATCGCTTTGGCACTCGGCGGATTTTCTTCGGCGCGATTCTGTTGTTCAGCTGCGGCTCGCTGCTCTGCGCCCTCAGCGAAAGCCTCGGCCAACTGGTGGCCGCCCGTGTGGTGCAAGGCCTCGGCGGCGCGCTGATGATGCCGGTGGGACGCCTGGTGGTGCTGCGCGCTTATCCGCGCACGGAGCTGGTGCGGATCATGAGTTTTATCACCCTGCCCGGTCTGCTCGGCCCCTTGATTGGCCCGACCCTGGGCGGCTGGCTGGTGGAGTACGCCAGCTGGCACTGGATCTTTCTGATCAATATTCCGGTTGGTCTGATCGGTTGCATCGCCGTATACCGGGTGATGCCGGATCTGCGCGGGCCACAGCGCAGCCGCTTCGATACCCTGGGTTTTCTGCTGTTTGGCGGTGCCATGGTGCTGATCACCATTGCCCTTGAAGGTCTTGGTGAACTGCATCTGGCGCATATGCGCGTGATGTTGCTACTGCTCGGCGGCCTGGCCTGTCTGGCGGCTTACTGGCTGCGTGCCGGGCAAGTGGCCGAGCCGCTGTTCGCCCCCAGCCTGTTTCGCACCCGCACCTTTGCCGTGGGCATTCTCGGCAACCTGTTCGCGCGCCTGGGTAGCGGCTCGTTGCCGTTTCTGGTGCCGCTGTTACTGCAGGTGGCGCTGGGCTATTCGCCAGCCCAGGCCGGGATGAGCATGATTCCCCTGGCGCTGGCAGCGATGGCGGTAAAACCCCTGGCCAAATCGGTAATCGACCGCTTTGGTTACCGCAGCGTACTGACCGGCAACACCCTGCTGCTCGGGGCGCTTCTCGCCAGCCTGGGCCTGGTCAGCGCCACCACCCCCTATGCCCTGCTGCTGGTGCAATTGGGACTGCTGGGGGCGGTGAACTCCATGCAGTTCACCGCGATGAATACCGTCACCCTGATCGACCTCGATGATGCCAGCGCCAGCAGCGGCAACAGCCTGTTGTCCGTGGTGGTGCAGCTGGCGATCAGCCTGGGCATTGCTTCGGGGGCGGCGCTGTTGGGGGGCTTTAGCAGCGAGATTGGCAAGGGTGACATCGACAGCGTGCTGGGCGCATTTCAGCTGACCTTCCTCTGCGTGGGCGTGTTGACGCTGATGGCGGCGGCAATCTTTTTGCAGCTGGCGCGCGAGGATGGGCGTAAGGCCAGACCAATGCCTAACGAGATTCAAGAGTAAGGCGCGGCATTCTGGATCCCGGCCTGCGCCGGGATGACGGAGCTTTTGCCAAGACCACCGTCGTCCCAGCGCAGGCTGGGACCCAGAATATCGCCGGGAACGAAGGTGCCGAATTCAATGGGGCTATCAGCCGAAATAGCTGCCGTTTTTCGACGGCAACCCACTCCACAACTCTTCCAGCCGCGGAAAATTCCAGTCTTCAGGTGCCTCACGGCCAACGATCTTCTCCCGCCCTACCAGCTTGGCCAGGTCGATGATCTGCTGCGGGATCGGCGTTTTCGATTTGGCCATAAAGAACACCTTCACCCGCGGCGTCAGCAGCGAGGTGGCGTGCTGGTCCATGACGATGCCCAGCCGGCCGCTTTCCAGGCGTACCAGTGAGCCGGTGGGGTAGATACCGACGGATTTGACGAAGGCTTGGAACACCACCTGATCGAAATGACCTTTGCTCCATTCGGCCATCTTGCGGATCGACTCGGCCGGGTCCCAGCCGCTCTTGTAGGGACGGTTGGAGGTAATGGCGTCGTATACGTCGCATACCGCGCCCATCTTGGCAAACAGGCTGATCTGGTCGCCCACCAGGCGGTGCGGATAGCCACTGCCATCGACCTTTTCGTGGTGATGCAGGCACACGTCAAGAACGATGGCATTGATGTCGCGGTTGCCTTTAAGCAGCTGCAACCCGGCCATGGGATGGTCGCGCATGGTGGTGAACTCTGCGTCGGTAAGCTTGCCGGGTTTGTTCAGGATCGCGTCAGGGATCATCATCTTGCCGATGTCGTGCAGCAGCCCGGCCACACCGGCGTCGCGCACCAGCTCCTCGCTCAGCCCCAGCTGACGGGCCAGGGAAATCATCAACGCGCACACGGCCACCGAGTGCATATAGGTGTATTCGTCAGAGGTTTTCAGCCGCGCCAGACTGATCATGGCGTTGGGGTTGCGGATCACCGAAGCGGTGATCTCGTCCACCAGTTCGGTGACCCGCGCGGCATCGATGGCCTGGCCCATGCGCACTTCGCCAAACATAGCGACCACCGCGTCCTTGGAGCGCGCACAGAGTTGCTGTGCCCGTTTAACTTCGTCCTCCAGGGCGGCACTGATCGGTTTGAGCGGTGCCTCCACAGCCGCTTCGGCGACCAACAGCTGCTCGACCTCGGCGGCCACTTCCGCCGGGCTGAGGGCGACGCTGCCATCGGGCACGTCGAGGCCTTTGTCGGGGTCGATCCAGACCTCTTCGATGCCACTGTCGAGAATGCGCTGCAGGTCTTTGGCAGCGCTGAGGAGAAACTTGGTTTTCCAGAATGGGTGCTCCATCCACGAGCCACAGAACTCATGGATAAACATGCCCAGACAGAGGTCAGTAACAGCGATTCGTTTCAGCACGGCAGAACCCGGCACATTTAGCGGATACGGTCGGGCGAAGGCGCCGACCGGTGAAGAAAGTAATACCAGCAAATAGCCACTTTTGCCCTGCGGTTTACGCGCAATCCGTCGGTAGCCGCACAGATTCCCACCCCGCAGCCCGTCGCTCCCTTGCACTGTCCATGCTGTCCGCCCCGGTGCCCCTGTTACACTGCAGGCCATTTCCGTTTAGCAGGCCTGTCCCGTGACTTCCACCGCGTTCAATTCGTTGCCCTTATCCGCCGCCATGCTGGCCAACCTGGAATCCCTGGGTTACGCCGAGATGACGCCGATTCAGGCACAAAGCCTGCCGGTGATTCTCAAGGGCATGGACCTGATTGCCCAGGCCAAGACCGGCAGTGGCAAGACCGCCGCCTTTGGCATCGGCCTGCTCAACCCGCTGAATCCGCGCTACTTCGGCTGCCAGGCGCTGGTGTTGTGCCCCACCCGGGAGCTGGCCGATCAGGTGGCCAAGGAAATCCGCCGCCTGGCCCGCAGCGCCGACAACATCAAAGTACTGACCCTGTGTGGCGGCGTGCCGTTCGGTCCGCAGATCGGCTCGCTGGAGCACGGCGCGCACATTATCGTCGGCACCCCGGGACGGATTCAGGAACACCTGCGCAAAGGCACCTTGAAGCTCGACGGCCTCAATACCCTGGTGCTCGATGAAGCCGACCGCATGCTCGATATGGGCTTTAACGACGCCATCACCGACATCATCAGCCACACCCCGGCCAGGCGGCAGACCCTGTTGTTCTCCGCCACCTACCCGAGCGGTATCAAGCAACTGTCCGCCGCGATCATGCGCGACCCGCAGCAGGTGCGCGCCGAGCACCTTCACGCGGACAACCAGATTGAACAGCGCTTCTACGAAATCGACCCGGACCAGCGCCTGCAGGCCGTCACCAAGGTGTTGGCGCATTTCCGCCCGCAATCGTGCGTGGCCTTCTGCTTTACCAAGCAGCAATGCCAGGAAGTGGTCGACCACCTGATTGGCAAAGGCTTCTCGGCCCAGGCCCTGAATGGTGATCTGGAACAACGCGACCGCGACCAGGTGCTGGCGATGTTCGCCAACCGCAGCTGCAGCGTTCTGGTGGCCACCGATGTGGCCGCGCGCGGGCTGGATATCGACGCCCTGGACATGGTGATCAACGTCGAACTGGCACGCGATTCGGAGATCCACATTCACCGCGTCGGCCGCACCGGTCGGGCCGGCGAAAAAGGCCTGGCCGTGAGCCTGGTAGCGCCTGCCGAAGGCCAACGCGCCCAGGCCATCGAAACCCGCCAGCAGGCACCGCTACACTGGGACCAGATCGACAACCTCAAAGCCCAGCCCGGCGGCCCGCTGCAGCCACCGATGGTGACCCTGTGCATCGGGGCCGGGCGCAAAGACAAAGTGCGCCCGGGCGATATCCTCGGTGCCCTGACCGGCGATGCCGGCATCGCTGGCGACAAGGTCGGCAAGATCGCGATCTTCGATTACCAGGCGTATGTGGCGGTGGATCGCAACGTGGTGAATCAGGCGTTGAATCGGTTGAACAGCGGCAAGATCAAGGGCAAGTCGATTCGGGTGCGGATGCTTTAAACCGTATTCCCTCTTGATATTCTGGATCCCAGCCTTCGCTGGGATGACGGAGATTTTGATAAGTCCCCCGTCGCCCCAGCGAAGGCTGGGGTCCAGAATCGGAAGGCCGGGTGACGATCCATCCGACGCGCACAGCCCAAAAGAGACGCAGCACCGCCGTTACAAGGAGGAGTAGGTGAGAAACATCCTGGTAGTCGAAGACAGCCCCTTGGTGCTCAAAATCCTCGAGCACCTGTTCCGCCAGGAAGCCAATCTGCAGCCGGTGTTCTGCGCCTCGCTGGGTGAAGCCCAGGTGATGCTGGAAACCTCGGCCGGGTTGTTCTTCGCCGCCATCGTCGATCTCAACCTGCCCGATGCCATGGACGGTGAAATCGTCAACCTGGTGCTCGGCTACAGCCTGCCGTGCATTGTCCTCAGCGGCTCGTACAACGAGCAGCGCCGTGACGAGTTGCTGCTCAAGGGCGTGGTCGATTACGTGCTCAAGGAAAGCCAGCACTCCTACGAATACGCGTTCCGCCTGCTGCACCGTCTGGAAAGCAACAGCAAGGTGAAGATTCTGGTGGCCGAGGACTCCGACTCTACCCGCCACTTCATCCGCCGCATCCTCACCTCGCACCTGTACCAGATCATCGACGCGGTGGACGGCGACCAGGCCCTGCAGATTCTCAAAGACCAGCCCGATATCGACCTGCTGCTGGTGGACCACAGCATGCCCGGCATCAGCGGCTTCGATCTGGTCAAACTGCTACGGCAGAAGATGAAGCGCAGCGACCTGATCATTCTCGGTCTGTCGGCCGACACCAAGGGCTCGCTCAGCGCGCAGTTCATCAAGCACGGTGCCGACGATTTCCTGCGTAAACCGTTCTGCCCGGAAGAGCTCAACTGCCGGGTGATGTCGACCCTGGAACGCCGTGACCTGCTGCAGGCGTTGAAGCAGGCGGCGCTGTTCGATTCGCTGACCAATCTCTACAACCGCCGCGCGTTCTACGAGCAAGGCACGCAGATGTGCAAGCTGGCACAGCGCGGTGGTCACGACCTCAGCGTGGCGATGCTCGACCTGGACTTTTTCAAGACCATCAATGATGAGTTCGGCCACGCCAGCGGCGACACCGCCCTGGTACTGTTCGCTCGCGCCTTGTTGCAGGTGTTCCCGGATGCGCTGCTCGGTCGTCTGGGGGGCGAGGAGTTTGCCCTGCTCAGCCGGCAGGATGCGCCGTCGCTGCAAGGTGCGTTGGAACAACTGCGCCAGGTGTCCGCCGGCCTGCGGTATGCCGTCGATGCACCGCCGCTGAACTTCAGCGCCGGGGTATTCCAAGGCACGCCGGAAGACCTGGAAAGCCTGCTGCACCACGCCGACACCCGCCTGTACCAGGCCAAGCATCAGGGCCGCGGACGCACCGTCAGCCACTGATCGTTAACCGCTAATCGTTGACTTCACCGGGGTCCTGCCCGGTCGGGCCGCCCACGTCGCTGGCGGCCGCGAAGCCGTGGGCGGCGAAAATCTTCGCGTAGCTGCCGTCATCGCGCATGGCCTGCATGGCCCGGTCGAAGCGCTCGACAATTTCCCGGGCATGGGGGTGGCTGCTGCGCACGAGAATATGCAGACCGTTTTCGCTCAACGGCTTGGGCAGAAACTCCAACTGCGGCTCGATGCTCTGCAGCTCGTGCTGGAAGTAATGGCGGGCTACCAGCTCATCCTCCAGGGTCAGTTGCACCCGTCCGGCGGCGAGCATGCGCGCGCCCATGGCGAAATCCACCACCGGCACCTTGACCAACTGAGTGTCGGCGTCGAACGCCTGCTGATACGAGTAACCACGCACCACGGCGATACTCGCCGTGCCCAGATCGCTCAGGCTGCGGAACCGGGTGTCAGTGCCTTTGCGGCGTAGAAAGCGGATGCGGTTGATCAGGTACGGCTGGGAAAACACGCCATAGGTGGCGCGCTCGGCGTCGTACCAGGCGCTGACCACGATGTCGTAGTCAGCCGCCTGCACGCCGTACAGCACCCGCGCCCAGGGCACCTGAAAGTAAGCACTGGAATAGCCGGCACGCTTCAGCGCGGTGATCACCAGGTCGCTGGAAAGGCCGTTGTTGAGCAAATTGACATCGTTGAACGGCGGCCAGGTGTTGGCCACCAGGCGCAGGGATTCGGCATTCACCGATGCGCTACAGGCTAGGACCAGCCACAACATAAGGCGCGGAAAATACTTCATGCCTGACGTATTCCTCATCCGGCTCCGGAATGAATCAGCTTAGTCAGGCCTGTGCGCACAACACCAGAGCGGATGATGGGAAACGCCAAGTTTTCCACAACGCTTGCGCTAAACTGCCGCCCCGGAAGCTCGGGTCAATTGTCAGAGGTGTGCAGTGCAAGGTTCGGATGTGGTGATTATCGGCGCGGGTGCCGCCGGTTTGATGTGTGCCCTGCAGGCCGCCGGGCGCGGCCGCCAGGTACTGCTGCTGGATCACGCCAACAAGGCCGGGAAGAAGATCCTGATGTCCGGCGGTGGTCGCTGCAATTTCACCAATATGTACACCGAGCCGGCCAACTTCCTGTCGCACAACCCGCATTTCTGCAAATCCGCCCTGGCGCGTTACACCCAGTGGGACTTTATCGAGCTGGTGGGCAAACACGGCGTGCCCTACCACGAGAAAAAACTCGGCCAGCTGTTCTGCGATAACAAGGCCAGCGACATCCTCGAACTGCTGCTGACCGAGTGCGATCAGGCCGGCGTGCAGTTGCACCTGAACACCGCGGTGACCCAGATCGACAAAACCGACAGCGGCTACGCCCTGCAAACCGGCATTGGCGCGGTCAGTTGCAGCTCGCTGGTGATCGCCACCGGCGGCATGTCGATTCCAACCCTGGGCGCCACCGGCTTCGGTTATCAGGTGGCCAAGCAGTTTGGCCATAACGTGCTGCCGACCCGCGCCGGCCTGGTACCGTTCACCATCACCGACCAACTCAAGGAGCTGTGCAGCGAACTGTCGGGCACCTCGGTGGATTGCCTGGTGAGCTGCAACGACGAAAGCTTTCGCGAGAACATTCTGTTCACCCACCGCGGCCTCAGCGGCCCGGCGATCCTGCAGATTTCCTCGTACTGGCTGCCCGGCCAGGCGGTGTCGATCAACCTGTTGCCCGAGCACGACGTGCCCAACTGGTTGGTCGAGCAACAGGCCGAGCGCCCCAACAGCGAACTGAAAACCCTGCTGGGTGAGCTGTTCACCAAGAAGATGGCCAACCTGCTGGCCGAGCAATGGTTTGTTTCCAAGCCGATGAAGCAGTACACCCCCGCGGAGCTCGCGCAGATCGCCGAGCAACTGGCCAACTGGCAACTGGTGCCGGCCGGCACCGAGGGCTATCGCACCGCCGAGGTGACCCTGGGTGGCGTCGACACCAAAGAGGTGTCGTCGAAAACCATGGAGTCGTTGAAATCGCCGGGGCTGTATTTTGTCGGTGAGGTGCTGGATGTCACCGGCCATCTGGGCGGCTTCAACTTCCAGTGGGCCTGGGCCTCGGGCTATGCGGCGGCGCAATTCGTATAAGGCTGACGTGACTTCAGGGCGCGGCGGCAGTCCAACCAGACTTGCAACGCCCGGCGCGGAGCGCTGAACGCGCATACTTTTGCCAAAGCTGTTTTGCGAAAAAGTCTGCCGTGGCGGTTCGCACTGTGCGGCATATCCGCTCTAATCAACGTATCGCCAGTCAGGTTGTCTGCCACCGATGCCAGCTCCTACCATTCGCCAGTCCCTGCGCCGCCTCTGGGCGCTGGATAAGTTCAGCTACAGCCTGCGGGCGTTTATCGCCCTCACCGGGATCATGGCCCTGTGCTGGACCCAGGACGCCATGCACCAGCTGATCCCGCTGTTCCTTGGGGTTATCGCCAGCGCCCTGGCAGAAACCGACGACAGTTGGCAGGGCCGCCTCAACGCCCTGTTGGTGACCCTGGCCTGTTTCAGCGTGGCCTCGGTGGCGGTGGAGTTGCTGTTTCCCATGCCCTGGGTGTTCGCCGCCTCGATGGCGTTGGCGAGTTTCTGCCTGACCATGCTCGGTGCGTTGGGCGAACGCTATGCGCGGATTGCCCAGGCGACGTTGATTCTCTCGGTGTACACCATGATCGGCGTCGACCAGCGCGACGGCGCGCAGGTCAGTTTCTGGCATGAGCCGATGCTGCTGGTGGCCGGTGCCGCCTGGTACGGCCTGCTGTCGGTGATCTGGCAGGCGCTGTTCGCCCACCAGCCGGTGCAGCAAAGCCTGGCGGTGCTGTTCCGTGAGCTGGGGCGTTTTCTCAAGTTGAAATCGGCGCTGTTCGAGCCGATCCGCGGCATCGATCTGGAAGACAAACGCCTGGCCCTGGCCAAGCAGAACGGCAAGGTGGTGGCCGCCCTGAATGCCAGCAAAGAGATCATTCTCAACCGCATGGACAGCGGCCGCCCGGGGCAGAAAATCAGCCGCTACCTGAAGCTGTATTTTATGGCCCAGGACATCCACGAGCGCGCCAGCTCTTCGCACTACCCCTACAACGAGCTGGCCGAGGCGTTTTTCCACAGCGATGTACTGTTCCGCTGCCAGCGCCTGCTGCGCCAGCAAGGCTGGGCCTGCCAACAGCTGGGCGAAGCCATTCAGTTGCGTCAGAGCTTCGACTACGGCGGCCACTCCGGCCAGGCCCTGGCCGACCTGCAAGCCTCCATGGAACACCTGCGCATCCAGAGCAACCCGGCCTGGCGCAGCCTGCTGCGCTCCCTGCGTGCGCTGGCCAGCAACCTTGGCACGCTGAACAACCTGCTGAGCAATGCCAACAACCCCGATGCCCTGGCCGACGAGCAGGACAACAGCCTGCTGGACCGCTCGCCGCGCTCGTGGAAAGACATCATCGGCCGTATTCGCCTGCAACTGACGCCCACTTCCCTGCTGTTCCGCCACGCCTTGCGCCTGGCCATCGCCCTGAGCGTCGGCTACGGCATGCTGCACCTGATTCACCCCGAGGAAGGCTACTGGATCATCCTCACCACACTGTTTATCTGTCAGCCGAATTACGGTGCCACGCGCAAAAAGCTCCTGCAACGGATTGGCGGCACGGTGATCGGCCTGGTTCTCGGCTGGGCGCTGTTCGACCTGTTCCCCGGCGCGCTGATCCAGGCCATGTTCGCGGTAGTGGCCGGGGTGGTGTTCTTCGCCAATCGGGCCACGCGCTATATGTTGTCGACAGCGGCCATCACCCTGATGGTGATGTTCTGCTTCAACCAGGTGGGCGATGGCTACGGCCTGATCGTGCCGCGTCTGGTGGACACCCTGCTCGGCGCCTTGATCGCCGGCCTGGCGGTATTCCTGATCCTGCCGGACTGGCAGGGCCGACGCCTGAATCAGGTGGTGGCCAATACCCTGAGCTGCAACAGCCGTTACCTGCAGCAGATCATGCTGCAGTACGCCGGCGGCAAACGCGACGATCTGGCCTATCGTCTGGCCCGGCGCAATGCCCACAACGCCGATGCGGCGCTGTCCAGCACCCTGGCCAATATGCTGATGGAGCCGGGGCATTTCCGCAAAGAAGCGGATGTCGGTTTCCGTTTTCTGGTGTTGTCGCACACCCTGCTCAGCTACCTCTCGGCCCTTGGCGCGCACCGTGGCGAACCGCTGCCCGGTGCCGCCGAGCCTGGGCTGATCAGCCAGGCCGCGAGCATCCTGGCCAGCAGCCTGGATGAAGTGGCGCAGAACCTGATGGAGAAAACCCCGGTGGTGATCCACAGCGACGCCGAAGAGAACCTGGCCAAGCAGCTGGAGCAACTACCGGAAGAAATGGACGACCGCGAGCGTCTGGTGCAAAGCGAACTGGCCCTGATCTGCCGCCAGTTGAGCCCGCTGCGAACCCTGGCGGCGCATGTGTTGCGTGATCCGGTGAGCATTAACGCGCCGGGGTGATTGCACGACCGTAGGATGGGTTAAGCGAAGCGAAACCCATCGTTACGCAAATCGATGGGTTTCGGCTATGCCTCGCCTTTAGCTGCGATGCTCTTAAATCAAGAAGCATCGCGGCTAAAGCCGCTGCTACGGGGAAGGCGCATCCAGGTTGAACCCTGCGCAAATCCCGACAGTCCCACCTTATGCCCGCTCGCCCATTGAGGACTCACCATGGAACGCAACAAGCACGATCTGCCCGCCCTGTTTCAACAACTCGGCCTGCCTTCGGAACCGGACGAAATCGCCCAATTTATCGCCAGCCACTCGCCGCTACCGGATGCAATCAAGGTTTCCAAGGCCAGCTTCTGGTCGCCGTCTCAGCAGGCCTTTCTGCAGGACGAGATCCTTGATGACTCGGACTGGGCACCGGTGGTGGATCAGTTGAATGTGCTGCTGCGCAAGAGCGTGCCTTAGCCTTCGGCCTCAGGTGTTCGGCCGACCAGATCACGCCAGGTCAGGTACACCCGCAGGTCGAACTCCAACTGGTGGTAACCCGGCTGCATGTACTCGCAGAGTTTGTAGAAGGCCTTGTTGTGGTCGGACTCTTTCAGGTGCGCCAGTTCGTGCACCACGATCATGCGCAGAAACTCCGGCGCCGCCTCTTTGAAAAGCGCCGCTACGCGAATCTCTTTCTTGGCTTTGAGCTTGCCGCCCTGCACTCGCGAGATTGCGGTATGCAGGCCCAGGGCGCGGTGGGTGAGGTCGAGGCGGTTGTCGAACAGCACCTTGTCGATATTCGGCGCATTGCGCAGGTGTTCCTGCTTCAGCTCCAGGGTGTAGCTGTACAGCGCCTTGTCGCTTTGCACCGCGTGCTTGCCCGGATAACGCTGCTGCACATAATCCCCCAGACGATTGCTGGCGATCAGCTGCCGCACCTGCTCTTGCAGGGCGGGCGGATAGGCTTGCAGATACTTCAGGGCGGGCGGGAGCGAGGACATGGGCAGCCAGTGGTCGGCATCGGGGCCGTCAGTTTAACCAAGGCTGCTCAGCCGGCAAAACGCCAGGTTTTACCCCAGCGCAAAGTACATCAAGTACTTGCATGATCCGCAGGCAAAACAAGCGAAACGGCCGTCGTTTTCATGGCAGCGCGAGTGCGACGAAAGGCATTCAAGGGCGCTAAACCACGCACGATACACAGGCCGCGGGATACTTGGGCAACACCGTTGGGTTGCACCGTAACTACCTCTCCCGCGGAGAGACTTTGATGATCGACCTGGCTACCTGGAACCTGTCCATCCCCGTCGGCGTACCGGCCACCACCATTCAGACCCCTGTACTGGTGGGCGGCTATCAGGACTACTACTTCAAAGCGGATAACGCTTCGATCTTCTTCTGGGCCCCGGTCAACGGCACCGTCACCGAAAGCGCCAGCTACCCGCGCAGCGAACTGCGTGAAACCTATGCCGACGGCAAACTGCGCAACTGGACCTACCCCAGCGCCGACAACTTCCTGCGCGCCGCCGTGGCGGTCACCCAAGTGCCTTCCACCGGCAAAGTGGTGATTGGCCAGATCCACGCCTATGGCAGCAACAAGCCGATGGTGAAGCTGGAGTTCCAATACAAAACCAAAACGGCCACCGCCACTGTCGTCGCCAAGGTGCGTAGCACACCGCTGGACGAGGAGGGCCAGGTGATCACCGTGCTCAGCGGCATACCGCTGAATCAGCGCTTCACCTACACCCTGCACCTGACGCCCAAGGGTTCGCTGGTGATCAACGTCAACAACGCCCAGTGGTCGACCGTGGTGGATCCGAGCTGGGCACCCAAGCCTTTGTACTTCAAGGCCGGGGTGTACACCCAGGACAACCAAGGCTACGAAACCGAAGCCGGTGCGGCGACCTTTTATGTGTTGAAGATTGACCATACGGCGGTGGCGACGGTCGCGGCCGCGAAAACCACAAAATAACGGACCACCACCGTCGTCCCAGCGCAGGCTGGGACCCAGAATTTCGGATCGGGCGAGGTCAGGTGCCCGGCTCAACAATCTCGATCCCAGCCTGCGCTGCAGTCCGACGATTAGGGATGACGGGTGTTTGGTTTTGAAAAAGAAAAAAGCCCGCCATAAAGGCGGGCTTTTTTTTGAGCGGCTAACGCCAGCGAACTTAGTTCACCTTGGCGTTCAGCTCACCCTTGGCATAACGCTGGAACATCGCTTCGAGCGAGATCGGTTTGATCTTCGAGGCGTTGCCGGCGGTGCCAAAGGCTTCGTAACGGGCGATGCAGACGTCGCGCATGGCTTTGACGGTTTCGCCAAAGAATTTGCGTGGGTCGAATTCGCTCGGGTTGGTGGCCATCAGGCGGCGCATGGCACCGGTGGAGGCCAGACGCAGGTCGGTGTCGATGTTGACCTTGCGCACGCCGTGCTTGATGCCTTCGACGATTTCTTCAACTGGTACGCCGTAGGTTTCTTTGATATCGCCGCCGTACTGGTTGATGATCGCCAGCCACTCTTGCGGTACCGAGGAAGAACCGTGCATCACCAGGTGGGTGTTGGGGATGCGTTTGTGGATTTCCTTGATGCGGTCGATGGCCAGCACGTCGCCGGTAGGCGGCTTGGTGAACTTGTAAGCGCCGTGACTGGTGCCGATGGCGATGGCCAGGGCATCCACCTGGGTCTTCTTGACGAAGTCGGCGGCTTCTTCCGGGTCGGTGAGCATCTGGCTGTGGTCCAGAACACCTTCGGCGCCGATGCCGTCTTCTTCACCGGCCATGCCGGTTTCCAGCGAACCCAGGCAGCCCAGCTCGCCTTCTACCGATACGCCGCAGGCATGGGCCATGGCCACGGTCTGTTGGGTAACGCGAACGTTGTACTCGTAGTCGGTAGGGGTTTTGCCGTCTTCGCCCAGCGAGCCGTCCATCATCACCGAGCTGAAGCCCAGTTGGATCGAGCGCTGGCAGACGTCAGGGCTGGTGCCGTGGTCCTGGTGCATGCACACCGGGATATGCGGGAATTCTTCGATTGCCGCCAGGATCAGGTGACGCAGGAACGGTGCGCCCGCGTATTTCCGTGCACCGGCCGAAGCCTGCACGATCACCGGGGAGTCGGTCTTGTCAGCCGCTTCCATGATGGCGCGCATCTGTTCCAGGTTGTTGACGTTGAAAGCTGGAACGCCGTAGCCGAATTCGGCGGCGTGGTCCAGCATCTGGCGCATGCTGATAAGTGCCATGGTTTAACTATCTCCCGGTTTCGCTAGTTAATCGTGCAAGCCTGCAACTGCGGGCATTGTATAGGCGAAGAGGGCACTGCGTTAGGCCCTCTGCCGTGTGAATACTCAGTGGGCTTTGCAGCCCCGGCCAATCAGGTCGTTATTGGCAACCCAGTAAAGCAGGCCTTCCTGTCCTTTTATGTGAAAGGCCAGGACATCGCTGCTATAGAAAGCCCCGGTCTCTACAGGTTCCTGTTTGAGCCGATAAACGATGTCGCCACCGCCCAGGCGTACGTCAACTTCGCGCTGGTCACTCTCGGCATACCGCCACAGGACCTTGGCCTGGCTGTCGCAGGTCCAGGTGGTCCACTGCTCAGTGGGTTGCGAGCTGGCACAGCCAGTCAGCACGCCACCAGCTGCAAGCAATACAAGGGCCATCCGGCCCATCACGCCTTTCATCCACACTCCTTATGGGCCAGCGTTGGCTTGCCCAGCTTTGCCTCAACTAAGGGCACCTCAGTCAGGGGCAGTTTTGCTCGTGACTGTCACTCATGGGTGGCTCGCCGGTGCTCTGCGCTTCCACCCGCTGATCATTCTGGTTGGTCGGCAGACTGATCTGCGCGGGGCTCATCACCTCGCAGGTACTCGGTGAGCCACCGCCGGCACAGCCGGTCAGTAGCAGTAACAACGAAACGGACAACAGGGTGGCGCGGGCACGGGTCATGGCGTTGTTCCTTTACGCGGGAGGGTTATTAGCAGTGACCCTTGGGGCGCTGAAATAGTTGCTCCTGCGTAATGGCGGCACTGCCGTGGTGCGCTACGGGCACTCCTCGGTGGCGGTGGCCGGCTGGTTATCGCCTTGGGCCGGCTGCGGCCGATGTTCTTCGTCGAAACGACGGTAGATCACCGCCGAGGTTTCTGCCCACCAGCTGGTTTGATAACAGCTTGGCTCACCAGCCTGTTGCGCCCGGCTGGGCGCATCCGGGGTGACCTTTTGCGGCTCCGCGCTGCTGCAGCCCAGCATCAGCAGGGTGGCAGCAGCGGGGACGGACAAACGGCCGTAGCGGTTCACCTCGTGGTTCACGCCTTGGCGCGCTGCTCGAGCACTTCCACGGCCGGCAGCACCTTGCCCTCGACGAACTCGAGGAAGGCACCACCACCGGTGGAAATGTAAGAGATCTGCTCGCCCACGCCATATTTGTCGATGGCCGCCAGGGTGTCGCCACCGCCGGCAATGGAGAACGCCGAGCTTTCCGCGATGGCCAGGGCCAGGGCCTTGGTGCCGTGACCGAACTGGTCGAATTCGAACACGCCTACCGGGCCGTTCCACAGGATGGTTTTCGAGGATTTCAGCAGGTCGGCGAACAGCGCCGCAGTTTGCGGGCCGATGTCGAGGATCATGTCGTCGTCGGCTACATCGCTGATGGCTTTGACGGTGGCTTCGGCGCTCTGGGCGAATTCCTTGGCCACCACTACGTCCACCGGCAACGGCACGCTGACCTTGGCGGCGATGGCTTTGGCGGTGTCCAGCAGATCCGGTTCGTACAGCGACTTGCCCACCGGGTAGCCGGCAGCGGCGAGGAAGGTGTTGGCGATGCCGCCACCGACGATCAGTTGATCGCAGATCTGGCTCAGGCTATTGAGCACGTCCAGCTTGGTGGAAACTTTCGAGCCGGCGACGATAGCGGCCATTGGCTTGGCCGGCGCGCCCAGGGCTTTGCCCAGCGCGTCCAGCTCAGCGGCCAGCAGCGGGCCGGCAGCAGCAACTTTGGCGAACTTGGCCACGCCATGGGTCGAGCCCTCGGCGCGGTGCGCGGTGCCGAAGGCGTCCATCACAAACACGTCGCACAGGGCGGCGTATTGCTGAGCCAGTTCATCGGCGTTCTTTTTCTCGCCTTTGTTAAAGCGCACATTTTCGAACAGGACGATATCGCCGGGGGCCACATCGACGCCGCTCAGGTAGTCGGCCACCAGCGGCACTTCACGGCCCAGGGCCTTGCTCAGGTAGTCGGCAACCGGCTTCAGGCTGTTCTCGGCGCTGAACTCGCCTTCGGTCGGACGCCCCAGGTGCGAGCACACCATCACTGCAGCGCCTTTTTCCAGGGCCAGTTTGATGGTGGGCAGGGAGGCGAGAATGCGCGCATCGCTGGTGACCACGCCGTCCTTGACGGGCACGTTGAGGTCTTCGCGAATCAGTACGCGCTTACCTTTGAGGTCGAGATCGCTCATTTTTTGAACAAGAAGTGTGGTCATGGCGCAGTCCTTCCCGGGCTGTTTGATCAAAGTTGGTTAGAAGCAGGTACGGCTGAAATGTCGAGATAGTGCTGAGCCACATCGAGCATGCGATTGGCGAAACCCCATTCATTGTCGAACCAGGCCAGCAGGTTCACCAGCCGGGGGCCGGAGACGCGGGTCTGACTGCCATCGACAATCGCCGAATGTGGGTCGTGGTTGAAATCGCAGCTGGCGTGCGGCAATTCGGTATAGGCCAGCAGACCCTTCAATGGCCCGCTTTCCGCCGCCTGACGCAGCACGCGGTTGATCTCGCTGGCATCGGTGTCGCGGGCGGTCTGCAGGGTAATGTCCAGGCACGAGACGTTCACCGTCGGCACCCGCACGGCTTTGGCCTGAATTCGCCCGGCAAGTTCCGGCAACAAACGCTCGATCCCGCGGGCCAGACCGGTGGACACCGGAATCACCGACTGGAATGCCGAGCGCGTGCGGCGCAGGTCTTCGTGGTGGTAAGCATCTATCACCGGCTGGTCGTTCATCGCCGAGTGAATGGTGGTGATCGATGCATATTCCAGACCCACCGCCTCGTTCAGCAATTTCAACAGCGGCACGCCGCAGTTGGTGGTGCACGAGGCGTTGGAGACCAGGGTTTCGCGGCCGGTCAGCGTCTGCTGGTTAACGCCGTAGACGATGGTGGCGTCGATATCCGCCTCGCTGGCCATTGGCTGCGAGAACAGCACGCGCGGCGCACCGGCATCGAGAAAGCGTTGGCCGTCGGCGCGGCTGTTATAGGCACCGGAGCATTCCAGCACCAGGTCGACACCCAGGGCCGCCCAGTCGATGCCTTCGGGCGTGGCGCTACGCAGCACTTGCAGGTTGTCGCCGTTGATATGCAGAAACTCGCCTTCGATGCGCACCTCGCCAGGGAACCGGCCGTGGGTGGAGTCGAAGCGGGTGAGGTATTCGAGGCTGGCGAGATCGGCCAGGTCGTTGACCGCCACCACCTGGAAACCGGCCTTGGCACCCCGCTCATACAGCGCGCGCAGCACGCAACGGCCGATGCGGCCATAACCGTTTAGGGCAACTTTGTAAGGGCGTTGGGACATGGACAGGCTCACGTCGGGTGGTGCGGAGGGGGTGCCACCTGCACCGCAGAATGGGTAGAGGCACAGCCGCAACCCATCGTTACCTGAATCGATGGGTTTCGCTGCGCTCTACCCATCCTACGGACGGGTCAGGCCAGGCTTTCAGCCTTCCAGCAACTCGCCGGCTTGCTCGAGGATATTCTCCACGGTGAAGCCGAAGTGTTCGAACAACGCTGGTGCCGGGGCCGACTCGCCGAAGCTGGTCATGCCGATCACGCGGCCTTCCAGGCCCACGTACTTGTACCAGTAATCGGCGTGAGCGGCTTCGATGGCAATACGCGCGCCCACTTGCAGCGGCAGAACCGACTGCTTGTAACCGGCGTCCTGGGCTTCGAACACGCTGGTGCACGGGATGGATACCACGCGCACCTTGCGGCCTTGTTCGGTGAGCTTGTCGTAAGCAGCAACGGCCAGACCGATTTCCGAACCGGTGGCGATCAGGATCAGCTCAGGCTCGCCGGCGCAGTCTTTGAGCACATAGCCACCGCGCTGCACGTTGGCCAGTTGCTCGGCATCACGCGCTTGGTGCGGCAGGTTCTGACGGGAGAAGATCAAGGCGCTCGGGCCGTCTTTACGTTCTACCGCGTGCTTCCAGGCGATGGCCGATTCAACGGCGTCAGCTGGACGCCAGGTGTCGAGGTTCGGCGTGGTGCGCAGGCTGGTCAGTTGCTCGATCGGCTGGTGCGTCGGGCCGTCTTCGCCCAGACCGATGGAGTCGTGGGTGAACACATACAGCACGCGCTTCTTCATCAGGGCCGACATGCGCACAGCGTTACGGGCGTATTCCATAAAGATCAGGAAGGTGGCGCCGTAAGGCACGAAGCCGCCGTGCAGGGCGACGCCGTTCATGATGGCGCTCATGCCGAATTCGCGCACGCCGTAGAACATGTAGTTGCCGGCCGCGTCTTCGGCGCTCACGCCTTTGCAGCCTTTCCACAGGGTCAGGTTGGAGCCGGCGAGGTCGGCCGAGCCGCCGAGGAACTCCGGCAGCAGCGGGCCAAAGGCATTGAGGGCGTTCTGGCTGGCTTTACGGCTGGCGATGGTTTCGCCTTTGCTCGCCACTTCATTGATATAGGCAGTGGCCTTGTCAGCGAAGTCGGCAGGCAGATCGCCGGCCAGGCGGCGTTTCAGTTCGCTGGCCAGTTCCGGGTGAGCGGCAGCGTAAGCGTCGAAGCGCTTGTTCCACTCAGCTTCGGCGGCAGCACCAGCAGCTTTGGCGTCCCACTCGGCGTAGATGTCGGCCGGCACTTCGAACGGACCGTGGTTCCAGCCCAGGGAGGCACGGGTCAGGGCGATTTCATCGGCACCCAGCGGTGCACCGTGGCAGTCTTCTTTGCCTTGTTTGTTTGGCGAGCCGAAGCCGATCACGGTTTTGCAGCAGATCAGGGTCGGCTGTGCGCTCTTGCGCGCGGTGTCGATGGCGATCTTGATTTCTTCGGCGTCGTGGCCGTCGACGTTGCGGATCACTTGCCAGCCGTAGGCTTCGAAGCGTTTCGGGGTGTCGTCGGTGAACCAGCCTTCGACTTCGCCATCGATGGAGATGCCGTTGTCATCGTAGAACGCGATCAGCTTGCCCAGGCCCAGGGTGCCGGCCAGCGAGCTCACTTCGTGGGAGATGCCTTCCATCATGCAACCGTCACCCAGGAACACATAGGTGTGGTGGTCGACGATGTTGTGGCCAGGACGGTTGAACTGCGCGCCCAGCACTTTCTCGGCCAGGGCAAAACCCACGGCATTGGCCAGGCCCTGACCCAATGGGCCAGTGGTGGTTTCTACACCCGGGGTGTAGCCGTATTCCGGGTGACCCGGGGTGCGGCTGTGCAGTTGGCGGAAGTTCTTCAGGTCGTCGATGGACAGGTCGTAACCGGTCAGGTGCAGCAACGAGTAGATCAACATCGAGCCGTGGCCGTTGGACAGAATGAAGCGGTCACGGTCGGCAAATTCGGGGTTGCTCGGGTTGTGCTTGAGGTAGTCGCGCCACAGCACCTCGGCGATATCCGCCATACCCATCGGAGCACCGGGGTGGCCGCTGTTGGCTTTTTGCACGGCATCCATGCTGAGGGCACGAATGGCGTTGGCACGCTCACGACGGCTGGGCATCGCTAATCTCCTGGAGGGGGCTGATCACAAAAAGGCGGCCATTTTCGCCCAGGCAGGTAGTGCGGGGCAATCACAGATGGTCGTACCGGGGTGCATTTGTCCCCTGCACGAACCTTCCCCACGCAATATCAAAACTTTTTGATATTGGCCTTGCTGGATAAAAAATGACCGACTAGACTGCGCAGCCTATGAATATGCGCGTCCCTCAGCTCCGCTTCGAGCCCGCCGATGAATTGGCTGCCCTGTGCAAAGCCGGCGGCGATCCGTTGCGTTTGAATGTACTGCGGGCGCTGTGCAACGACTCCTTTGGGGTGCTGGAGCTGGCGCAGATCTTCGCCACCGGACAGTCGGGCATGAGCCACCATTTGAAGGTACTGGCCCAGGCCGGCCTGGTGGCCACCCGCCGCGAAGGCAATGCGATTTTCTACCGGCGCGCCCTGGCGCCGGCCGAACGCCTTGGTGGCCTGCTGCACAACGCGCTACTTGATGAAGTCGACAGCCTGGAATTGCCGGCCGAGGTACAAACCCGTATCGCCGCCGTACATGGGCAACGGGCTGCAGCCAGCCAGGATTTTTTCAGCCGTATGGCGGAAAACTTCCAGGCCCAGCAGGATTTGATCGCCGGCCTGCCACAGTATCGCGACAGCGTGCTGGCCCTGCTCGACGCCCTGGGCTTCGCCAAGGACGCCACCGCACTGGAAGTCGGCCCCGGCGACGGCGGCTTTCTGCCGGAACTGGCGCGCCGTTTTGCTCGGGTCACCGCGCTGGACAACAGTCCGGCCATGCTTGAACTGGCGCGCATGCGCTGCGAACAGGAAGGCCTGGGCAACGTTGAGTTGCAACTGGCCGATGCATTAAATGAAGACAGCGAGCGACTGGTCGCCGACTGCGTGGTGCTGAACATGGTGTTGCACCACCTGGCCGCCCCCGCCGATGCGTTGAAACAGCTGGCGCAACGGGTCAAACCCGGCGGCAGCCTGTTGATTACCGAGCTATGCCGCCACAACCAGAGTTGGGCCCGCGAGGCCTGTGGTGATCTCTGGTTAGGCTTTGAACAGGACGACCTGGCCCACTGGGCAACCGCCGCAGGCCTCGTGCCCGGTGAAAGCCTCTACATTGGTTTACGCAATGGTTTCCAGATTCAGGTGCGCCATTTCCAGCGCGCCCCTGGCAGCCCGGACCCATCGGTAGCCGTAACGCTGCCGAACACTTGATAAACAGGAACCCGTCGAGATGAGCGAATACTCTCTTTTCACCTCTGAGTCCGTGTCTGAAGGACATCCAGACAAAATCGCCGACCAGATTTCCGATGCCGTGCTGGACGCCATCATTGCCCAGGACAAATTTGCTCGCGTGGCGTGCGAAACCCTGGTGAAAACCGGTGTAGCCATCATCGCGGGCGAAGTGACCACCAACGCCTGGGTCGACCTGGAAGAAATCGTCCGTAATGTCATCAGCGACATCGGCTACACCAGCTCCAATGTCGGCTTCGACGGTGCCACCTGCGGGGTGATGAACATCATCGGCAAGCAGTCCCCTGACATCAACCAGGGCGTTGACCGCAGCAAGCCGGAAGATCAGGGCGCTGGCGACCAGGGCCTGATGTTCGGCTACGCCAGCAACGACACCGACGTGCTGATGCCGGCGCCAATCTGCTACGCCCACCGCCTGGTCGAGCGCCAGGCCGAAGCACGCAAATCCGGCCTGCTGCCGTGGCTGCGCCCGGATGCCAAATCGCAAGTCACCTTCCGCTACGAAAATGGCAAGCCGGTGGCTGTGGATGCCGTGGTTCTGTCCACCCAGCACAACCCGGATGTCAGCTACAAAGACCTGCGCGAAGGCGTGATGGAACTGATCGTCAAGCACGTGCTGCCGGCTGAGTGGCTGCACAAAGACACCCAGTTCCACATCAACCCGACTGGTAACTTCGTAATCGGTGGCCCGGTTGGCGACTGTGGCCTGACCGGCCGCAAGATCATCGTCGACTCCTACGGCGGCATGGCCCGTCACGGTGGTGGCGCGTTCTCCGGTAAAGACCCATCCAAGGTTGACCGTTCCGCCGCCTACGCTGGTCGTTACGTGGCGAAGAACATCGTCGCTGCCGGCCTGGCCGATCGTTGCGAAATCCAGGTGTCCTACGCCATCGGCGTGGCCCAGCCGACTTCCGTATCGATCAACACCTTCGGTACCAACAAAGTCAGCGAAGAGACCATCATCAAACTGGTCCGCGACACCTTCGACCTGCGTCCGTACGCCATCACCAAAATGCTCGACCTGCTGCACCCGATGTACCAGGCCACCGCGGCCTACGGCCACTTCGGCCGTACCCCGGAGCAAGTGACTGTTGGCGACGACACCTTCACCACCTTCACCTGGGAAAAAACCGACAAAGCCGAACAGCTGCGCGCTGCTGCTGGCCTGTAAGGGCTACGTCGGAACACAAAAAGCCCCGCCTCGTGCGGGGCTTTTTGTATGGCGTGCTGGACATACCAAGCTGGTTTCAATGGGATAGACTTCAGGCCATTGTGACCGCGCGACGGCCTGCCCCTCGCGGTCTTTTCACTGCCATGGAGCGCCGCAATGCCTTGCCAACACCCTGTGCGTCACCTTGTTTGCGCTGCCCTGCTGAGCCTGCTGGCCAGCGCTGCGGTGGCGGCAGAAACCACTCAGACCCTCACCGGCTGCGCCGCCAAGCGTGATGAAATTCAGCAGCAGATCGAGCAAGCCAAGGCCGCAGGCAACAGCGCCGAGCAAGCCGGTCTGGAAACAGCCTTGAGCCAGGTGAAGAGCAATTGCACCGACGAGCAGCTGGAAAAATCCCGCGAGCAGAAGGTGCTCGACGCTCAGCACGAAGTGAAAAAACGTGAGAACGAGCTGCAAAAAGCCATGAGCAAGGGCGACCCGGAAAAGATCGACTCGCGCAAAAACAAACTCGCCGAGGCCCGCAAAGAACTCGACGAAGCAAAGAAGCAGCTTGAACGCTGATCAGTGGTTGCGGAACGCCTTGTGGCAGGTTTCGCAGGCGTCTTCTACAGCCTGTACCGGAGCGTCGAGTTTCTTCGCGTCCAGAGGCTGATCTTTACTCGCCACCACGAGGGCGGCAGTAGCGGTTTCCAGGTTCTTCGCCAGTTCCTGGAAGCGCGCCTGGTTTTCCCATACTTCGGGCTTGGCGCTGCTCTTGTCGGCTTCCTGCACCTGTGGGAAATACTGCCAAGGCTGCTTGGACAGCTCGTCGAGTTTCACCGCATCGGTGGCAAAACGGGCGCTATCGAACTGCACCCGACCGCGCAGCATGCCACCCAGGTCTTCGCCGGTTTTCAGCATCTGTTTGAACACCGTCTGACGCTTACCTTGCGGCGAATTGGGATCGACACCGCCACAGGCGGTGAGGGCCACGCAGGCCAGGGCAACGAGAAGGGATTTTTTCAGAATCATGGGCGAGGCTACTTTTGGCTGTTCAACGGCGGCCGCCAGTATCCTCGCCTGGACGCGGTTTACCAACCGCTGCGACGGCTGGTTGATGCGCCATGGTGCCGCATCTCCTTTAGCCTCGATTTTCTTGATCTTAGACACTGACGAAGAAGAAGCTGGCGATCAACGCCATGCCAATGCCCCAGACCAGCGAACGGATTGGCGCCCAGTCGGCCAGGTAGCAGATCAGGTACAGCACGCGGCTGACTACAAACCAGATCGCCAACAGATCGATGGTGGTCTGCGCGGCATGACCGACCTGATGGGCGATGATCACTGCAGCCGCGAAGGCCGGGGTCACTTCAAAGGCATTCAGTTGCGCATTGTTGGCGCGCCTGGCCGGGCCGGTCAGCGTGGCCTGTAGCGCACGCGGGTCGTGGTTGTGCTTGGGGGTAAAGCCGCCACCCAGGGCTTTGGCCACTACGGTGGACACATAGGGAAGAAACAGCGCGATCAGCACGCACCAATAAGCAATGGTCATGGCAACTCCTCGGTTTTATTGTCCGAGCAGCTTGCCTTTATCCCGGTGCGGAATCCATGGCCAGCGTCGCGCGGGTCCATGGCATATCGGTCAATCAGCCGACCCCTGGCGCAGCCGCAGGGTAATCAGTCCGAACCGCCCTCTTCCTTGAACTGATCACGGATATAGGTGATTTCGGTTTTGCCGTGGGGTGCCGGGTTGCCTTCGATGTCGACATTGACGAAGACCATCTTGTCGATGGTCAGGATGCTCTTGCGGGTGATCTTATTACGCACTTCGGCGCGCATGGTCAGCGAGGTGCGGCCAAATTCGGTGGCGGTGATGCCCAGTTCGATGATGTCGCTCTGGCGCGCCGAGGCGACGAAGTTGATTTCGGAAATCAGTTTGGTCACCACGCGCTGACTACCCAGCTGGATGATCGCGTAGATCGCCGCCTCTTCATCAATCCATTTCAACAGGCTGCCGCCGAACAGCGTGCCATTGGGGTTGAGGTCTTCGGGCTTCACCCATTTGCGTGTGTGGAAGTTCATACCTGCTCCTCATGTTGGGACGGGGGGAGCATGGCAGACACCACCTGAGCCTGTCGCAGCATGCCTATCAATAATGCTCATAGCCGGTGCGCATAAGTAGACGGAAAGCCTTGGGCAAGGCGCGCTGCTTGGCTATAATCCCCCAGCTTCAAAGCGGCCCAGCAGATTCTCGGCCGCTCCCGCCACCTGTTCGAGGGGCGCTGCAGCAGGGTCTTCGCCATGAAGTTTCCTGTCAGGCTCGAACAGGGCGTATCGAACAACGGGTTGAACACCTCGGTGATTCCCGGTTGTTAAAACGCATCAACGGCGCCCATTCGCACACCACGAATGGAGTTACAGCATGAGCGCTGCTTTTACCGACTATAAAGTCGCCGATATTTCCCTGGCCGCTTGGGGCCGTCGCGAAACCATCATCGCCGAATCCGAAATGCCAGCCCTGATGGGTCTGCGCCACAAGTACGCCGGCGAGCAGCCTTTGAAAGGCGCAAAAATCATCGGCTGCATCCACATGACCATTCAGACTGCCGTACTGATCGAAACCCTGGTTGCCCTGGGTGCCGAAGTGCGTTGGTCGTCCTGCAATATTTTCTCCACTCAAGACCAGGCTGCTGCTGCCATCGCCGCCGCCGGCATTCCGGTATTCGCCTGGAAAGGCGAGACCGAGCAAGAGTACGAGTGGTGCATCGAGCAGACCATCCTCAAGGATGGCCAGCCATGGGATGCCAACATGATCCTCGACGACGGCGGCGACCTGACCGAGATCATCCACAAGAAATACCCGGCCATGCTTGACCGTATCCACGGCGTGACCGAAGAAACCACCACTGGCGTACACCGTCTGCTGGACATGCTGGCCAAGGGCGAGCTGAAGATCCCGGCCATCAACGTCAACGACTCGGTGACCAAGAGCAAGAACGACAACAAGTACGGCTGCCGTCACAGCCTGAACGACGCCATCAAGCGCGGCACCGACCACCTGCTGTCCGGCAAACAAGCGCTGGTAATCGGCTACGGTGACGTGGGCAAGGGCTCGGCTCAATCGCTGCGTCAGGAAGGCATGATCGTCAAGGTCACCGAAGTTGACCCGATCTGCGCCATGCAAGCCTGCATGGACGGTTTCGAAGTGGTTTCGCCATTCATTGATGGCAACAACGACGGTACCGCCGCCAGCATCGACAAACTGCTGCTGGGCAAGATCGACCTGATCGTCACCACCACCGGTAACGTCAACGTCTGCGACAGCAACATGCTTACCGCCCTGAAAAAACGCGCCGTGGTGTGCAACATCGGTCACTTCGACAACGAGATCGACACCGCTTTCATGCGCAAGAACTGGGCATGGGAAGAAGTGAAGCCGCAGGTGCACAAGGTTCACCGCACTGGCGCCGGCAGCTTCGACCCGCACAACGATGACTACCTGATTCTGCTCGCCGAAGGCCGCCTGGTTAACCTGGGCAACGCCACCGGTCACCCGAGCCGCATCATGGATGGCTCGTTCGCCAACCAGGTACTGGCGCAGATCTTCCTGTTCGGCCAGAAGTACGCCGACCTGGCACCGGCGCAAAAAGCCGAGCGCCTGACCGTGGAAGTGCTGCCGAAGAAACTCGACGAAGAAGTGGCCCTGGAAATGGTCAAGGGTTTCGGCGGCGTTGTGACCAAACTGACCAAAACCCAAGCCGACTATATCGGCGTGGCGCAGGAAGGTCCGTTCAAGCCACACGCCTACCGCTACTGATGTGCCCGGCGCGCGCCTCGTGCGCGCGCTTGCCGCGAAGTACAGGCTCGCGCTTTTCTTCAGGAAAGCCGGGCCTGTCGACCATTCGCCAGCGTGACCAAGAGCACCTTTAAATGAGCAAAGAACGTCGCTACAGCTTCGAGTTTTTCCCGACCAAGACCGATGCTGGGCATGAAAAACTGATGGCCACCGCCCGTGTGCTGGCCGGCTACAACCCCGATTTTTTCTCCTGCACCTACGGTGCCGGGGGCTCCACCCGTGACCGCACGATCAACACCGTGCTGCAACTGGACAGCGAAGTGCAGGTTTCCACCGCACCGCACCTGTCTTGCGTGGGCGACAGCAAGGCCGAACTGCGTGCCCTGCTCAAGCAATACCAGGAAGCGGGCATCAAGCGCATCGTCGCCCTGCGCGGCGACCTGCCATCCGGCATGGGCATGGCCAGCGGCGAGCTGCGTCACGCCAACGACCTGGTGAGCTTTATCCGTGAAGAAACCGGCAGCCACTTCCATATCGAAGTTGCCGCCTACCCGGAGATGCACCCGCAAGCGCGCAACTTCGAAGACGACATCGCCAACTTCGTGCGCAAGGCCAAGGCCGGTGCCGACAGCGCGATCACCCAGTACTTCTTCAACGCCGACAGCTACTTCTACTTCGTCGAGCGCGTACGCAAGATGGGCGTCACCATTCCCATCGTGCCGGGCATCATGCCGATCACCAACTACAGCAAACTGGCGCGCTTCTCCGACGCCTGTGGTGCCGAGATCCCTCGCTGGATTCGCAAACAGTTGGAGGCTTATGCCGACGACATCGACAGCATTCAGGCTTACGGCGAGCAGGTCATCACAGAAATGTGCGACCGCCTGCTGCAAGGTGGCGCACCGGGTCTGCACTTCTATACCCTGAACCAGGCAGAACCCAGCCTGGCGATCTGGAACAACCTCAAGCTGCCGCGCTAAGCGGCACCTGAGTGAACGACCGTTGTGCACAGCGGTCCATTTCGCACGACGCACGCAGTAGAAGCGCTCTCAGGCTAGAGCCAGTAAGGCGGAGTGAAACCGAAAAGCGCAGCGTACTTAAGTACGTGAGCATTTTCGGTTTTGCTCCAACGCCGCATGGCCGACGCCTGGGAGTGCGCTGCCGTACACCGTTGTATATACTCCGGGCTCCCGCTTGGCTTACGCCCGGACGTTGACCCTCCTAGAGGTCAGCAGGACCGGACGGGAACGCGCCCTCAACGCGTTTCATGCACGGCAGACTTTCCCTATGGGCCACGCCCTAACTAAACAGGATTACTCATGTCCTTTGCTTCCCTCGGTCTCTCCGAGGCTTTAGTCAGTGCCGTCGAGGCTGCTGGCTACACCGAGCCCACTCCAGTGCAACAGCGGGCTATCCCCGCCGTGTTGCAAGGTCGCGATCTGATGGTTGCCGCCCAGACGGGCACCGGTAAAACCGGTGGCTTCGCCTTGCCGATCCTCGAGCGCCTGTTCCCCAACGGTCACCCGGACCGCGAACACCGCCATGGCCCGAAACAGCCCCGCGTACTGGTGCTGACACCGACCCGCGAGCTCGCCGCCCAGGTGCACGACAGCTTCAAGCTGTATGCCCGCGATCTGAAATTCGTCAGCACCTGCATTTTTGGCGGTGTTGGCATGAACCCCCAGGTACAGGCCATGGCCCGCGGTGTCGACGTACTCGTCGCCTGCCCCGGCCGCCTGCTCGACCTTGCCGGCCAAGGCAGCGTGGATCTGTCCCACGTGGAAATCCTGGTGCTGGACGAAGCCGACCGGATGCTCGACATGGGCTTTATCCATGACGTGAAGAAGGTCCTCGCGCGCTTGCCGAGCAAACGCCAGAACCTGCTGTTCTCGGCGACCTTTTCCAAAGACATCACCGATCTCGCCGGCAAACTGCTGCACAACCCCGAGCGTATCGAAGTGACGCCGCCGAACACCACGGTCGAGCGTATCGAGCAACGGGTGTTCCGCCTGCAGGCCAATCACAAGCGCGCCCTGCTCGCGCACCTGATCACCGCTGGTGCCTGGGAACAAGTGCTGGTGTTCACCCGTACCAAGCACGGTGCCAACCGCCTCGCCGAGTACCTCGACAAGCATGGCCTGCCGGCAGTGGCGATTCATGGCAATAAGAGCCAGAACGCCCGCACCAAGGCCCTGGCCGACTTCAAGGCCAATGCCGTGCGCATTCTGGTGGCCACCGATATCGCCGCTCGCGGCCTGGATATCGACCAGCTGCCCCACGTGGTCAACTTCGAGCTGCCAAACGTTGAAGAAGATTACGTACACCGTATCGGCCGTACTGGCCGTGCCGGTCGTAGCGGCGAAGCGATCTCGCTGGTAGCACCCGACGAAGAGAAGCTGCTCAAAGGCATCGAGCGCATGACCAAACAGAAGATCGCCGACGGCGACCTGATGGGCTTTGATGCCAGCACCGTGGAAGCGGAAAAACCGGAAGTGCGCGAGCGCCCTGAAGGTCAGAACCGTGGCCGTGGTGCCCCGCGTGATCCGAACAAACCGGGCGGTGGCGGTGGCGGTGATCGCCGTGGCAGCGGACGCAAGGACAAAGGTAAGGACGGCAAGGACAAACCTGCCGCCCAGGGCCGTGACAAGCCAGCCGGCCAAGGTCGCCAGCAACAGCCCCGTCAGGGCCAACCGCGCAGCAATGAGCCGCGTCAGCCACGCACCAGCAGCGCTGCCCCGGCAGTTCAACCGTTGCCAGCCGATCGCGCGCCGGACGAGTTCCTCGACGACGAAATCGACAACTTTGGAAACCGTGCCGATTACGTCAGCCCGAACCAGAACCGCGGCCAGCAAAACCGTGGCCGTCGCCCGGCCGCCAGTGGCCCGAGCGCCAGCAACGGTGTTGGCCAGGGCGCACCGCGTCCGGCCGGGCAACCGCCGCGTGGTCAGTCGCCGCGTCCGCAAGGCCAGGGCAAGCCCCAGGGGCAGCGCAATGGTGGTGCCGCCGCCAACGGTCAGGGCAAGCGCCCGCAACGCAACGGCGGTCAGCCGCGCCGTGACGACTCGCGCGCCCGCCCCGACGCCCTGCGTCAGGAACCGGCCGTTCGCGGTCCGCGTGAGCCACAGCACCAACCGGTGATCGTGCACAAGGAGTCGAAAATCGACCGTACCCTGACGCCCGAGCAGCTGGAGCAACTGGACAAACTGCCGAGCCGCAATCGTGGCGAAAAACCGGCACTGCTGACCCGTAACCGCGAAGGCTAAGCCTCGCGCGTTATACAAAAACACCGGCCTTGTGCCGGTGTTTTTGTATGTGGAGAACCGTAGGGCGAATACCCGCTTGCGCATATCGGCGGATATCACTTGGCGATATTCGCCTACGTCGGCACGCAGCGCCCACAACACTCCCCGTAGAAGCGGCTTTAGCCGCGATGCTTTTGATCGTTAAGAGCATCGCGGCTGAAGCCGCTCCTACGAGTGGGTATGTAGGTTGGGTTGAGCCGAAGGCGACGCCCAACCAGCCGTACACCGAGCCCACCCGCGTTGGGCTTCGCTCGCCGAACCCGGACCGACCCGACCTACGTCTGTCACACACCAAAACGCCGGCACTGGGCCGGCGTTTTGGTTGGCGGGATTAACCCTTACTTCTTCACACCTTCAAACGAAATAATCAGCTCCAGCTCCTGGGATTTCGGGCCCAGGTCTTTCTGAATCTCGAAGTCTTTCAGCTTGATGGTGGTAGTGCCGTCAAACGCTGCACGGTAACCGCCCCATGGATCTTTGCCTTCACCCAGGAAAGTCGCCTTGATCACTACAGGCTTGGTCACGCCGTGCAGGGTCAGGTTACCGGTAACGTCCGCGGTGCCTTCGCCAGTGGATTTAACCGAAGTCGAAACGAACTTGGCTTCCGGGAATTTCGACACGTCGAGGAAGTCGGCGGTGCGGATGTGCTTGTCGCGCTCGGCGTGGTTGGTGTCGACGCTGGTGGTTTTCAGGGTGACGTCGATCTTGCTCGCTTCGGGGTTCTTGGCGTCGAAGCTGAAGGTACCTTCCCAGTCCTTGAAGGTGCCGTAGATGTAGCTGAAGCCCAGATGGCTGATCTTGAAGTTGATAAAGGCGTGCTGGCCTTGCTTGTCGATGGTGTAGTCGTCAGCCATAACCTGGCCGGCGCTCAGCAGAGCGGTACCGAGGGCCAGAGCAGCCAGGGATTTTTTCAGGTTGAGCATTGCGTAAGTCCTTCTGATGCAGTGAGGGGGTTAGTCGGCGCGACGGCCAAACATACGGGTCAGGGTTACATCGTGGTCGATGAAATGGTGCTTTAAAGCGGCTAACGCATGGAGACCGGCAAAAATCACCAAACCCCAGGCCAGGTACAAATGCACTGCACCGGCAACGTCTTCCTGATCGGGAATGCTGGTGAGTGAGGCAGGTACCGCGAACAAGCCGAATACCTCAATCGGCCGGCCATCGGCGGTGGAAATCAGGTAGCCGGCAATCAGTACGGCGAACAAAACCAGATACAGCACACTATGGCCCAGCTTGGCGCCCAGGCGGGTGGCCGGACTGTAGCTGCTGAGCGTCGGTGGTGGCGGGCTGATAAAACGCCACAGCAGACGTACCACCATCAGCGCCAGCAAGGTCAGACCGATGCTTTTATGCAGCGCCGGGGCGGAGTGGTTATAGGGGCTGTAGTAGTCGAGGGTAACCATCCACAGCCCCAGGCCGAACAATCCAAATACCGCCAAAGCGATGCCCCAGTGCAAAACGATGCTGACCAGACCATAACGAGAAGAGGAGTTGCGCAGCTGCATGTAGGGGATTCCGTGAAAAAGCAGTGGGGTAAGACTAGCGATAAATCTATCGAGTTAAAGCGAAAAATCCTGCTTTGAAATATCGGGAAATACGATGATTTAGGGCGGGATAGATGGGAGGAAAGAACAGGTGACCGAGTGGTCGGGGAAGGCGGGAACTTTTGGGTCACAGAAGAACAAGGATCAAGAGCATCGAGGCTGAAGCCTCCCACATAGAACGCGATCCACTGTGGGAGAGACTTCAGCCTCGAGTTTTTCGGCGCGGCGAGGTTAGAACAGCTTGGAGAAGAACCCCGGCTCGTCTTTGCCGTCGTTGTCTTTCTTCGCCGGAGCCGCTTCGGCCACCACCGGTTTGGTCGGGTCGACGAAGGTACCGGCGAGCAGATCCTGCGCCTGACTGGCCGCGCGCTGGCCACTGCGCAGTGCACCTTCCAGCGTACCGGGATACAGGGCATCGGTATGTTCGCCAGCAAATATCACGCGCTGCAGCGGTTTTTCCCATAGACGCCAGTTACGCGTCAGCTGGCCCGGGCCGTAGGCCAGGTAGGAACCGCCGGTGGACGGGTCGGTGCTGTAGCGTTTGATTTCATAGCCGGTAAAGGCCCCACGGGCTTTCGGGTAGAAGGCGTGCAGGCGGATCAGCACCTGGTCGACCATCTGCTTGTCACCGAAGGCCTGCAGTACACGGGCGTTGTCGCCGGACAGGTTGATCACCACGTTGGCACCGCCTTTGGCCGCTGGCTCGATCCACAGCATGCCCAGGCCCTGGTCGGTGAAGATCTCACCGGACAGCCGCGCCTTGCTCTCCCACACCGGGGTTTTGAACTTGAGCATGACCTGATCGCGCCAACCGTAGTTGGTGCCTTTGATCGCGGCTGTGTGGGCGGCATCCAGGGCCGGAGTCAGCTGGATCTGCGCCAGGGCTTTCAACGGCACAGCCAGCACCACGTAGTCGGCGCTGTAACCCACGGCACCGGCTTTGACCGTCACGCCATCCTTGTCCTGGCTGACGGCCGAGACCTTGGCGTTGGTCTTGATGGTTTTCAACTGTTTGAGGAACGCCCCGGCCAGCACCTGACTGCCGCCGGGCAGACGCGCCGCACGCAGATCGCGATCGTCGATGCCGCGATAAACCCGGGTCTGCTGGGCCAGATAGAGCAGCGACAGGCGCGACGGTTCGTCATAGCGCGAACGGATGCGCTGGTTCACCAGCAGGCGTGCGGTAGGCGGCAGCGCCAACTTGTCCAGCCACTTGGCCACGGTCATCTGGTCGAGGGCGAACAGCGTGTTGTTGGCCGCCGGGTTCATCGGGTCGCTGATGGAAGCGGCCAGATCGTCCAGGCTCTTGTCGAAACGCTTGAGCGCTTCAGCGGTTTCCGGCTGCTTGGTGGTCAGATCGGCGGCGGTGAAGTACTCGCCATTGATCAGGTAGCTGGGGTTACGCACAAACTCGGGGGCGGCCAGGGTTTGTAACTTGAAAGCATCGATATAGCCGTTCAGGGTGGGTTGCACCTTTTTGCCACCGATCCACTCGCTGGTGGCCAGACCGGAACGACCGCCAATGCTCGGTTTGGCTTCCAGCAGAGTGACCTGCCAGCCCTTCTGCTGCAGCTCGTAGGCGGCGGTCAGACCGGACAACCCACCACCGACCACGATCGCCGTCGGAACCTTGCTGGCAGCCGGCTTATCGGCAGCCTGCGCGGCCCCACTGCATACACCCAATGCCAGCAACGCCAAGGCGCGCAAACCGGTCCGCAACATACACAACTCCTTCTACCCGTTCCGCAGGCAGCGGAATACTTTGAGATGGCGCGCAGAATACGCCGCCGCCCGCAGCGCAGCCAGCCAGGTCCGTCGGGTAAATGGTGTTTGGGTTGTTACAAGGCCAGCCATTGCATAGGCTGCACCCCTGCTTTGCGTGCCCGGCGTCAGCCTGGCCGCGTCTGTACAGCTGTCTTGATTGCCTGGGAGTTCCGAATGAGCCTGAATAATCAGTGGATGCAACGCGACCTGGCGGTGCTCTGGCACCCCTGCACGCAGATGAAGGACCACGAGCAACTGCCCCTGGTGCCGATCAAGCGTGGCGAAGGCGTGTGGCTGGAAGACTTCGATGGCAAGCGCTACCTCGACGCCGTCAGCTCCTGGTGGGTGAACGTGTTTGGTCACGCCAACCCGCGCATCAACCAGCGCATCAAGGATCAGGTCGATCAGCTGGAACATGTGATCCTCGCCGGCTTCAGCCATCAGCCGGTGATCGAGTTGTCCGAGCGACTGGTGAAGCTCACCCCCGCCGGCCTGGACCGGGTGTTCTACGCCGACAACGGCTCCTCGGGCATCGAAGTGGCGCTGAAGATGAGCTTTCACTTCTGGCGCAACAGCGGCCAGGAGCGCAAGAAGCGCTTTATCACCCTGACCAACAGCTACCACGGCGAAACCATCGCGGCGATGTCGGTCGGCGATGTGGCGCTCTTTACCGAAACCTACAAATCGCTGCTGATGGACACCATCAAGGTGGCCAGCCCGGACTGCTACCTGCGCCCCGAAGGCGTGAGCTGGGAAGAACACTCGCGGGTGATGTTCGGCCAAATGGAGCAGGCCCTGGCGGAAAACCACCAGGACGTTGCCGCGGTCATCATCGAGCCGCTGATTCAGGGCGCCGGCGGTATGCGCATGTACCACCCGGTGTACCTCAAGCTGTTGCGCGAGGCCTGTGATCGGTATGGCGTGCACCTGATCCACGACGAAATCGCCGTCGGTTTCGGCCGCACCGGCACCATGTTCGCCTGCGAGCAGGCCGGTATCGCCCCGGACTTCCTCTGCCTGTCCAAAGCCCTCACCGGCGGCTATCTGCCAATGGCCGCAGTGCTGACTAGCGAGACGATTTACCAGGGCTTCTACGACGACTACCAAACCCTGCGCGCCTTCCTCCATTCGCACACCTACACCGGCAACCCGCTGGCCTGTGCGGCAGCCTTGGCGACTCTGGATATCTTCGCGCAGGACAACGTTATCGAAGCCAACAAAGCCTTGAGCGCACGCATGGCCAGCGCCACGGCGCACCTGGTGGATCACCCGCACGTCGCCGAAGTGCGGCAGACCGGCATGGTGCTGGCGATTGAAATGGTTCAGGACAAAGCCAGCAAAACCCCTTACCCGTGGCAGGAACGGCGCGGCTTGAAGGTGTTCCAGCATGCGCTGGAGCGCGGGGCGTTGCTGCGCCCGCTGGGCAGCGTGGTGTATTTCCTGCCGCCGTACGTGATTACCCCGGAGCAGATCGACTTTCTCGCCGAAGTGGCCAGCGAGGGCATCGATATTGCGACTGCCACCAAGACCAGCGTTGCCGTGAGTGGTCGTCACCCGAACTTCCGCGATCCGGGTTAAAGAGCATCGCGGCCGAAGCCGCTCCTACGGGCCGTACGCGCCGTAGGAGCGGCTTCAGCCGCGATGTTATGCTTGCCACCCCTGCCGCCAGCTCCCGTATTTGCCATGCGCCTCTCCCGCTTTTTTATCGACGCCCCCCTCTCCCTCGGCCAGCACGAGCTGCCGGAAACCCAGGCCCATTACATTGGTCGCGTACTGCGCCATGCCGTCGGCGATGCCGTACAGCTGTTCGATAGCAGCGGCCAGGAGTTTCTCGGCGAACTGATCGAAGTGGGCAAAAAGAATGTGCGCGTCGAGCTGCGCGAAGCCTTGCCGGGGCAAGCCGCGTCGCCGCTGCATATCCACTTGGGCCAGGGCCTGTCGCGGGGCGAACGGATGGACTGGGCGATTCAGAAAGCCACCGAACTGGGGGCCAACGAAATCACCCCGATTGTCAGCGAGCGCTGCGAAGTGCGCCTGAAAGGCGAGCGCGAAGACAAACGTCTGGAGCACTGGCGGCAGGTGGCGATCAGCGCCTGTGAGCAATGTGGGCGTTCGGTGTTGCCGGTCATACATCCACCGGTATCGTTGGCGCAGTGGCTGGAACACTGCCAGGCCGAGCTGAAGCTGGTGTTGCACCCGGTGGCCGAACCGTTGACCAGCCATGCCAAGCCGCAGTCATTGGCGTTTCTGATCGGGCCCGAGGGCGGGCTTTCGGATGCCGAGGTCAGCCAGGCGCAGGGCAAAGGTTTTCACGCCGCGCGCTTGGGGCCGCGGGTGTTGCGCACCGAGACGGCACCGGTGGTGGCGTTGAGTGTGGCGCAGCAGCTTTGGGGGGATTTCTAAGCAAACCCCGGCACCGTAGGAGCGGCTTCAGCCGCGATGCTCTTCAAGATCAAAGGCATCGCGGCTGAAGCCGCTCCTACGCGATCAAATGCGCGAGGCGTTTGGATCAGGAATCTTTAAGCAGGTCAGCTAAGTCGTCGGCGTGCTCTTCTTCCTGGGCGAGGATCTCTTCGAACAGGCGGCGGGTGGTGGGGTCGTCGTTGCCGAGGAAGGTGATGATCTCGCGGTAACTGTCGATGGCAATACGCTCGGCCACCAGGTCTTCGGTGATCATCTCTTTGAGCGTTTCACCTTCCACGTATTCGGCGTGGGAGCGCGCGGTCAAACCTGCGGGATTGAAGTCCGGCTCGCCGCCCAACTGCATGATGCGCTCGGCCAACAAGTCGGAATGCGCCAGTTCCTGCTGGGCATGCTCGAGAAACTCCGCCGCCGCCACACTGGCCTTGAGCCCGGTGGCCATAAAGTAATGGCGTTTGTAGCGCAGGTAGCAGACCAGTTCGGTGGCCAATGACGCATTCAGCAGCTTGAGGACTTCCTCGCGGTCTGCCGAGTAACCCTCGGTGATCGCGCCTTCCTCGATGTGCTGGCGAGCGCGTTGGCGCAGCGTGGCAACGTCGGTCAATTGTGCAGCGGTCATATCAGTTCTCCATCAGCTAATCAGTCAGTCGCGCGGGCTCTGGCGGCCAGCGTCTCGGTGTACTGAGTTGGGAGTAGCGAGGAGGGGAAAAGTTTGATCTTTCGCAGGCGCGGCAAGCGACGGACAAACGCATCAGGACGCGACGCGGTCGAGCGTTTCTGGACTAGTCAGACAAGGCGAAAGGCGGATTTAAAGCGGAGCGTACTAGAGTACGTGAGCATTTAAATTCGCCTTTCAACGCGGTATGGCCGACGGCCAGGAGCGCGCAGTGGAACTCAGATCAAACCAGCGTCGGCGAGCATCTGCTCCAGTGCGAGCAGGTCAGGAATCTTGGCCACAGCTTCACCAAAGCTCACCGCATCCAATTCCAGCGGGGCCAAGGGCACATCGGCGCGGGCAAGGTCGGTGCCGACTTTCAGCGAGCGCGGAATACCCTGCACCAGCAGGGCCAGGAATTTCACGTTGGGACGCCCACCCAGGGCGTTGATCACCGCCACCCGGGCACCGGGACGAATCTGCGGCTGGCCATCGGAAGCGGCTTCAAACGACAGCAGCGGCAAGCTCAGTTCGCGCCAGGCCATCTGCCCAAGAAACCAGGCCGGCATACCGGGCGTCACTTGTGGCGCGCGATACGGAATCAGCTCGGCCACCGCCACGTTGGGCAGCAACAGGGTACGGTCGGCCAACGGCACCAGCAGACCGGTGATGCTGGTCGCGGTGGAGGTGTTAGTGGTGGTGACGGCTTGGCTCATGGGGAAAATCCTGTCGGCGCTATCAGGCGCACTGCGCAGCTAAATGATTGACCAGCGTTTCCGCCAGTTCACGCGGGTCGCCGCTGTAGGTGCTGTAACCACCTTCGCGCAGGCTGTCGGGCATGCTTGCGCAGGCGCAGCTTTCGGCGCGCTGAGTCCAGATCGCGCCGCCCTGGCGACGCACATAAGCCGCTGCGGCACTGCCGTCGCTGCCCATGCCGCTAAAGGCGATCACGCCACTCATGGCACCAAAATGCTGGGCCAGGTTGAGCATCATCTGGTCGATAGAAGGGCTATAGGGTTCCGGCCAACCACGGTCGGCGATCAACATCGCGCCGTCTTCGGCGAAACCCAGTTCGTACTGAATAGGTGCCACCACCACTTCACCACAGCGCACCGGGTCGCCTTGGCGCGCCGGGTTCACATGCCACTGGCTGTGGCGGCCAACGGCCTGCGGCAAGGTGGCTTCGAAGCTGGCATCGATATGTTGGGCGTAGATAAAACCGATCGGCAGGCCACCGGGCAAGGCATCGAGAAACGCCTTCACCGCTGCCGGACCACCGAGGGACGCGGCCAGCAGCCACACCTGACGCGCCGGCGCACCAGCTGCCAAGGGGGTGTTGGCCAAGGCCGTCGGCAAGTCCAGGCGAGCCGGACGCTGAGCCTCATCAAACAAGGCTTGCAGGCTCGGCCCCACCGCCTGGGCAGGATCGCCCACCAGACGCTTGAGCTTGCCCACCAGACGCCGTTCCCAGCGCGGGTAGTTTTCCGAGTGACGCTCCGGCGCATGGCCTTCGCCAAACAGCACCGGCACGTCGGCCCGTTCCAGCAGGCTGTCGACCAGCGGCGAATCGTCCGACTGCGCCAGGTCCACCAGCCACAGATCGGCTTCGCAGGTGGCCAGCGTCTCGCTATCCAGACGCGCCGGATCGGTGTTAAGCACCACGTTGTAACCGCTACCGGTCAACGCCTGCTGCAGCACATGGCGCTGCAGCGAGGTGTCGGCCAGAACGGCTATGCGCGCGGCGTTTTTTTCCGTCATGTGCGCTTGACCGGATGTTCAGCCACCAACCTGGCGATGGTCTCCAGCAGCAACGACTCCTGGTACGGCTTGCCGAGGTAGTCGTTGACGCCGATGTTCATCGCCCGCTCGCGGTGTTTTTCACCGGTACGTGAGGTGATCATGATGATCGGCAGATCTTTCAGGCTCTCGTCGTGGCGCACCAGGTTGGCCACTTCGAAACCGTCCATGCGCGGCATCTCGATGTCCAGCAGCATGATGTCGGGCTTGTGCTCTTGCAGCAGCGAGATGGCGTCCACGCCGTCCTTGGCCGTCAGCACGTTCATGCCGTTACGTTCCAGCAGACGGCTGGTGACCTTGCGTACTGTTACCGAATCGTCGACCACCATGACCAGGGTCGGACGTTCCACTTCCAGCTCCGCTGGCAAGGCGACACGGCTTACGGTGCGGGTCTGCATCAGGTTGAGCAGGTGCGCATGGCGAACCCGGATGGTCGCCAGCAGGTCGAGAATTACCACCACGCGACCGTCACCGAGGATGGTTGCACCGGAAATCCCGTGCACGCCGGCGAACTGCGGGCCGAGGCTCTTCACCACGATCTCGCGAGAACCGGCCAGGGAGTCCACTTGCACGGCCACCGCGTGGTCGCTGGAACGCACCAGGATCACTGGCAGCGGCAGGCTCTGGCCCACCAGCTTGGGTTGCTGGCCGTTGTTCAGCAGGTCGCCCAGGTAACGCAGCTCGTAGGCTTGGCCGGCGTATTCAAAACGCGGCGCATCGGGTGCGTAGTAGGCTTCCAGCTCGTACGGGGACACCCGCACGATACCTTCGATGGTATTCAACGGAATGGCGTACAGGTCTTCACCGGAAAGCACCATCAACGCACGGTTCACCGATACGGTGAAGGGCAGACGGATGCGGAAGGTGGTGCCTTCGCCCGGGGTCGACTCGATGCTCATGGAGCCGCCGAGCTGCTTCACCTCGGAGTGCACCACGTCCATGCCCACGCCACGACCGGAGATCTGCGTAACCTTCTCGGCGGTGGAGAAACCGGCTTCCAGAATGAACTGCAGCACTTCGTAATCAGTAAGGTCCGAGGCGCTGTCCATCATGCCGCGCTCGATGGCCTTGCGGCGCACCGCTTCGAGCTTGATGCCGCCACCGTCGTCGGCCAGGGTCAGAACGATGTCGCCACCCTCGCGGCCCAGGCTCAGGCGAATATTGCCCTGCTCGCTCTTGCCCGCTGCGCGACGCACGTCGCTCGGCTCGATACCGTGGTCGACGGCGTTACGCAGCATATGTTCCAGCGGCGCGACGATACGTTCGAGAACGGTACGGTCCATCTCGCCATCGGCGTTGCCGACCACGAACTCGACCTGCTTGCCCAACTCACTGGCTACCTGACGGACGATCCGGCGCAGACGCGGCACCAGACGATCGAACGGCACCATGCGCGTACGCATCAGGCCTTCTTGTAGTTCGGTGTTGACCCGCGCCTGTTGCAGCAACAGGGTTTCCGCATCGCGGTTACGCGCGGCCAGGGTTTCTTTCAGTTCCAGCAAGTCGGAGGCCGACTCGAACAGCGCACGGGAAAGCTGCTGCAGCTGCGAGTGACGGTCCATTTCCAGCGGGTCGAAATCTTCGTAGCCCACGCGCTCGGCTTCGAGTTGGATGCGGCTGATGATCTGCGACTGGGTTTCGATGTCCAGACGACGCAATTGGTCGCGTACCCGGTCAATCGTGGCTTCCATCTCACCGAGGGTGAAACCGAAGTCACTCACCTGCTGTTCAACCCGACCACGGAAGATCGAGGTTTCACCGGCCAGGTTCACCAGGCCTTCGAGCAGATCGGCCGGTACTTTCACCAATTCTTGCGGCGCGCGACGGGCCGCAGCATCCAGCGCCGCTTCCTGAGCGCGGCGCACAAATGGCAGGACCTTGGCGGCAGCCGGCGCGTTGGAGAACTCGCTGGCGGCGACAATCGGGTTGGCCAGGGTGCGTACCGCAGGCAGCGTCGGCGCTGCCGGCGCTGGCGATTCCGCCGGCTCGTGGCTGGCATGTTCCAGTTCGGCGGCGAGGTTGTCGTTGACCCGCTGACGCAGTTGGTCGAGCTCACCCTGCAAGCCTTCGAAACCGGACTGCACATCGAGGAACAGGCTTTCCGGCCATGGCGCGCCTTGTTGCTGCGCTTCGGTCAGGTGCTGTTCCAGGTTGTGGGTCAGATCGCCCAGGGTCTTCTGCCCAGCCAGGCGGGCACCGCCTTTGAGGGTGTGCAGGATGCGCAGCATGTCATCGACGGCGTCGCTGTCATCGCGCTTCTCTTCCCAACGGCCGATGGCGCTTTCCATGCTTTCCAGCAGGTCGTCGGCCTCTTCCAGGAAGATATCCAGAATGTCGTCATCTTCAGCGTCTTCAACCACCGGCTCCGCGGCAGCAGCCACCAGATGCACGGCAGACGGCATGCTCAGTTGCTCATCCGGATTGGCGCGGAAGCGTTTGATCGTTTCGATCAGGTCTTCGCCGCTCGGCACGTGACGCTTGTCGCGCACCGCTTCGAGCATGACCGCCAGGCGGTCGTGGCAGCTTTGCAGCAAACCGAACAGACCCGTGCTGGCGCGCAGACGGCCATCGCCCAGACCTTCGTAAAGGAATTCCAGCTCGTGGGCCAGATCACCGATTTCGCGGATCTCGGCCATCCGTGCACCACCTTTGAGGGTGTGCAGGTCACGTTGCAGGGACTCCAGCTCAAGGCTGTTGTCCAGATCGTCTTTCCAGCGCTGCAGGGCGGCACTGGAGCTGTCGATAATGTCGAAACCTTCTTCGAGGAAGATTTCCACCAACTCCGGATCGCGCTCGTCATCGAAGGCGGTGGGTGCTGGAGTTTCGTAGACCACGGGCTGCGGCTTGGGCTCGACCCATTCAGGCGCGGCAGGCTGCAGCTCAACCAGCTCGGCTTCTACGACTTCGGGCTCAACCAGTTCAGGCTGAACAAGCTCGGGCTCGACAAGCTCTGGCTCAACCGGCTCAGGCTCGGCAGTCAGCTCAAGATCAACGCCTGGTGCTGGCTCGAGATCGCTCAGTTCAAAGCTTTCGCCTGGCTCGTCAACCGGTTCGCTGATCTCCAGCTCCGGCAATGCGGTGTCGGCTTCCAGCAGCTCGCCCTCGGGCAGCGCGTGGTGCAGATCGTCGGCGCTGAATTCCGGGGTGCTGGCCACTTCTTCAAAGCTGATGACTTCGGGGTCGAGCTGGTCTTCTACCGGCTCGATCAGCGGCAGCGCTTCCAGTTCGTCTTCGGCGGCAATCAGCTCGGCTTCGGCGCTCGGCGCTTCGCTAGGCAGCGAAAGCTCGACCAGTTCCAGCGGCTCTTCGAAGTCGTCGAGAATAACCGCCGCAGCGGAAAGGCTCTGCGCACCGCCCTTACGGAAACTACGGATGTCTTGAATCAATGCATCCGGGTCGTGCAGCGGCTGGTTGGCCTGCAGTTGATCCAGCAGCACCGCCAGTTTGTCGTGGCTGCGTTGCAGCAGGCCGGCCAACACCGGCGAGTAGCTGTAACGACGGTCCACCAGGCCTTCGTAAAGGGTTTCCAGCTCGTGGGCCAGGTCGCCGATGGGGCGAATGGCGGCCATGCGCGCGCCACCTTTGAGGGTGTGCAGATCGCGCAGCAAGGAGGACAGGGCCAGGTTGTTATCCGGCTCACCGAGCCAGCGGTCCAGGGCCTGACCGGAGCTTTCCAGAATATCCACCGCCTCTTCGAGGAAGATTTCCACCATCTCGGCATCGAGCGGGTCGGCTTCTTCCTCCGGAGCGGGGGCGGCAACAGGAGCAGGCGCAATCGGCTCGGGAGCCGGCTCGATAGCGGCCAGCTCTTCAACCGCCGGCAACACGTCTGCAACGGGCAGCTGTTCAAAGGTTGGCAGATCGTCCAGCGCCGGCAGCTCTTCCACATTCGGCAGGGCATCGAAGGCCGACAGGTCGTATTCCTGTGCAGGCTCATCGTTGGCCGGCTGGCTGTCCCACTCGGCCAGCTGCAGCTCGGAGGTGGCGGCGTCCAGTTCGACGATATTCAGCCCCGACTCACCACCCGGGCTGAGCAGCGCCAGGGTTTGCGGGTCGAGGGCTTCGCCCAGCAGTTGGCGCAGGGCTTCGACGCGTTGCGGCTCGGCAGTTACCTGCAGGCCGGCAGCTACCTGATCCATCATGCTGATCAGCGCTTCGTGGGCGCTTTCGGCTTCGCTGAAGAAGCGTTCGCTAACGGCCAGGCTGCCTTCTTCGACGGCACCGTAGAGGTCCAGCAGGGCCTCGCACAGCTCATCGATCTGCGGCAGTTCGGCCATTTCCGCGCCACGGCCGAGGGTGGTCAGTTCGTCCAGCAGGGCACTCAGCTCCTGACGCTCGGAGGGGTGCGCGCGCCATTTGCGCAGCAGGTCCTCGGCGTCCAGCAGGATGTCCATGCCTTCGGAAAGGAAGATACCGATCAGTTGCGGATCACGCTGATCGCTGCCTTGCAGGTCCTGGCGGGCCGATTGGGCCGACTCCAGGCGTTCCTGATGCAGGATGTTGACGCGTTCAAGGAACTCGGCGGCGCCTTCGATAGGTGCCAGCGGGTTGCTTTCGAGCTGCTCCAGACCACGCCGGAACAGTTGCTCGGCGGTGTGCAGCAACTCGGCTTCGGCCAGGTCCATCGGGATCAGGTTGGTCTTGAACTCTTTCGCCAGTTTTTCCAGCGGGGTAGCGATTTCGGCAATCGGCAGAATGCCGGCCATATGGGCGCTGCCCTTGAGGGTGTGCAAGGCGCGCTGCAGGTTATCGGTGATTTCCTGCGGCAACTCCTGGGCGCAGTCGGCCAGGAAGCCGACCAAGGTGTCCAGATGGGTTTCCGCTTCATTGCGGAAAATCTCGATCAGCTGTGGATCCAGCGCCTCGACGTCGGTTGCCGCAGCGGCAGCGGGTGCGCTAGCAACGGTTGCGCCCACGGCGTCAGCTGCCTGCACGGGCACCGGGGCTTCACGTTTTGGGACGACTTGGCCTTTGGCCAAAGCGTGGGCGGTGGCGGCCAGGGCATCCACATCATCACGCTGACGCTGGGCCTTGGCGGCGAACTCGTCGACCAGCGACGGCATCAGCGCCACTACGTCAGCAATCACTTGCTGCACTTCTTCGCCCGGCTGAATGCTGCGATCGAGCACGCGGTTCAGCAGGTTTTCGATGGCCCAACCCAGCTCGCCGATAATCAGCGCGCGCACCATGCGACCACTGCCCTTAAGGGTGTGGAAGGCGCGACGCACTTCGCTGAGGGCGGTTTTGTTGTCGGTATCTGCACGCCATTGCGGCAGGTACTCGGCGATGGTTTCCAGCACCTCGCCAACTTCTTCGATAAAGACTTCCAGCAGGTCTTCGTCGATGGGCTCTTCACCTTCCGGCGGCGGCAGCAGGCTCGGCGGCACGTCCTGGGCTGGCGGATTGATCGCCTGCACCGGCGTGGCCATGACGTCAGCCATCGACAGCGGTTTTTCCGTCGGGGCGGCGACCGGGGCTGGCTCTGCAACGCCCGGCAGATCGACTTCCGGCAATTCCAGCTCAGCCAGCTGGGCTTCGTTCCAGTCGGCCGGGTTGTTGAGATCGTCGAGGGTCAGTTCTTCCAGCGTCGCTTCGTCAGCGGGGACTTCCAGCGTCAGCTCTTCCAGCTCGAGGCTGGTGTCGGCGTTCCATTCCGGCACCTCTTCGGCCAGGTCCAGGCTTGGCAGCTCGGCGCGGTCCTGGACCTCATCGAAGGCGCTCAGGTCGACCATATCGCCAGGCGCTGCCGGCAGTTCTTCGAGACTCCAGCTGTCTTCCAGGCTCAGCGGCTCGTCACCGTCGGCGGCGAGCGGTTCGGCGCTTTGCAGCTCGCCGAACTCCAGGCTCAGTTCGCTTTCATCAGCGGGCAGGGCGACTGGCAGATCGTCGAGGGAGAATTCGATGCCGCCCACGTCACCGCTGTCAGCCGCAGGCTGGGTGTCGGCGACCGGCAGGTCCTCGAGGCTGAAGCTTTCTTCGATGACGCCGAAGTCGGATTCGAACGACGATGACTCGGCTTCAAAGGCAGTTTCCGCGACCGGCGCAACATCCGCCTCAGCGGCCACTTCGGGCTCGTCGACCAGCACGTCGATGTCGTGCATCGGGTCGGCCAGCGGTGCGAAGGTTTCCGCCTCGGGCTCGACGCGATCAAGGATCGACGGCTTTTCTTTCAGCGGGTAACCCAGGTTTTCCAGGCTTTCCTCGGCGACGTCGAGAATCAGGTCGCCCTGGGCAGCATGGTCTTCGCTCAGGCGTTCCAGGTAATACTCGACGCTGGTGATCGCATCAGCCAGGGTGTCCAGGCTCTGCCAGTTGGGCACGGCTTTGCGCGCCAGCAGTTGTTCCTGGATGTAGCGGTTGCAGGCGTTCAGCAGTGCGGCGGCGCGTTCCAACGGAATCATCGCCAGACCACCACGGGCCTGGGTCAGCAGTTCCGGCACGCGGGCCAGGTGTTCGTGGTTCCACTGCGAGGCAATGAATTCAATGATGGCGTCTTTGGCCTGTTCCAGGCCGTTGCGCGCTTCCTTGATCACCAGTTGGTGGATCTGCCCCACGTCGGTGGTCGGCAGGTGGCTTTCTTCACGGCGGCCGTCTTCGGCGGGGCCGACCATGCCGGCCAGGGTCGCTTCTACATAGAGCAGCGCACCGGCCACATCCATCAGCACCGCGTCGCTTGGTTCACGCTGACCGAGGGACAGACCATGAACCACGTCGATCTGGTCGAGAATGACTTTGCGCGGCTGGCCAAAACCCAACACCGCCAGGGTGTCGGCGATTTGTTTCAGCGGGGCCAGTTGGCTGTCCAGCTCGGCAACCTTGCTGCGGTCGCTGCGTACAAAGAGATCAAGGCTGTCTTTGACGCGCACCAGCTCTTCACACAGGGCGGCGACCACCGAACGCATGGCGTCACGGTCCGGGCCGGCCAGGCGAGCGCGCTCTTCGTCGACGATATCGTCGTCGGGCAGCGCTTCATCCAGGCGGTACTGTTCTTTCAGGTGACGGATGCGGGGCGATTGGGTGGTGGACTTGGCGACGTAGAACAACAGGTTCTTGGTCAGCTCGTCCGGCGCGGCCTGGTTGATGCCATCGGCACCTTGTTCCAGCAAGCGCTTGAGTTCTTTATCGACCTGGCGCAGCAGGGTGCGCACGGAGCTGCCGTTGAGCACGCTGCCGTTGGACAATCCTTCGACGATACCGGAAGCGATCTGCCACAGCGGGCCCAGGGGCGCGTCTTTGCACAGTACTTCGAGGCGCGCGAATACACGGGCCATATAGCCGAGGTTGGTGCCCAGGTCCTGGTTGCGGATCACCCCGATCAGGGCCATCTGCAGCATCTGCCGCAGTTTGCGCAGCAGTACCGGCAGTTCGGCGGTACGCAGTTGGGCCAGGGAATCAGCCGACAGCGCCGGCTGACGCACGGTCATGTCCGGGGAGAACAGGCTGGTTTCCGACAGGAGTTTTTCGCCACGGGCCGAACGCAGGTCGTTCAACAGCGGCAAGACCACCATCGGCAGGTCGCGCCGCGCGGTCTGAATGCGGTCCAGGTAAACCGGCAGTTGCAGAATGGCCTGCATCAGCACTTCGAGGGCTTCACCCTGGTTGCTCACGCGGTTTTCCATCAACGCCTGGGCGAGGTGTTCCATTTCTTCGGCGAGCAAGGCTGCGCCGTAGAACTCCACCATTTGCAGAGTGCCATGCACCTGATGCGCATAGGTCAGGCAAAAACGCATGCGCGTCGAGTCCTCGGGGTTCTCAACGAACGCCTCAAGGGCCTGCCGTGCCTGTTTCAGGGTTTCTGCGATCTCGCCTTTAACCCACTCCAGGGCGACATAATCGTGCCGATCACCCATAGCAACTCCACTCATAAACCGCACGTTACCCCTTTCGGGTAAAAGCCAGCACTCGCTCGTCGGCCACCGGCTCCAGGTCCGGGTGCTGCCAACCGACCACTTCACCGACGCCGACTACCAACAGACCACCTGGCGCAAGGCGTTCAGCCAGGCGGTTGAGGATCTCGCGGCGACGCCAGCGACGAAAATAGATCAGCAAGTTCTGACAGAAAATGACATCCATGCCGGTCATCGGCGCTTTCGCCAACTCCAGCACGTTGAGCCGGGCTACGCAGACACGCGCCGCCAGGCTCGGTATTACTTTCAAACGACCATCGTCCTGCGCGTCGAAGTAGCGCTCGCACAGGTCTATATCCATCTGCTCGAACTTACGCGCGGAGTACTCGGCCTCCCGCGCTTTGCTCAACGCATTCATGCTGATATCCGTGCCGGTTACACCGAAGTGGCCAGGCAACTCGCTATCACGCAACACCTCCGCGGCACTGATCGCCAGGGAGTAAGGTTCTTCACCGCTGGAGCAACCGACGCTCCACAAAGCCCACGGCTGCTCGCCGGGTTGGGCGCGCGCCAGGCGCAACGCCAGGTATTGCTCAAGCACTTCGAACGAAGGGCGATGGCGAAAAAAACGGGTTTCTTGAACGGTCAGGCGATCCAGCAGGGTCGACCACTCCACAGCGCCACGCGGACCATCGGTAACCTGCCGGTAGTAGCTGGCATAGTCCGGTACATCCAGCTCACGCATGCGCGCGCTGAGATTGGTCTGCAAAAAGGCCTGGCGCTGTTCGTTGATCACCACGCCGGTGCGCTCTTCGAGCAACGCCTGCCAGTCGTGGAATTCTGCCGGCGTCATATCGACCAGGGGCTTCAGAGACCAAGCCCCACCCGGCGCCCCGCTCGGTTGCATGCCGTCTCCCTCGCTCATGGCCCAGTGGCGATGACCCTATCAGGTCATCGCGCTCCCCTCGATCAGGCCTGGTCCGCTGCTTCTGGCAGGGTAAAACCAGAAACCGAACGACGCATCTCACTGGCCATCTTGGCCAGGTTACCAATGCTCTTGGCGGTAGCGGTGGTACCCGAGGACGTCTGCGAGGTGATCTCCTGGATCACGTTCATGGTGTTGGAGATATGGCCAGCGGAGGACGCTTGCTGACGGGCGGCGTTGGAGATGTTCTGGATCAAGGCCGCGAGGGTCTTGGATACCTTTTCGATCTCCTCCAGTGCCACACCGGCGTCTTGCGCCAGACGTGCACCGCGCACTACTTCGGAAGTGGTCTGCTCCATGGAGATAACCGCTTCGTTGGTGTCGGTCTGAATCGTTTTAACCAGCGCCTCGATCTGCTTGGTTGCAGCAGAGGAACGTTCTGCGAGGCGTTGTACCTCGTCCGCTACCACGGCGAAGCCTCGACCGGCGTCACCGGCCATGGATGCCTGGATCGCGGCGTTCAGTGCGAGGATGTTGGTCTGGTCGGCAATGTCGTTAATCAGGCTAACGATGTCACCGATCTCCTGGGACGATTCACCGAGACGTTTAATACGCTTCGAAGTGTCCTGGATCTGCTCACGGATGTTATCCATGCCGGTGATGGTGTTGTGCACCACCTCGTTACCCTTGTTGGCGATGGCTACGGAACGTTCCGCTACCGCGGAGGATTCCGAGGCGTTCGCCGATACCTGGTCAATGGACACGGCCATTTCGTTGATCGCCGCCGATGCACCGGCAATTTCTTGCGCCTGGTGTTCGGATGCTTCAGCCAGATGCATCGCCGTAGCCTGAGTTTCCTGGGCGGCGGCGGCCACCTGTACAGCGGTCAAGTTGATCGTGGCTACCAGGTCGCGCAGCTGGTCGATCGAGTAGTTGATCGAGTCAGCGATGGCACCGGTGAAGTCTTCGGTTACGGTCGCGGCTACGGTCAAGTCACCGTCCGCGAGGTCGGCGATTTCGTCGAGCAGTCGCAGAATCGCCGCCTGGTTACGTTCGTTTTTCTCAGCGGTTTCAGCCAGTCGGCTGCGGGTGCTCTGAACCATTACCAGACCAATCAGCATGATCGAGCCGATGGCCAGCAAGCCCAGCAAATAGCCGGCCAGGGTGTTCAGCGAACGGGAACCGACCAGGCCTTCGAAACCGGTGGCCAGCTTGGAGGCTTTGTCCAACAGGGTTTGCGAAACGGTAAAGATGCTGCTGGCCGACTCACGAACCTGGAACAGTTCAGGCGAGGTTTCGAGAATCTCGTCTACCGAACCGGATACGAATTCGAACAGCTCGGAAATCTCGGAGAGACGCTCCAGGGCTTCCTGGTCGCTGACCTTGGTGATCTTCATGGCCGCGTTGCCTTCGATCATCGCCTTGAGTACGCGACCGAACAGACTGGCGTCACGACCGAACATGTCGGCGGCTTGTACCGAGTCTTCGTCACCGGCCAGTACCTTGTTCACCGAACCGAGGATACGCTCAGCAAGCAGCGACTGGCGCTGGGCAACCGACACCTGGGCAGCGGTCGCACCGCTTTCCAGCAGGATGTCGACCACTTCTTCGTACTCGACCTGCAGCTGCGGAATGGTTTCGGCCAGTGTGGCGGCTACCTGGTGCAGGGACAGTACGGTTTGTTCGCTGGCCAGAATGGCGTCAGCGTTTTTACGCAGGCCGTCCCAGTCTTGCTGCACCGCGTCCATTTCTGGCTTGACGATGGCAGGTGCAGGCGGCAGGCCGGTGCTGTTGTCACCACTGACCAGGAAGCTCCAACGCTTTTCGAAGTCGTTGCGCGCGTCTTTCAACAGGGCGAAAGCCTCTGTCTTGCCCGCTGCCGCTTCCGTGGCGTTCTTCGCAATACGCTGGGAAAGTACACGCAGCTCACCGGAGTGGCTGATGTATTCCTTGTCGTAGTTCGACTGGGTGTTGATGTAGGCGAAGTTGGCGAAGAGCAACACGATCGAAACGATCAGGACGATAAACAGCCCCGCGATCAACGAGCTACTACGCACTCCAGCCAATAGATTGCCTGCGTTTAATTTTTTCATTTATTTGGCCCCCGCCTGGACCCACCGCACTACGTTTTCCCGTGTAACGCCAAAGGGCCGGCAAATGCCGACCCAACCTAATCAATCAGAACGCAACGTCGAGGAAGCCCGGATGCTGTGCCAGCGCGTGAGGGCTGAACACTAACCATGGCTGCTCGCGTTGAAAAACCCCATGTATGAAGGGCTCAATAGCCGCTTCGAGCGCTGGCAACTGCTCGGTAAAGCTGTCCACCGGGAAGTGCTGCATACCAAACACTTCATCGACGGTCAGGCCAGCGAAAACATCATGGTGGTCTACCACCAGCACCCGCCGCTGCTTGCGCAAAGGCGAAAGCTCGGTACCGAAGTAGCCACACATATCCATTACCGGCAACAAGCGCCCACGTACGTTGGCCACGCCTTTCACCCAACTTTTCACGCCGGGCAGCAAGGTAAACCGTGGTTCGTGCAGCACTTCGCCAATTTCACCCATCGGTGCTACGAACAGGCGCTCGCCCATGCGAAAACCGATTCCACTCCAGGTCTGCACCACGGCACGCTGCGACGGCAAGCCGGCAGCCAGCAGTCGACAACGCTGGTCGATCTCGAGGAGAAGCTGAAAGGGAGTCTGTACATCCGACATGTCGGCCTGAACCTTCTAGTTTTTATGTGCGTGGTGGCGGCTTAGCCCGCCAGCACCGCATTCAAGGTTTTCAGCAGCGTGTCTTCGTCCACCGGTTTGGTCAGGTAGTCGCGCGCGCCCTGGCGCTTGCCCCAGACCTTATCGGTTTCCTGGTCCTTGGTGGTGACGATAATCACCGGAATGTGATTGGTATCAGCATCTTTGGTGAGTTGACGGGTGGCCTGGAAGCCATTGAGGCCCGGCATGACGATATCCATCAACACTGCGTCGGGCTTTTCCTGGCGGGCCAGAGCCACGCCATCAGCGCCGTTTTCCGCCTTGAGTACCTGATGACCATGCTTTTCGAGCATGGCAGTCAGCTTGTACATCTCGGTGGGGGAGTCATCAACAATCAGAATGCGAGCCATGGTGTATCCCTATGGAAGTTTGCGTCACCGCCCTAGCGGTCGAACGTCAAGATGCTTGTTCCACCGGGGTGAAATCTGGGACATGAGCCTTGATGGCACCGAGCAGCTCTTCCTTACTGAAAGGTTTGGTGAGGTACTGATCGGAACCCACGATACGGCCTTTGGCCTTATCGAACAGACCGTCCTTGGAGGACAACATGATTACCGGGGTGGATTTGAAAGCACTGTTATTTTTGATCAGGGCGCAGGTTTGATAGCCATCTAACCGCGGCATCATGATGTCGACAAAAATGATATTGGGGTGTGTATCAGCGATCTTGGCCAGCGCATCGAAACCATCGACGGCAGTGATCACCTCACAACCCACCTTTTTCAGCAGGGTCTCAGCAGTGCGACGAATCGTTTTCGAATCGTCGATGACCATGACCCTTAATCCTTCGGAATGCTGTTCCATGTTCGCCCTACCATCGCCTCGATGAGTCGTTATTTTTCTACGTTTTCAGTGCGCCTGAGGCCTACCAGCTCCGGGCTGCGACCCAATCGTAGGCCTTTTTAGCACACTCTCTAGAAGCAATCTATAAGCCCCAGAAGCGTAAGGTTTTTCCTTGACCGAAGTGGTCGCCAGCGCCACTCTGCCGCCACACAGTCTAGTCGCGACACATTTCAGCTGTCGCATTCGTTTTGCGGAGGATTCACCCCATGAGCGTTCGCCTCGGCATAGTCATGGACCCAATCTCGGGCATTTCCTATAAAAAGGACAGCTCGTTGGCCATGCTACTGGCCGCTCAGGCCCGTGGTTGGTCATTGTTCTACATGGAACAGCACGATCTGTACCAGGTCGCCGGAGTTGCCAAGGCGCGCATGCGCCCCCTGCAAGTTTTCGCTGATCCGCAACGCTGGTTCGAGCTGGGCGATGAAGCCGACGCGCCTCTGAGCGATCTGGATGTGATCCTGATGCGTAAGGATCCGCCCTTCGACATGGAGTTCGTTTACAGCACCTACCTGCTGGAGCAAGCCGAGCGAGCCGGGGTGTTGATCGTCAACCGCCCCCAGAGCCTGCGCGACTGCAACGAAAAGTTGTTTGCCACGCAATTCCCGCACTGCACGCCACCGACGCTGGTCAGCCGCCGCGCCGACATTCTGCGCGAGTTTGCCAAACAGCACCGTGACATCATTCTCAAACCCTTGGATGGCATGGGCGGAACCTCGATCTTTCGCCACCGCGAGGGCGATCCGAACCTGTCGGTGATTCTCGAGACCCTGACCAACCTCGGCCAGCAGCAGATCATGGCGCAGGCCTACCTGCCGGCGATCAAGGATGGCGACAAACGCATTCTGATGATTAATGGCGAGCCGGTACCTTATTGCCTGGCGCGTATTCCGGCGACCGGGGAAACCCGCGGCAACCTGGCGGCCGGCGGTCGTGGCGAAGCCCGTCCCCTGACCGAACGCGACCGCTGGATCGCCGCCCAGGTCGGCCCGACCCTGCGCGAGAAGGGCCTGCTGTTTGTTGGCCTGGACGTGATTGGCGAGCACCTGACGGAAATCAACGTCACCAGCCCGACTTGCATCCGCGAAATCGACAACGCCTTCGATACCAAGATCGGCGAGCAACTGATGGACGCCATCGCGGCGCAACTCAACGCCCGCTAAGCCCTGCGCCGCGCTGTTGCGCCCAACTGTGAAAAGCGGCGCAGCAGAGCGGTACGAGACGCAAAGCGCAGAAATGCCCAATGCGTCACCAAGGCGCGCAGTGCTTCATGGACTTTTCCCTGAGCCCTCGGCAGACTGCGCGGCAACCTGAACCGACCCCCGTTGCGCGATGAACTCACCCGCCCTTCCGCCCGAACTCGCTGACTACGGCGTCCGCCCTGCGGACCGGCTGGGCTTTACCTTGTTCCTCGCTGCCGTGCTGCACGCGGCGCTGATTCTCGGCGTCAGCTTCACCCTGGTGCCGCCGAGCCAGATCAGCAAAACCCTGGAAATCACCCTGTCCACCTTCAAGAGCAAGGAAACGCCCAAAGAGGCTGACTACTTGGCCCAGGACAACCAACAGGGCAGCGGCACCCTGGACAAAAAAGCAGCACCAAAGACCACCGAACAGGCGCTGTTCCAGGACAAAGAAGTCAAACGCATCACCCTGCCCACCGCACCAGCGCCTGCCACCAAGCAGGAAGCGCCGAAAGCGGCGGTGGCAACTATTGCGCCCAAGCCGCAGAAAACGCCGGTCAAACGCGAAGAAACCAAACCCCAGCCCGATGCCCGCAAGGCACCGGCCTTCGATAGCGAACAGCTATCGTCGGAGATCTCCGGCCTGGAAGCGGAGCTCGCCCAGGAACAACAGCTATACGCCAAGCGTCCGAAAATCCACCGCCTGAACGCTGCCTCGACCATGCGCGACAAAGGTGCCTGGTACAAAGACGAGTGGCGCAAAAAGGTCGAGCGCGTCGGCAACCTCAACTACCCGGACGAAGCCCGCCGTCAGCGTATCTACGGCAGCTTGCGGCTGCTGGTGTCGATCAACCGCGACGGCAGCCTGTATGAAGTTCAGGTTCTGGAATCTTCCGGCCAGCCGCTGCTGGATCAGGCCGCGCTGAAAATCGTGCGCCTGTCGGCACCGTTCTCGCCCTTCAGCGGCGACCTGGCGGATATCGACCGGCTGGAAATCATCCGCACCTGGCGCTTCGAGCGCGGTGACCGGCTGTCGAGCAAATAAGCGCCTGCAGCACCGCTAGCCTTCAGCAATTGGCCGGCTCGGCTTGTCAGGGCCACCAACCAGCGGCGACACTACGCGCCATGAAAGACGCCAATCCCAGCTACCTGAAGAACCACTTTCTGATTGCCATGCCACACATGGCCGATCCGAATTTCGCGCAGACCGTTACTTTCCTTATCGAGCACAACGCCGAAGGTGCTATGGGCCTGGTGATCAACCGCCCGAACGGCCTGAACCTCGCCGACGTGCTTGAGCAACTGCGCCCCGACACCCTGCCGCCGGCCATCTGCCAGAGCCTGCCGATCTTTTTCGGCGGCCCGGTACAGACGGACCGCGGCTTTGTTCTGCACCCGGCCGGTCTGCAGTTCCAGGCCACCCTGGAACTGGGCGAGCTGGCGCTGTCCACCTCGCAGGATGTGCTGTTCGCCATCGCCGACGGCGAGGGCCCACAGAAACATGTAATTGCCCTGGGTTACGCCGGCTGGGAAGCCGGACAGCTGGAAGACGAGCTGATCAACAACACCTGGCTGACCTGCCCGGCCGATCCGCACATTCTCTTCGACCTCCCCTACGACCAGCGCCTGGCCGCTGCCGCCGCACGCCTGGGTGTCAACCTCAGCCTGCTAACCTCACAAGCCGGACACGCCTGATGGCCGATAAACCCCTGCGTCTGCTGCTGGGTTTCGACTACGGCACCAAGCAGATCGGCGTTGCGGTCGGCCAGGTGATCACCGGTCAGGCCCGCGAGCTCTGCGTCCTGAAAGCCCAGAACGGCGTGCCGGACTGGCAGAAAGTCGAAGCCCTGGTGCGCGAATGGCAACCCGACGCCATCGTCGTCGGCCTGCCACTGAACATGGACGGCAGCCCCAGTGAAATGAGCGAACGCGCGGAAAAATTCGCCCGACGTCTCAATGGCCGCTTCAATCTGCCGGTACACACCCACGACGAACGTCTGACCACTTATGCCGCCAAGGGCGAGCGCCTGCAACAGGGCCAACGCGGCGGCTATAAAGACAACCCGGTGGACGCCCTCGCCGCCGCGCTGCTGCTGGAAGGCTGGCTGGCCGAACACAGCGACGCCTGAAGCTCTGCGTTTTTGCGATTCAAGGAGAGACCATGAAGCTACCCAACCCCGCCGAGCTGCTGCCGCAAATGGCCGCCGCGCTGACTGCACACCTGGCCAACCGGCAGATTACCGAGCCACGTTTTATCGGCATCCATACCGGTGGCGTGTGGGTAGCCCAGGCGCTGCTCAAGGAACTGGGCCGCGACACCGAGCTGGGCGTTCTCGACGTCTCGTTCTACCGCGATGACTTCACCCAGAACGGCCTGCACCCGCAAGTGCGCCCTTCGGCGCTGCCGTTTGAGATCGAAGGCCAGCATCTGGTGCTGGTGGATGACGTGCTGATGAGCGGCCGCACCATCCGCGCCGCTCTCAACGAGCTATTCGACTACGGTCGCCCGGCCAGCGTAACCCTGGTCAACCTGCTCGACCTCAACTCGCGCGAGCTGCCGATTCGTCCGGATGTGGTCGGTGCCACCCTGTCGCTGGCACCCTTTGAGCGGGTAAAATTGCTCGGCCCGGCACCGCTCACCCTCGAGCACCAAGCCCCCGCCTCCGCCGCCCACTGAGACTTCCCCGATGACGCCGACCGACGCCAAGCGCCCGCTGCAGCTCAACGACCAGGGCCAGCTGCGCCATTTTCTCTCGCTCGATGGCTTGCCTCGCGAGTTGCTGACCGAAATCCTCGACACCGCCGACTCCTTCCTGGAAGTCGGTGCCCGCGCGGTCAAGAAAGTGCCGCTGCTACGCGGCAAGACGGTCTGCAATGTGTTCTTCGAGAACTCCACGCGTACCCGTACCACCTTTGAACTGGCGGCCCAGCGGCTGTCGGCGGACGTCATCACCCTGAACGTATCGACCTCCTCCACCAGCAAGGGCGAAACCCTGCTGGACACCCTGCGCAACCTCGAAGCCATGGCCGCGGATATTTTCGTCGTACGCCACGCCGACTCCGGTGCCGCGCACTTTATTGCCGAGCATGTGTGCCCGGACATGGCGATCATCAACGGGGGCGACGGCCGCCACTCGCACCCGACCCAGGGCATGCTCGACATGCTCACCATCCGCCGGCACAAGGGCAGTTTCGAAAATCTCTCGGTGGCCATCGTTGGCGACATCCTGCACTCGCGGGTGGCGCGCTCGAACATGCTCGCCCTGAAAACCCTGGGCTGCCTGGACATCCGCGTGATCGGCCCGAAAACCCTGCTGCCGGTGGGTATCGAGCAGTACGGGGTGAATATCTACACTGACCTTGCCGAAGGCCTGAAAGACGTCGACGTGATCATCATGCTGCGCCTGCAGCGCGAGCGTATGACTGGCGGCCTGCTGCCCAGCGAAGGCGAGTTCTACCGCCTGTACGGCCTGACCAGCGAACGCCTGAAACTGGCCAAGCCCGATGCCTTGGTCATGCACCCGGGGCCGATCAACCGTGGCGTGGAAATCGAGTCGGCGGTGGCCGACGGCCCGCAATCGGTGATTCTCAACCAGGTCACCTACGGCATCGCCATTCGCATGGCCGTGCTGTCCATGGCCATGAGCGGACAAACCACCCAACGCCTGCTCAACCAGGAAGCCCAAGCGAACCAAGCTGCTGAGGAGCAAAACTGATGCGCATCGAAATCCTCGGCGCCCGCGTTATCGATCCGAACAGTGGGCTGGACCAGGTCTGCGACCTGTTTATCGCTGACGGCAAGATTGCCGCCATCGGCAACCAACCTGCCGGCTTCAGCGCCGATAAAAGCATCGACGGCAAAGGCCTGATCGCCAGCCCGGGCCTGGTCGACCTCAACGTCGCCCTGCGCGAGCCGGGCTACAGCCGCAAAGGCAGCATCGCCAGCGAAACCCTGGCGGCCGCCGCCGGCGGTATCACCAGCCTGTGCTGCCCGCCGTTCACCAAACCGATTCTCGACACTCCGGCCGTGGCCGAGCTGGTGCTTGATCGCGCCCGCAGCGCCGGGCACACCAAGGTGTTCCCGATTGGTGCGCTGAGCAAAGGCCTGGCCGGCGAGCAGCTGGCCGAACTGGTAGCCCTGCGCGATGCCGGCTGCGTCGCCTTTGGCGATGGCCTGGAGAGTTTTCGCAACAACCGCACCCGCCGCCGTGCCTTCGAATACGCCGCCACCTTCGACCTTACCGTGGTGCTGCAATCGCAAGACCACGACCTGGCCGAGGGCGGTCTGGCCCATGAAGGTGCCACGGCCAGCTTTCTCGGCTTGCCGGGCATTCCGGAAACCGCGGAAACCGTGGCCCTGGCCCGCGACCTGTTGCTGGTGGAGCAGACCGGCGTGCGCGCGCACTTCAGCCAGCTCACCAGTGCCCGTGGTGCCCAGCTGATCGCCGGTGCCCAGGCCCGTGGCCTGCCGGTGACCGCCGATGTGGCGTTGTATCAGCTGATCCTCACTGATGAAGCGTTGATCGATTTCTCCAGCCTGTATCACGTGCAGCCACCGCTGCGCACCGTCGCCGACCGCGACGGCCTGCGCGCCGCGGTGAAGTCTGGGGTGATCCAGGCGATTGCCAGCCACCATCAACCCCACGAGGCCGACGCCAAGCTGGCACCGTTCGGCGCCACCGAGCCGGGCATTAGTAGTGTCGAGCTGCTGCTGCCGCTGGCCATGATCCTGGTGCAAGACGGCCTGCTCGACCTGCCGACCCTGCTCGCCCGCCTCAGCGCCGGTCCGGCCGCCGCCCTGCGTTTGCCAGCCGGACAACTGGCGGTAGGCAGCCCGGCCGATGTGCTGCTGTTCGACCCGCACGCCTCGACCCTGGCCGGCGAAACCTGGTTCTCCAAAGGCCAGAACAGCCCGTTTATTGGCCACTGCCTGCCCGGAGCCGTGCGTTACACCCTGGTGGATGGGCATATCAGCTATCAGGCCTGACGTACCCCTCGCACAAAACAAAAAGCCCGCCTATTAGCGGGCTTTTTGTTGGCTTAACGCACAGGCTTCAGCCGCGATAAATTCATCAAGGTGCTTGCTGCTATCGCGGGTGAAGCCGCTTCTACAGGAACCTAAAGCGGCCGAACATTGCGTTCCGAGATCTGATCGTTAAGCGTCCAGAAGTCGTACAGCACGCCAATGAAGAACAAACCGCCGGTACACAGATAGATCAGACCACTGATCCATTTGCCCTGGTACATGCGGTGCACACCGAAAATGCCAAGGAAGGTCAGCAGAATCCAGGCGACGCTGTAATCCAGGGGGCCGGCAGTGAAACGCAGGTCAGCTTCGTCGTCCATGGCCGGTATCAGAAACAAGTCGACGATCCAGCCGACAAAAAGCAGACCCAGGGTGAAGAACCAGATGGTCCCGGTCACCGGCTTGCCGTAGTAAAAACGGTGCGAGCCGAGAAAGCCGAAAATCCACAGCAGATAGCCCATCAGCTTGCTGTGGGTGTCCTGACGTACGTTCATAAGTGCCTCCGGGTGAAGAACACAGCTTCGACCCAGGCTACGGCAAAGGGTTGCGCCTCGACCATCTCGCACATGATTCAACGTAATTCCCTCGCAGGCGGCGGCCCTGCGACTCCAGCCCCTGCATTGGTACTCCTGACAGAGTCTGGATCCCAGCCTTCGCGGGGATGACGGCGGCATACCCCCAAACCTGCGTCGCCCCAGAGAAGGCTGGGACCCAGCATCTCGACTAAAACTGCAAAGCGTCGACCGCCAACCGGGCCAGATGAGGGTGTGCGCAGGAGAGAATATACGCGCAGCTAAACGCTCAGGTTTAGTCACTACAAAGCTGGCAAAAAGCAGGTGTTTATCACTGTCTTTCGTTCGTCGGACCAGAGTTCCAATCGACCAATGGTCAAAAAATGAACAAAAAAGCTGTTATAAAGTTGCGCATTAGTGAAAACAAGAGCTTTGCGTATGCGTTTCCTCCCACAAACCTGGCTATCCATTTGCCTGTGTTTACCCCTGACCGTCGCCGCCACCCATAGCGTGGCAAGCAATCGCTACCAGCCGTTGCCAGCCCACGCCACTGGGCACACGGCGACATCTGACGCCAGTTCCAGCACCAGCGCCCATGCCGCTACTGCGGCGAACAGCGAAGCGGCCAAAAATAGCAGCGTCGTACTCGGTCGCGCCGTGAACACCTTGGGTGTGCGCTACCGCTGGGGTGGCAGTTCGCCGGAAAAAGGCTTCGATTGCAGCGGCCTGGTGCGCTATGCGTTTGACGATATCGACTCGGTCGACCTGTCCCGCACCTCCAATGCCATGGCCCGCACCGACGGCAAGAAAGTGGCCCGCGATGCGCTAAAGCCAGGGGATCTGCTGTTTTTCAATATTCGCGGTGGGCGGGTCAACCACGTCGCCATCTACCTGGGTAACGACCGCTTTATCCATGCGCCACGGCGCGGCAAGGCGGTCACCATCGACACCTTGAACAAGCCTTATTGGAAAACCCGCTACGCCCTGGCCAAACGCGTGCTGCCGAGCACCGAACCCCAGCTTCGGGTAACGACGCGCTAACGAAAAAGGGCTGCCAGTGGCAGCCCTTTTCATTTAACCAGGTGTTAGCGGAAACGCCGACCGCTGTCCTCTTCACTGGTTTCCAGCGAGAGGCCCTGGGACATGGTGGTCAGGTGATCGCCATCGGTTTCCGAGCCAAGCTTGATCATCAGCCGCAGGTCGTTCGCCGAGTCGGCGTAGGCCAGGGAATCTTCGTAGGTGATCTCGCCCTGACTATAGAGCTGGTACAGCGCCTGGTCGAAGGTCTGCATGCCCTGCTCGGTGGAGCGCTTCATCAGTGCTTTCAACTCGTGCACCTCACCCTTGCGGATCAGGTCGGCGGCCAGCGGGGTGTTGATCAACACCTCGATCACCGCGCGGCGGCCTTTGCCGTCCGGGGTCGGAATCAGTTGCTGGGCGACGATGGCCTTGAGGTTCAGCGACAAGTCCATCCACACCTGCTGCTGACGGTCGGCAGGGAAGAAGTTGATGATCCGATCCAGCGCCTGGTTGGCGTTGTTGGCGTGCAGCGTGGCCAGACACAGGTGCCCGGTTTCGGCGAAGGCCACGGCGTGGTCCATGGTTTCGCGGGTCCGCACCTCACCGATGAGGATCACATCGGGGGCCTGGCGCAGGGTGTTCTTCAGCGCCACTTCGAAGGATTCGGTGTCGATCCCCACTTCACGCTGGGTGACGATGCAGCTCTGGTGCTGGTGGATATATTCGATGGGGTCTTCGATGGAGATGATGTGGCCGCTGCTGTTCTTGTTGCGGTAGCCGATCATCGCCGCCAGCGAGGTGGATTTACCGGTACCGGTCGCGCCCACGAACAGCACCAGACCGCGTTTGGTCAGCGCCAGCTTCTTGAGAATCTCCGGCAGCTTGAGGTCTTCGAGCGTTGGAATATTGGTTTCGATACGCCGCAGCACCATGCCCGCCAGGTTGCGCTGGTAGAAGGCGCTGACGCGGAAACGGCCGATGCCACGGGCGCTGATGGCGAAGTTGCATTCGTGGTTTTCCGCGAAGTCGCGGCGCTGCTGCTCGTTCATCACCGCATGCACCGTCTCGCGGGCCTGCTCCGGCGACATCGGCGTCTTGGTGATCGGCATGATCTTGCCGTTGACCTTCATCGACGGCGGCACACCGGCGGTGATAAACAGGTCCGAACCGCCCTTCTCGACCATCAAACGCAGCAGCTTTTCAAATTCCATCGAAGTTCTCGCCTATCACGCAACCTTGCCACGGCAGCCGGAGGCTACCGCTACCCCATAGGGGCAACTGGCTGCGCGCGTGTAGCGCAACCTGTCGTTATAAAAATAGCCGAATAGAAGCTGTGCATATTCTGCTGTCTGCCGCGCACTTCCAAGCGGGCAGACCTGCAGGATGGGATATGCGTCAGAAATTTTCCGGGGTTTTCGCCTTTTCCTTCGCCGCATCGCGGGAAACCAGACCTTTGGCGACCAGGCCCTTGAGGCACGAGTCGAGGGTCTGCATGCCCAGCGAGCCGCCGGTCTGGATCGCCGAATACATCTGCGCCACTTTGTCTTCACGGATCAGGTTCCGGATGGCCGGGGTGCCGATCATGATTTCGTGGGCCGCCACCCGCCCGCCGCCGATCTTCTTCAGCAGGGTCTGGGAGATAACCGACTGCAAGGATTCGGAAAGCATGGAACGCACCATGGACTTCTCTTCGGCGGGGAACACGTCGACCACCCGGTCGATGGTTTTCGCTGCGGAGGTGGTGTGCAGGGTGCCGAATACCAGGTGACCGGTTTCCGCGGCAGTAAGTGCCAGGCGGATGGTTTCCAGGTCGCGCATCTCACCCACCAGGATGATGTCCGGGTCTTCCCGCAGGGCCGAGCGCAATGCTTCGCTGAAGCCGAGGGTGTCGCGGTGCACCTCACGCTGGTTGATCAGGCACTTTTTCGATTCGTGAACGAACTCGATCGGGTCTTCAACGGTGAGGATGTGGTGGTATTTGTTGCTATTGATGTAGTCGAGCATGGCCGCCAGGGTGGTCGACTTGCCCGAACCGGTGGGCCCGGTGACCAGTACCAGACCACGCGGCACATCGGAAATCTTCTTGAAGATCTCGCCCATGCCCAGGTCTTCCATGGACAGAACCTTGGATGGAATGGTCCGGAATACCGCACCGGCACCACGGTTCTGGTTGAAGGCGTTGACCCGGAAACGTGCGACGCCAGGGACTTCGAAGGAGAAGTCGGTCTCCAGGAACTCTTCGTAATCCTTGCGCTGCTTGTCGTTCATGATGTCGTAGATCAGCGCATGCACTTGCTTGTGGTCCAGTGCCGGCAGGTTGATCCGGCGGACATCGCCGTCGACCCGGATCATCGGCGGCAAACCCGCCGAGAGGTGCAGGTCCGAAGCGCCCTGTTTCGCGCTGAAGGCGAGCAGCTCAGTGATATCCATGGAACTCCTTAAAGACGAGCATCTAATGGCAAGCAAGCAGGTAGAATGCCGCTGAACCAAGGCGGCTGGTGTAGGTAATGTCCACGATAGCAGAGAATATTGCAAAGCTCGGTGAGCGTATCCGTGAGGCGGCGCAAGCCTCGCAGCGAGATTTCACTCAAGTCGGCCTGCTGGCCGTAAGCAAAACCAAACCCGCCGACGCCATTCGCCAAGCCCATGCTGCCGGTCTGCGCGATTTCGGCGAAAACTACCTGCAAGAAGCCCTGGGCAAACAGGCCGAACTCACCGACCTGCCCTTGATTTGGCATTTCATCGGCCCCATCCAATCGAACAAGACCAAAGCCATAGCCGAGCATTTCGACTGGGTACATTCGGTGGACCGCCTGAAAATCGCCCAACGCCTGTCTGAACAACGCCCCGCGCACTTGCCGCCGCTGAATATCTGCCTGCAGGTGAATGTCAGTGGCGAGGCGAGCAAATCCGGCTGTACGCCTGCCGACCTGCCCGCCCTGGCGGCAGCCGTTGCCCAGTTGCCGCGCCTGCGATTGCGCGGCTTGATGGCGATCCCGGAGCCGACCGAGGATGTCGGTGCCCAACACCAGGCGTTCGCCACGGTACGTGAATTGCAAAGCAGCCTCGCCCTGCCCGGCCTCGACACCTTGTCGATGGGCATGAGCCATGACCTGGAAGCGGCGATTGCCGAAGGTGCCACCTGGGTGCGCATCGGCACGGCCCTGTTTGGTGCCCGCGACTACGGTCACAGTGCAAGCGGCCAACCCGGCCAATGAACAATCGCCACCCCTGCCTTATTAAAGGAAGCGTTTTATGAGCAACCCCCGTATTGCATTTATTGGCGCCGGCAACATGGCCGCCAGTCTGATCGGCGGCCTGCGTGCCCAGGGCATGGATAGCGCTTTGATCAGCGCCAGCGATCCCGGTGCCGAGCAGCGCGGCAAGATTGCGGCCGAGCATGGCATCAGCGTGTTCGCCAACAATAGCGACGCGGTGAAAGGTGCCGATGTGGTGGTGCTGGCGGTCAAGCCACAGGCAATGAAAACCGTATGCCTGGCGCTGGCACCAGCACTGCACAGCAACCAGTTGATTGTGTCGATTGCCGCCGGCATCACCTGCGCCAGCCTGCAGACCTGGCTGAGCACCGCCGAGGCCCCGACCCGCCCTATCGTGCGCTGCATGCCCAATACCCCGGCGTTGCTGCGCCAGGGTGTCAGCGGCCTGTTCGCCAATGCCAGCGTATCGGCCGCGCAGCGCCAGCAAGCTGAGCAATTGCTGTCGGCGGTAGGCTTGGCCCTGTGGCTGGATGAAGAACAGCTGATCGACGCCGTCACCGCGGTTTCCGGCAGTGGCCCGGCGTATTTTTTCCTGCTGATCGAGGCGATGACCGCCGCCGGCGAAAAACTCGGCCTGCCGGCTGCCACCGCCGCGCAACTGACGCTGCACACCGCCCTGGGTGCCGCACGCATGGCGGTGGCCAGCGATGTGGATGCCGCCGAGCTGCGCCGCCGTGTGACGTCGCCGGCCGGCACCACCGAAGCGGCGATCAAGACGTTCCAGGCCGGCGGCTTCGAGGCCCTGGTCGAGCAAGCACTCAACGCCGCAGCGCATCGCTCGGCGGAACTGGCCGAGCAATTGGGCCAATAAGGAGCTGATGATGATTGGATTGAACACCGCTGCCGTCTACATCCTGCAAACCCTTGGCAGCCTGTATCTGTTGATCGTGCTGTTGCGTTTTATCCTGCAACTGGTGCGGGCCAACTTCTATAACCCGCTGTGCCAGTTCATCGTGCGCGCCACCCAGCCGCTGCTGAAGCCGCTGCGCAAGATCATCCCGGGCTTCGGCGGGCTGGATATCGCCTCCCTGGTGCTGGCCATCCTGCTGCAGTTCATTCTGATCGCCCTGACCATCCTGCTCACCTACGGCATGTTCGCCAACCCGGTGCAGATGCTGATCTGGTCGATGATTGGCATCACCGCGCTGTTCCTCAAGGTGTTCTTTTTCGCCCTGATCATCAGCGTGATCCTCTCCTGGGTCGCCCAGGGCAGCCACAATCCGGGCGTGGAGCTGGTGAACCAGATCTGCGAGCCGGTGCTGGCACCGATCCGGCGCATTCTGCCGAGCATGGGCGGCCTGGATCTATCGCCAATCTTCGCCTTTCTGGCATTGAAGCTGTTGGACATGCTGGTAATCCAGAACCTGATGGTGATGACCGGCATGCCGGACATCCTCCGTATGCTCCTGTAACTACCCGGGCTGAGTTGAGCCGAAGGCGCAGCCCAACGGACCCTGCCAAGTCCGTTGGGCTGCGCTGCACTCACCGAACGCGAACCATCCCAACCTACAGCGCCCCGCCTCCACGCTTTCAAAGACCGCTCGGTCACGCTCCCCGACCTTAAGGCGGGCGCTTTAGATAGGCTGATTGACGCGTAGGACGCTTCCCGCATAATGCCCTCCAATGGCAAGCCGCCAGCTCTAGCGTGCACCCGTCACAGAGTGCCGCTGCGCCGCTTGCAGCGGCTGATGGCCAAGCCGATGATCTTTCAAAATCAGTCGCAGGATGCGTTGCCGACAGGAGTGCAGGAATGAGCATGGAACGTCTCAGCCAACAGGTAAGTGCATACGTAGCCTGGAAACGCGAGTTGATGCGCGAGATCACGCGCTATCGCAGCTGGCTGGCCAACAACCGTCTGACCACTGAAGCCGTCGAAGCCAAGCTCGACCGCGCGCTGCGCACCCTGCGCACCGATCACATCACCCTGGCCTTTGTCGGCGAGTTCTCCCGCGGCAAGACCGAGCTGATCAACAGCCTGTTCTTCTCTGAGTACGGCCAGCGCATGCTGCCGTCCCACGCCGGGCGCACCACCATGTGCCCCACCGAACTGTTCTTCGACCCCCGCTCCGAGCGCTCGTATATCCGCTTGCTGCCCATCGAAACGCGCATGGCCGATGCCAGCGTGGCGCAGTTCAAACGTATTCCGCGGCACTGGGTGAATATCCCCCTGGATGTCAGCGATCCCGACAATATGGTGCAGGCCTTCACTCAGGTGGCGAAGACCAAACCAATGGCGGTGGAACAGGCCATTCAACTGGGCTTTCACCCGGACATGCTGGAAAGCGCCGGCAAGCCCGGCCAGGTGCTGGTGCCGGCCTGGCGTCACGCCATTGTCAATTTCGACCACCCGCTGCTGCGCCAGGGCCTGCGGATTCTCGACACTCCGGGCTTGAATGCCCTGGGTAGCGAGCCGGAGCTGACCCTGTCGATGCTGCCCAGCGCCCAGGCGATCATCTTCCTGCTGTCCGCCGACACCGGCGTCACGGCCAGCGATATGGCGGTGTGGCAAACCCATATCCGTCAGCTCGACGAAGAAACCCAGACCAGCCTGTTCGCCGTGCTGAACAAGATCGACGTGCTGTGGGACGACCTCGCCGGCGATGCCTTTGTGCAGAACGCCATCAGCCAGATCCAGACCGCCACCGCCAAGCAACTGGGCATCGGCGTCGAAGATGTGCTGCCGCTGTCGGCCAAACAGGCGCTGCTGGCCAAGGTGCGCAAGGACCTGCCGCTGCTCGAGCGCAGCCAGTTGGGTCATCTGGAAACCCTGCTCTGCGAACGCATCGTGGCGCAGAAAGAACGCCTGCTCGAAGACCGCGTGGTCAACCAGGTACTGGCCCTTCTGCAAAACAGCCAGCACGTACTCAACCTGCGCCTGGAGAAGGTGCGCGAACAGCAGACCCTGCTGACCCACCATCAACAGGACAACGGCCAGTTGCTGTTCGAGCTGACCGCCAAAACCAAAGACGATCACAGCCAGCACCACCGCCGCCTGCTGGGGCTGAAAACCAATCAGCGCCTGCTCAAGCGTCAGGGCGATCTGCTGCGTGTCGCGGCACGCCCGGAGCGTCTGGAAGAACACCTGAACAAGGTGCGCGCCAACCTCACCGGCAGCTGGACCACCTTGGGCATCAACCAGGCGATCCTGCATTTCTTCCGCTCGGTGGAGCACGACCTGACCAACCTCGGCCAGGAAGTGGAAATGGCCAACAAAATGGTTTCGGCCATCTATCGCCGCCACAACGAAGAGAACCCACTGCACGGCGTCGACGCTCCGCAGTTCAATATCAAGCGCTACCAGCGTGAGCTGAAGGCCCAGCAAGGCAAGGCTGACCAGTTCCGCCTGCACCTGAAAACCCTGCTCACCGAGCAGCGCACCCTGACCAAACGCTTCTTCGCCACCCTGGTGCAGGAAGTGATCGGCCTGCACCAGCGCCTGCGCCGCGAAGTCGAGCAATGGGCCGCCGACGCCCTGATGCCGCTGATGCAGCACACCCTGGAACACAAGCAGCTGCTGGAAACCCATATGCTGCGGCTCAAGTCGCTGGCGCAGAACACCCAGCAGGCGCGCCTGCGCAGCCAGCAGATGCTGCGTTATATGACGGATCTGGAACTGCAACTGAGCCAGGCCAACGAAATGCTGCGCACCCTGCGACGGCCGGCACCGATCTCGCGGCAAGGCAAAGTGGTGACCTTGCCGTCGTCTGCTCGGCAGGTGCAGGCCAGCGAGTAACAACGCCCCTGGAATCGCCCTGAAAAGCATCGCGGCTAAAGCCGCTCCTACATGAAAATGCGCGGCACTGTAGGAGCGGCTTCAGCCGCGATGCCTGGAAAAGGCAAGGCTACGAACCCGCATTCAACCCTGTCTCCCCCACGCTTGCCGCAGGGGGCGGTGCTCTTTAGACTGGCGCCTCCTTTTTGCAAGAGCAGGGTCGATGCCCACCGCCTTTCCCGAAGACTCCGTTGGTCTGGTCACGCCGCAGGTCGAGCACTTTGCCGAGCCGTTGGCGCTGGCCTGTGGCCGCAGCCTGGGCGACTACCAATTGGTGTACGAGACCTACGGCGAACTGAACGCAGCGCGCAGCAATGCGGTGCTGATCTGCCACGCGCTGTCGGGGCATCACCATGCCGCCGGCTTCCACAGCCCTGACGAGCGCAAGCCGGGCTGGTGGGACAGCTGCATCGGCCCGGGCAAGGCCATCGATACCACGCGTTTCTTTGTCGTCAGCCTCAATAACCTCGGCGGCTGCAACGGCTCCACCGGCCCCTCCAGCATCAACGCGGCCACTGGCAAACCCTATGGTGCCGACTTCCCGGTACTAACCGTGGAAGACTGGGTCAACAGCCAGGCGCTGTTGGCTGATCGCCTCGGCATCGCACAATGGGCAGCGGTGGTCGGCGGCAGCCTGGGTGGCATGCAGGCCATGCAATGGGCCATCAGCTACCCCGAGCGCATTCGTCACTGCCTGGCCATTGCCTCGGCCCCCAAGCTGTCGGCGCAGAACATCGCCTTCAACGAAGTGGCGCGCCAGGCCATTTTGTCCGACCCCGAATTCCACGGCGGGCACTTCCAGGAACACAGCGTGATCCCCAAGCGCGGCCTGATGCTGGCACGCATGGTCGGCCATATCACCTACCTGTCCGACGACGCCATGGGCGAGAAATTCGGCCGTGGGTTGAAGAGCGAAAAACTCAACTACGACTTCCACAGCGTCGAGTTCCAGGTAGAAAGCTACCTGCGCTACCAGGGTGAAGAATTCTCCGGGCGCTTTGACGCCAACACCTACCTGCTGATGACCAAGGCCCTCGACTACTTCGACCCGGCGGCCGTCCACGATGGCGACCTGGCGAAAACCCTGGCCGGGGTCAAAGCGGATTTCTGCGTGATTTCCTTCACCACCGACTGGCGCTTCTCGCCGGCCCGTTCGCGGGAAATCGTCGACGCCCTGATGGCCGCGCGGAAAAACGTCTGCTACCTGGAAGTGGATGCGCCCCAGGGCCATGACGCCTTCCTGATGCCGATCCCGCGCTATCTGCAAGCATTCAGCGGTTATATGAACCGCATCAGCCTCTGAGGATTGCCGTGAGAGCCGATCTGGAAATCATCCAAGACTGGATACCCGCTGGCAGCCGCGTGCTGGACCTGGGTTGCGGCAATGGCGAACTCCTCGCCTGGCTGCGCGATAACAAACAGGTGACCGGCTACGGCCTGGAAATCGACCCGGACAATATCGCCGCGTGCGTGACCAAGGGCGTCAACGTCATCGAACAGAACCTCGACCTGGGCCTGGGCAATTTCGCCAGCAACAGCTTCGACGTGGTGGTGATGACCCAGGCGCTGCAAGCGGTGCAGTACCCGGACAAGATTCTGGAAGAAATGCTCCGCGTCGGCCGCCAATGCATCATCACCTTCCCCAACTTCGGCCACTGGCGCTGCCGCTACTACCTGGCGCGCAACGGACGCATGCCGGTATCGGACTTCATGCCGTACACCTGGTACAACACGCCGAACATCCACTTCTGCACCTTCAAAGACTTCGAAGCCCTGTGCCTGGAGCGCAGCGTGCAAGTACTCGACCGCCTGGCGGTCGACCATTTGCACCGCCACAGTTGGGCCAGCCGGATGTGGCCTAATCTGTTAGGTGAGATCGGCATTTATCGCGTCAGCGGCCCCGGTGTGCTGGAACATCGCTTCGCCGTTTGACCCGCCACCGTTTCAGGAGAGCAAACATGCGTCGCCTCGCCCTAATGATCCTCACCCTGTGCCTGGCTCTGCCCGTTATGGCCGAGCGCAAGGCCAGCTTTGGTGAGCTGGATGTGCACTACAACGCCTTCAACTCCGGCTTTCTGCAACCCGATGTGGCTGCCGCCGCCGGCCTGACCCGCAGCAAAACCCTGGGCGTGCTCAACGTCGCCGTGCTCAAGGCCGGCAAAGCCAGCCCCGCCAGCGTTACCGGTACCGTCACCGACCTGCTCGGCAAGGCTCGCCAGCTGGAGTTCAAGCAAGTCACCGAAAGCGGTGCCATCTACTACCTGGCGCAGTTCCCCTTCGAGCAACGCGAAGTGCTGCGTTTCGCCCTCAAAGTGCAGGTCGGCGAAGGCGCGGCCAACAGCATCGACTTCAATCAAGAATTCTTCCCGGACGATAAATGACCAGCGCCGTAATCGACCTTAGCCAACTGGTACTGGCCAGCCATAATGCCGGCAAGTTGAAAGAGCTGCAGGCCATGCTCGGCGATGCCGTGCAGGTGCGTTCGGTGGGTGAGTTCAGCCAGGTCGAACCGGAAGAAACCGGTTTGTCCTTTATCGAAAACGCCATTCTCAAGGCCCGCAACGCCGCGCGGGTGTCCGGCTTGCCGGCGCTGGCCGATGACTCGGGCCTGGCGGTGGACGCTCTGGGCGGTGCCCCCGGCATCTACTCCGCGCGTTATGCCGATGGCCAGGGCGATGCCGCCAACAACGCCAAGCTGCTGATCGCTCTGCAGGGCTTGCCGGCTGAACAGCGCGGCGCGCAGTTCGTTTGCTGCCTGGCGCTGGTGCGGCATGCCGACGACCCGCTGCCAATCATCTGCGAGGGCCTGTGGCATGGGCGCATCCTTGAGCAGGCCGAGGGCGAGCATGGCTTTGGTTATGACCCGCTGTTCTGGGTGCCGGAGCGCAATTGCTCCAGCGCCGTACTCAGCCCTGCCGAGAAAAACCAGCTTAGCCACCGCGCCCGCGCCATGGCTCTGTTGCGCGAGCGCCTGGGCCTGCAATGAAAACCTCCGACAGCGGGCTGATTTTTCCGCCCGCCGCAGCCCACAGCCTGCTGCAACTGCCCCCGCTGGCGCTGTATATCCATATTCCCTGGTGCGTGCGCAAATGCCCGTACTGCGACTTCAACTCCCATACCGCCAGCCCGGTATTGCCGGAAGCCGAGTACGTCGACGCGCTGCTGGCCGACCTGGAGCGCGACCTGCCCCTGGCCCACGGCCGTGAGTTGACCTCGATTTTCTTCGGCGGTGGCACCCCCAGCCTGTTCAGCGCCGAGGCGCTGGGCCGCTTGCTGGAAGGTGTGCAACAGCGCATCAGTTTTGCCCGCGATATCGAAATCACCCTGGAAGCCAACCCCGGTACATTCGAGCAAAACAAGTTTCGCGCCTATCGGCAGCTGGGCATCAATCGCCTGTCCATCGGCGTGCAAAGCTTTCAGCAGGCCAAGCTTGAAGCGCTGGGGCGTATCCACAACGGCGACGAGGCCATGCGCGCTGCCGATATGGCGCGCAATGCCGGCTTCGATAACTTCAATCTGGACCTGATGCATGGCCTGCCGGATCAGTCGCTGGACGATGCCCTGGCTGATTTGCGTCAGGCCATCGCCCTGGCACCGACCCATCTGTCCTGGTACCAGCTGACCCTGGAACCCAACACGGTGTTCTGGAACCAACCGCCAGTGCTGCCCGAAGACGACACCCTGTGGGATATCCAGGAAGCCGGGCAGGCGCTGCTTGCCGAGCATGGGTATGCGCAGTACGAAGTCTCGGCCTATGCCAGAGAGGGCAGGCGCGCGCGGCATAACCTCAATTACTGGAGCTTTGGCGACTTCCTTGGCATCGGTGCCGGCGCCCACGCCAAGCTCAGCAGCCCGGACGGGCAGATTCTGCGCAGCTGGAAAACCCGTCTGCCCAAGGATTACCTGGACTCGAAAAAGAGCTTCCAGGCCGGGGCCAAGGCCTTGACCGTCGACGAGCTGCCCTTCGAGTTTCTGATGAACGCCCTGCGCCTTACCGATGGCGTACCGGCCGAGCTATTCAGTCAACGCACCGGCCTGTCGCTGGCAGACTTCGCCAAAGCCCGTGAGCAGGCGCAACAACGCGGCTTGCTGGTGGCCGATCCACAACGCCTGGTGGCAACGCCTGAAGGCCAGTTGTTTCTCAATGATCTGTTGCAGTACTTTTTGCCCTGACTTTGACGCCCACGGGGGCTAAGGACACCAGATGGACCTGCTTCTCGACCTGATCGCTAGCGTATCGCGCTGGACTCGCGGCCACCTCTACGATATTTCCCTGGCGATCATGGCCACCGTACTGGTGCTGTTCGGACCAGGCATCAATACCTGGATTCAGCAGCGCATCGGCGGCCTCAACTTTATATTCCGCACCCTGCTGTTCGTGCTGATCTGTGCCGTGGGCTACGGTCTGGCGATGATCTTCCTCACCCCCTGGCTGGCCAAGGGCCTGGGTTATTTCAATAACTACACCCTGGCTCCCGTACTGCTACTAGTCTTCTTCCTCATCGGCGTGATCGCCGACCGCAACTAGGCTACCGGCCCCCCTTCTGGTAGCCAGGCGGCTGCCAGACCAGGAGTCCGACCATGAAACCCATCAAGCACCTGTACCTGCACTTTCAGGATGGTCAGCGGCTAATCATGCGCTTCCCCCAGCAAAGCCAAGACCCGGTGGAAATTGCCCGCGGGTTGCGCATGCAGTTGGAATCACCGTTCCTCAGCATCGAAGTCGATGGCGACCTGCTACTGATCCCCCGCGAGAGCATCAAATACCTGCAAATCAGCCCGGCACCCTCGGCGCTACCGGAGCCGACATTGATTGGCGCGGAGCTGGTGGACTAGGTGCTGATGGATTAAACGTCACCCATAAAAAATCGCGGCTCAAGCCGCTCCTGCGAGATAGCACCATCTCGTAGAAGCGGCTTGAGCCGCGATGCTTGTTTGGTTTAAGCCGCTCGAGATCGAGCGAGCTAGGGCGAGGCAAGGCAAAAACCGGTTTTCAAGCACTGGGGGCTAGTGCCCATGAGCATTGAAAAGCGGTTTTTAACGCAGCATCGCCGACGCGCAGCCGATCGCTTAGTTACCTTCGCGACGCAGAGCCTGGGGGGTGAAATCACCTGGGCCGAGCTTGGCGTTAAAGTCGTACATGATCTCGTTGTTATCCATCCCGTCGGCGAAGTAACGCTTGCCGGCGAAGTCGTAGATGGTTTCCAGGGTGCTGCCGAACATCGGTACGTCGTAGTAGCTGATGGAGTGGCTTTCCTGCAGACCGACCAGATTGTCGTCCTTGTCATACAGGTCTACCGCCAGAATCTGCCAGCTGTCTTCGTCGAGGTAGAAACGGCGCTTGGCGTACGGGTGGCTGAAGCCTTTACGCAGCGAGGCCTCGACTATCCACACACGGTGCAGCTCGTAACGCAGCAACTCGGGGTTGACGCTTTTGGGCTGCAGAATGGTCTCGTAGGGGATGCCTTTCTGGTGCACGGCATAGCTGTTGTAGGGCACCAGCATTTCTTTCTTGCCCTGCAGCGTCCACTCGTAGCGATCTGGCGCACCGTTGTAGGAGTCGACCATATCGGCGGTGGCCATGCCGTTGGTATCTGGCTGTAGGGTGTCGAAGGCCAGCATCGGCAGGCGACGCACACGGCGCTCGCCACGGTTGAAGCGCCAGGCCTTACGGATCGCCTCGACCTGGTCGAGGGTCTCCTGAACCACCAGGGCAGAACCGGCCAGCTTGGCCGGAGCCACCACGCTGTACTTGTAGAAGAACAGGGTGTTCTCCAGCGCCGCCGGGGTCATGCCTTCACGGCCGTACTTGAAGTAGACGTCACGGTCCAGCTTGAGCAAGTTGTAGGCACCGTTGGAAAGCACCGCCGCCTGATTGGTGACGAAGTGAATCTGCTCCCCGCGATAACGCATCACGTGGTTCCAGATCGCTTCCTGGCCATTCTGCGGTTCAGGGAACGGAGTACCCGCCGCCGCGCCTTGCACGCCGTTACCACCGGAAATCAGCTCGGCGTTGGTGGCGTTGTAGCGGGTGGCATCGTAAATGCGCTGCGGGGCTGCGGCGCTACGGTGCGTAGGGAAAACGCGCAGGTGGTAGTCGGGGTTGGTTTCCAGCAGGGTTTTCAGGCCGACCGGCAGTTGCGCCTGGTACTGCGCCACGTTCTTGCTGTTGACCACGTACTGCACCGACTCGTTGGCATAGGGGTCGGGGTGGTGCATGCCGGGCTTGTAGCTGGCGATGGGCTGCGCCAGACCGCCGGTCCAATCCGGAATGGTGCCGGCGGCATTGCCTTTGCGCTCGCCGCCCAATGGCGTGAGGTCACCTTCCAGGCGGTTGGCCTGCACCGGATCGACCTTGGCTTGCGCGTTCAACGCGCAGACCGTGAGCAGCAGTACTCCAATACTTCTCAACACAGACTTTCTCCTTGGGGCGCCTTGATGACGCGCCACCTTTTTTATTAATCCAGCCAGTCTTGGGTGTTGCTGTGGTGAGGTTAGCCAGCTTTGGCTGGTCTGTTTTAACAGCAGTGCAACAACGTTATGGCAGCAAAGCAGCGGTGGCCTATAAACGCCACTGCCCGGGTACAACAGAATCAGTCCAACCGTTCGAATTTCAGGTCCCACACACCATGGCCGAGGCGTTCGCCACGCCGTTCGAACTTGGTGATCGGACGCTCTTCAGGACGCGGCACATAGGTGCCGTCGGCGGCCTGGTTGCGGTAGCCAGGGGCCGCTTGCAGCACTTCCAGCATGACTTCCGCATAGGGCTGCCAGTCGGTGGCCATATGCAGCACACCGCCGACTTTCAGTTTCTGCCGCACCAGTTCAGCGAACTCCGGTTGCACAATGCGGCGCTTGTGATGACGCGACTTGTGCCACGGGTCCGGGAAAAACAGCAGCAGGCGATCCAGGCTGGCATCCGCCACGCAGCGCTTCAGTACTTCAATGGCATCACAGTCGTAAACCCGCAGGTTTTTCAGCTCCTGGGTCAGCACGCCATTAAGCAACGCGCCGACGCCCGGGCGATGCACTTCAACGCCGATGAAGTCCTGCTCCGGGGCGGCAGCCGCCATCTCCAGCAGGGAGTGGCCCATGCCAAAACCGATTTCCAGGGTGCGCGGCGCGGAGCGTTCGAAGACTTTATCGAAGTCGACGAAATCATCCGTAAGCGGCAGCACAAATAGCGGCTTGCCAATGTCCAGGCCGCGCTGCTGGCCTTCGGTCATCCGCCCGGCGCGCATTACGAAACTCTTGATTGCGCGGTGCTTGCGCTCGCCTTGCTCGGCGGGCTGGTCCGGTACGGGAATATCTTGCGGTTCAGTCATGGCAGCTCTTACTTGATCAGACCATCCAGCGGCGAGGACGCGCTGGCGTAGAGTTTCTTAGGCATACGGCCCGCGAGGTAGGCCATACGGCCGGCGACGATAGCGTGCTTCATGGCTTCGGCCATCAGTACCGGATTCTGCGCATGGGCAATGGCGCTGTTCATCAGCACCGCTTCGCAGCCCAGCTCCATGGCGATGGTCGCGTCGGACGCGGTACCCACACCGGCGTCGACCAGCACCGGCACCTTGGCCTCTTCGAGGATGATGCGCAGGTTGTAGGGGTTGCAGATACCCAGCCCGGTGCCGATCAGACCGGCCAGCGGCATGACCGCGATGCAGCCCATCTCCGCCAGCTGACGGGCAATGATCGGGTCATCGCTGGTATACACCATCACGTCGAAACCATCCTTGACCAGCACTTCGGCGGCCTTGAGGGTTTCAATCACATTGGGGAACAGGGTTTTCTGGTCGGCCAGCACTTCCAGCTTCACCAGCTTGTGGCCATCCAGCAGCTCGCGGGCCAGACGGCAGGTGCGCACGGCCTCGGCGGCGTCGTAGCAGCCGGCGGTGTTGGGCAGAATGGTGTAACGGTCAGGCGGGATCACATCCAACAGGTTCGGCTCGTCCGGATTCTGGCCAATGTTGGTGCGGCGCACGGCCACGGTAACGATCTCGGCACCAGAGGCCTCAATGGCGCGGCGGGTTTCGTCCAGGTCCTGATACTTGCCGGTACCCACCAGCAGGCGCGACTGGTAAGTACGGCCAGCCAGGGTAAAGGGCTTGTCGGTACGCAATAGGCTCATCGGAAATCCTCTTCGGCTGTGGCGCTAATTCGGGAGCAGGAGTCGCGGACGGGGTCTAGCCGCCGCCGATGGCATGCACGACTTCCAACGCATCGCCTTCGTGCAGAACGGTTTCCCCGTGCTGGCTGCGCGGCACGATGTCCAGATTGAGCTCGACAGCGACACGCCGGCCGGTGAGGTCCAGACGGACCAACAGGTCGGCGACGGTCTGGCCGTCGGGGAGCTCGAAAGATTCACCGTTCAACTGAATGCGCATGACAGGCAATCACAATGTGAGGGGGCCGGCATTCTAGCCCCATCGCAAGCGTTGACCAAGGCAAAGGCGCGCCATTCGTCTCACAATTGACGCCGTGGTCAGGTTATCGACAACCGCATCAGCCGCGCCAGGCGGCCAGCCCCAGGCACAACCAGCCGGCGAGAAAAGCCAAGCCACCGAAGGGCGTGATGATCCCCAGCGTGCTGATGCCGGTGAGCGTGAGCAAATACAGGCTGCCGGAGAACAACAGAATGCCGAGGACAAACATCCAGCCTGCGGCGTTCAGCAGGCGTCCCGGCAGGTGCAATGACAACAGCGCCACAGCAAACAGGGCCAAGGCGTGAATCAACTGATAGTGAGTGCCTGTCTGGAACACCGCCAGGTACTCAGCGGACAGCCTGCTTTTCAGACCATGGGCGGCAAAAGCGCCCAGCGCCACACCACTAAAACCAAAGAACGCCGCCAACATTACGAATACGCGCAGCATTTACACCGCTCCGAAGCAGGTTGAGTAACCGAGACTGCCCGCAGGGTACAACAGGGTCGCGCCGAAATAGAGCGTCGGATCAGCGCAGCACGCTGTTTCTATTGCACATCGATGGTGACAGTAAACGGCACCGAGAACGCTCCGGCAGCCGGCCGATTGGCACCGGTCTGGTAGTACTTGAAGGTAATCGGGGTCGGTACGTCGCGGTTGTTACCTATGGCGGCCCCTCCATCCACCCAACTGGCATTGCTCATGTCATTGCCACAATTGCTCAAGCAATAGGGGCCCTGAGCAGAGAGAACCAGGGTAGCGCCGTCGAAGTACATGGTCACCGGATAACCCTTTTCATCCATGCGTACCGGTGTCCACTGCAGCGCCTGGGAGCTCGATCCCAAACGGACCGGCACGTCGTTGAGCAATATCTGCACCCCGATGTCGGTGCGACCCTGGGGCATCCCTACACCACTGACTCCTCCGTTAAAGGGAAAGGTAGCGGCAAAGGTAACTTTCGGTTGGCTGTTTACCGTGCCGGTACAGGCGAAAGTAAATGCTCGGTTTGTCGCACCACTGCTGACCGCCCCAGGCCCTCTGAAGCTGGCCGCGCTAACCGCCGGCAATGGAATGCTCTTCGGCCCCAGGGCCAGGTTGGCTTCGCCCAAGGCTTGCACATCGCAGGATGGTGCCGCACTGGAGCCGATCTGCGCGTATGGATCCGAGGGACTTAGGGTTGATAACATCACAAGGCGGTTATCCGCCAGGGAAAACAGACTGGCATCGCCCGCCGCGAAATATCGAAAGGTTCCCAATCCATTTGGAAACCAGATGGCAGAACTGTTGCCGAACGGGCCGGTTTTGATAAGGGTCAGGCGCATGGGAACCGGCAGCGACCCCGCGGTCCGCTCCGTAAGCTGGCCTCCAAATACCGCCCCAGGGGTGGTGCCCAAGAGTAAGCCCTGTGAATGGCTGCTTCTCTGTAAAAATTCCACCCGCATCGCCACTCCATCGGCCGAACTGGGCACCAGATAACCAGACTCCGAAGGCGTTGCGCCTGCCGGTGGCTGGTATACGACATCCACTTGCCGGCCTGCGAGCTCCATCAAGCTATTACACAGCTTCATATTCAGCGTGAAGCTGAATACTCCCATCGCACTGCCTGCTGGAAAACGAATGTCGTTAAACCATCTTCTGTTAGAGATCATCTTGAAACTGGCGAGATTCAGGCCGACATCCGTAGTATTCCGATCACTGGCTACCGACAACCCGCTACCAGCCCAATGACAGGCCGCTGATGCTGTTTGCGCCAGCAATACTCCACTTATTATCGAAAGAGACATTAAAACCCAACGAACAACAAAGACTGGAAAGATTTTGTCCTTAATCATTAGATCCCCTCATCCAGATTAATAGTCCACCCAGGCATCACTGCATATACCTACGCTCCTACCCAACGCGCAGCTTTGACCTTTGCTTCTAGACTTACATACCTATTGAATATCAAGCGTGATGGTGAACGGCACCGAAAATGACTTGGGATCCGGTGCCTTGTTTTTTGTCTGGTAGTACTTGAATGTGACGGCAGCGTTGATGCCGTCGTTGTTACCCATGGCAGCGCCACCATCTACCCAGTTGGAATTACTCATATCAGTGCCACAATTGGCCCTGCAGTAAAAACCCTGGGGCGAGATAAAACCGTAAAACACGTCGGTGATCCCTGTATTTAATGGCGTCAGATTCCAGCCCAGCACTGGAGAATTTTGACCAAATCTTACCGGCACATCATTTAATAGAATTTGTACGCCGATATCGCTATCAGCACCGGGCATCCCAACCCCATCGAGTCCATTATTGAAGGGAAAGGTGGCGTCAAAATAAACCGTTGGTTTGGTATCGGCGGTGCCCAAACAAGTAAAAGTGAATTGTTGGGACTTTGCACCCTTGGCAATAGCGCCTATACCTGAAAAGTCACCCGTGGAAACCGGCGACAACGTAATAACTTTAGGCCCGGTTGCCAACGACACACTGCCCAGACTGTTCAGGTGACATATGGGCGAGGACGTATAGCCGAGATAGTCACCTTCCCTGGCAGAGCTATATTTGGTTGGAAACTGCAATTGGTCTTCGGAGACCGAAACCAAACCAGAGGTTGTTGCACTGGAGTAACGAAACCATCCCAGCCCACCATCAACCCTGATCGCGCCATCATTACTGTTGGAAAAGGGTCCCGTTTTAACAATCGAAAGATTAACTTTGACTGGCGGAATTCGACTGCCCGTGGGAGTTAACAAACCTCCGCTGGTAACAATCCCCAAACTGGTGCCGACCAATATCCCGCCAGCAGTTGCAGTCCCGCCAGGGAACTCGATATTGATCGCGACCCCAGGGGCGCTGGTTGGAATTCGATAACCAGAACCATATGAAACCGCGTTAGCCGGCGGGCTGTATATGACGTTGATACGGTTACCACTGAGTTCGGTAAGACTACCGCAGTTCTTGGCTACCAGTGTTACCGTATCCTGCCCCATCAAAGAGCCAACCGGATACCGAGAGTCGTTATACCAGTTTTTGTTGGCCAGCATCTTGTAGCCGGAGGTTTCAAATACAATCGGATTTTTGACTGCATAACTAGCGGCCGCTCCGGACCACGCGCACGACGCCGAGGCCAGATTCGAATACAAAAAACCCGCCAATAAGGCAACCAGATAACTACAGCTACAAAAACATCTCCGCAATTTAAACATAGCACTCACTCATACCTGCATACACCGGTGGTGGTGACCAACGACCGAGAAACACCTGACACATCATCCTGGCCGCGTTGATCAGCCCGGTAATCAATAAAGCAACTACGCTCTTTCAACTTAACCAACAATCGACCTTGAAGCTTGATTCCACGAGCGAAAATGCTACCCGCCTGCCCGACATAACCAACTAGATTCTGCGAAGCGCTATCTAAAACTTCCGCACCAAAAGGCAGCGGGGAGCCATCTACAAAAGCGGCGTTTATCAATACGCTCTGTTCTTTCGAGGTTTCAAACTTCACTTTGACGATGGAGCCTGCTACCGGAATCGACTCCGAACTGGTTGACTTCAACTGCAAATCGGGAGATAGCCCTTCGGGATCCAACTCAACGCTATTTCGAGAAAAGGGCGACAGATAAGGCACAACGCCAAAACCACTGCCATCCAGAACAGCACCACTGGAATTGGTAATTCGAGCGCCTTGCGCATCTTTTGCTTCCACTAGCGCCACCGTTTCGCCCAACGTCTGGCCGAACGTCACACCTTCCGAGTGGGCCAACACGGAGCCGGCAATACCCAACGAGGACTGTCGATAATCTTTACCCTGGCTAACGCCTGCAGTAACCAAGGCCTTAGGCCCCTGATAAGAACCGCTCAACCCATAACTGCTTTGAGTGTTCTGACTGTCTAACCCCTGACTAGTACTAATGCCATAGGTATACTGCTGATCGTCTCCGGCAACCCCGCCCAGTTGCACCTGGGATTGGCTACCCGACTCACTATTGCTCCATGTATTTGCCGACAAATAGTTCCGACCATAATCCGATGCAAATATCGGGATACTGAAATTTATCCGAAATTCGTTGTATTGGTTGTTGTTCTGATTTCTCACCCGAGTCGCTGAAAGGTCATAGGTCAGATCACTGAAACGATTGCTATAAGAAACCTGATACTGGGTATCCGATCCCTCGCGATTCCAAAAGTCCCGCGTAGAACCGCTGAGAAACAAGCTACCAAACCCTGGAGCGAAACGCTGACGCAAGCTTATGTCGAAGCGTCCTTTCTGTTTGGCTCCAGAATAACTATAGGGATCGAACAGCGATGAACTCACGTTAGCCAGGCTATTTTCATAAGCTACAAATTCGTTGAACGACCAAAAACCGCGACTTGAATACCTATAGCTGGAAAGCGTGATATTGGTATTGGTTGGCTCAATAAGCGTCGAATACACAAAGCGCAAACTATCGCCATTGGAGGAACCAGTAGTATCGAGTCGATTATTGGAATAGGTGTAGTCTGCCGAAATACCACCTATATAGGTACTTACAGCACTGCCCAGCGCGATTGCCGTGTAGTCATCACTCGCGATTGCACCACCGAGCGCCGTGACATAGTTGTTCATCCCGTACTGAAAATTCAGCTGACCTACGGATGGTGCATATTTATCATCAGCAGGTGCCCAGGCCTGCCCAAGGCTGGCGGAATACTTCATTTGGCCAGGGCGTAACAGCTGTACCAAAGGCGAATACGGCACGCTGAACTTCCTAGCAGTGCCATCTGCCTCGGTTACCGTCACTTCAAGATCATTGCCATAACCCACCGCCTGTAGGTTATTGATCTCAAACGGTCCTGGCGGGACAGCTCGCTCATAGATAACCACGTTGTTTTGACGGATAGTCACTTTCGCATTGGTGTTCGCGTTACCGGTGACCACCGGAGCATAGTTACGCAAAGAAGGCGGCAACATACGAACATCAGTAGATAAAAATGCGCCTTGCAGACCGTAGGAGTTGAATAACTGCCCATCGGTATAATTCTGCCCGACCGTAAGCGTACTTTTTAGCGGTTCAATATCGGTTTGCGCATAAGTTCGCTGCGCCTGAAATGAGCTTCCGTCCCGATTGGACGCCACCGATGAAATATTTCGAATACGCCAACCTTGAACGTTGAAGCCGCTCTCCAGGTAGGCATACCCCTCTGTGTCGGTTCGACCACCGCTGGTGGCATTGAACATATCAAGAGAATAATTTAGACGCCCTGCTGTTATTCCACGATCCCACTGCTTTGGGTCGATATAGTCTTTCGGGCGCTCATCCAGATAGGCTTGCGGAATGGATAAATCCAGGCGCTGCTCAGAAAAATCAAAATTTGCTTCCGCACCTGGAACAACACTGCCGATGATCCGGCAGTCAGACTTATTATGCTCATCGCGCATCCAGGTCGCAGCTTCTTCAGGCAGCTTATCCAGTGCCAAGCCGACGAACTGCAGCTCCTTCTGGGTAAAGCATGCCACGGCAGACTTTTTACCTGGCACAGGCAAAAAATAGACAGACGTCGTTTTTTGTATTCCGCCATTAAGATAAAGATCAACATTCATATTACCGGGAGGCACGGGATTGCCTTCGGAAAAACGCGACAAGTCAGCGCTGGCCTTTTCGTCTGGCGTTCCCCATAGCATGCTGCTGTCAAAGTCGAGAGCAGCAACCTGCTCGCCGCCCAGAACGGTAGGTATATATCCCAATATAAAAATCTGGGTAACAGAGACCCACCCAGCTATTAATAGTTGAGCTCTATACTTCATGACAATAGAACCAGAATTTATTAGTACTAAAAGGCAACAGCGCTCTTTTCGCGAACCGGAGCACCGCCGAAGTCATTAATTGCACTAAACTTTATAACGGGCTCCAGAACCGCTTTAGTCTGACCTTTCAACTCGAACATTTTTTTGGAGAAAGGCTCAAGCATTTGCGACTCTAACTTCCCACCCTGGGCATCTTTGCCTACATCCAGACTGCTTATACTGAGATAGAACGCAGTGGGGTTTTCTACTTGGATATAACCCGGCTTATATTTAAAAACCAGCTTATCAGGCGCTTCGACCGCAGTTCCCACAATGCCCTTAGGTCGAAAGAAGAGTTTAATACGGGTGCGATACCGGAACTGTAAATAATTCTCCTCTTTTTCTTTGAGGGATGGCTTGGCGGGGATCTCGAGCACATTTAACCAGAACACCGACTCCCTATCAGTAGGAAGATCTTTGTTGTGGGTGTATTGAATGCGTGTTACTTGTCCCTTTTTTGCGTCCATGCGGAAAATGGGTGTCAAGACAACAAATGGAACCTTTATTTTATCCGGACTGGCCTGCCTATCTCCATCGTCAATCCATATCTGTACCAGCTTCGGATCTTCGCCCTCGTTAGTCATACGCACGGAAACTTCAGATTTCTCTTGGCAATAAGAAGATCTGCCTTACCGCCAAAGACTTCCAAGGTACCGGATAAATCACTTGGATTATTACCGGTTACCTCAGTAAGGATGGCTTTGGCTTGCTGAGTGAGCTGTGAATTTTTCAGAACATATCCACCAATCTGGCTAACACCGTCCTGTTTGTTGTTGTTAAAAATTGCGCCTGGATTCTGCACATTGAACGTATCAAAACGGTTGTGCGACAAGCCTTTGGCATCTGGATTAGCAATCTCAATAACTGGTACGCCGTTGCCGGCCTGAACGACGTTGGGGCGCTCATCTGTCGGTGCAGCGGAGTCCACGATCATCTGCGCAGCAGCCATACCAGGAACAGAGGTTAACGCGACCAGCGAACCAACCATCCCGCGTACTACAACGCGCACTGCTGTTTGATGCGTACAACGAATAACCGCAGCCAGTGGGACCAGGCCAAAATTTGGATTCTGGGTGCATTCCGATCCCTGAATAGAAGAACCTTTGGTCTGCCCAGGCTTGCGCTGAGCATTGTTAATTTCCGCAACAGGGATTAAAAATCCAAGCGCTTTACTAAAAATCAGGCGAAAACGATGCTTGTTCATAAGTCGAACCTATATAAACTCTAGACAGAAAACGAATAAAAAGGCGGTATCAATAAGTCAGATAAACGCTCATATATAAAACGGCAGGATCAACGTCATTCTTCTCAACAACACGCCCGGAAAGAGGCGCGCCTAGCGTCAAAGAAGCGCCCCCATACCGCCAACTACTATTGGCACCTAGAGAAACTCCGCTAATACTCCCGCTATTCTCTTTATAAGCAACATTCTGCGTTCGGCCGATATCCCAGCCTATGAATGGACTGAGTGAGCCGCCCAACACCGTCAACGGCATCGACAAGGTGTTATTCAGAAAGACACCACGATCTCCCCATAACAAGGGAGTTTTGTAACCGCGAACGGTAAACTCATCGCCCAGCCCCAACTGCTCAGACGTCAACATATTGTCCTTCGAGTACTGCCCACCCACTCGAGAAGAAAAACTTAGGTTTTGCCCTAACAATGCAAACGGGCGACTCCAGGCAGTATTGAATTCGATTTTGTTGAAGTTTTTTTCTGAGCGGGACTTGTCAAATGCTGCCATTTCTCCGCTAAACCAGGACATGCCCCGGACCCAGGCCGCATCCGAATACAGCGAACCACCAAGAAGTTCGGTTACATGATCCAAGCCAACAGCCAAGCTGGTATAAGGCTTACTGTTTACCGCTATTAGCGAGTCTTGTATAAAGTTCTCATTTCGCTTGTGTTCAAGTTCTACGGTGGCCGACAGGCGTTGGGTTTTTTCGCGTGTTATAACTTGGCTAAATTTCGCGGAATACAATTGCGAATTACCGCTGGAGTCATAGGAGCCAAATCGCCCTTTCAGCTGTTTATCGTACTGGGACTGATTGAAACGAAGATCAATTTTGGAATAACCGAAAGGAATGGAATAGTTTCCCCCAGCGGAATACTCAGCGTTGTGTTCATCGTCCTGGTAGCGGCGAGAAGAAATGTTCAAACCCAATGAATCATTTCCTAACAGCAAGTCACTCATACTGGTAGATGCGGTGTATCTGTAGCGCCCCTGACTGGGACTGCCGGTTCCCGAGTTATCAGCTCGCAAGGTTACGTTGGGAGCACTCTTTTCTTCGGTGATAATATTCAACAGGGAGTAGCCAACGTGCGATGCAGGACGAACATCGATACGTGCTGATTTAGCGACTGTATTTAGATTTTCGACAATCTGATCAATATCGTGGATATTGAATGGCCTTTGCGTGACGCCCGGCATTGCCATTGCGGCAATAAGTTTTTCGTGACGACTCTGCGGCTCTTTACCGTTAACCAACCAGCCTTCGACCTTGCCCCAATTTATCTTCAACTCAACGATGCCCGCCTTCATATTCAGGGGGATCAAGCTGACAGTAGTAGTTGAAAAGCCGCGCTCTGAATAGCGGTTGGTAATATCACGAATAAGCGAAAACAATTCTGGACTGCCAAGATCGCGATTTATATAGCCGCTTAGGATGTCGGAAACGTCGACCGCCCATTCTTTCTCGTCCCCGGCATCAATTTTTATTTTACTGATCGGGAATTTTATTCCGTTATCAGACGGAGACAACTGTGCTTGCTCCTGTTTAGGACTCCCGACCTCCGCCTCGCGCCCCTGTTTATCCAGCAGACGGTTAATATTTTCCTGATTACGCAGTTTGTTCTGAAAGTCTTGTTCTCGATCCAGAGGACTGATATAGGGCACCAAATCATCTGCCCGAACAAAAGCACTGCCAACACCCAGAAAGACATTGGGTAAAGCAGCGGAAATAACATAAAAGAAATGAATTACGACGGTGCGTACATTACGAATATTCCAACGGACTGCCGTATCTCGCCCTAGCTTGTAGACATCCATAGCATTTGCTTCTGAAAGTGAACTGGAGCGGCGATTCTCCGTTTCACCCCCTTCGGCACCTGCAATCGACATCTCCTGGAAAAGTAGGAAAAGTCCGTCATGTACGCGAAAAGCCAAAGCCCTATACGAGTATCTGGGGCTCTAAAGCCAAATAATCGACTGAAAGGAAGCTAAAGTCGGCCAAACCAACAAATATCTGGAGAACCACTCACACTAGGAAGCCAACCGGTTGGTGACCTTCAAAACTTGAGTACCGGCAAATCCTTCATCCAATTCGCATTTTCCAACCGCCAATTCCCACATCGCTGTCGAACCCTGGCCGCGCTGCGCGACCATTCCCGTCAGAATGCCTCGCCTGGCTATAATGGCGACCTCCTCTGTCAGGCCCAGCCGCGCATGCTCCGCAAACTGATCGCCCGCCTGTTCAAATTTCTGCTCTGGTTCGCCATCGCTTCGGTGGGGCTGGTTCTGGTTTTTCGCTGGGTGCCGCCGCCTGGAACGGCGTTGATGGCCGAACGCAAAATCGAGTCATGGTTTGATGGCAAACCGATTGATCTCCAACGTAGCTGGCGGCCCTGGAACGAACTCTCAGATGATCTGAAAATTGCAGTGATCGCCGGCGAAGATCAGAAGTTCGCCGAACACTGGGGCTTTGATGTGGATGCCATTCAGGCTGCACTCGAGCACAACGAGCGCGGCGGCAACTTGCGCGGTGCCAGCACGATCAGCCAGCAGGTAGCGAAGAATCTGTTTCTCTGGTCGGGCCGTAGTTGGCTGCGTAAGGGCCTGGAAGCCTGGTTCACCACCTTGCTTGAGGTGCTGTGGCCGAAACAGCGAATACTCGAGGTGTATCTCAATAGCGTGGAATGGGGTGAAGGCGTGTTTGGTGCCGAAGCCGCGGCCCGCAAGCATTTCGGCGTTGGCGCGCCCTATTTGTCCGGAAGGCAAGCCAGCCTGCTGGCGGCAGTGTTACCTAACCCACTGAAGTGGAGCGCCAGCCGGCCAACGGCGTATATAAACCGCAGGGCCGCGTGGATCCACCAGCAGATGCGGCAGTTGGGCGGCAGCGATTACATCGTGCAGATGCAAAAAAACCGCCGCTTCTGGTAGGAATGTCGGTTACTTTTCCAGCGAGGTGCGCGGCACGACGTGGAGTAACAGCAGGTGCTCATTCTCTACGTGGGCGGTCAGCCCTTGCATGGGATAAACCCAACCTTCACCGCTATTCAGCTCAAGGCGCAAGCGCGGGGCACCGAAGCTGGCGATCACTTGTTCAGAGGTGACCGGCTGTTCTGGGCGCAAAGCCAGGGTAGCCAGGGCATGCTGGCCCATCTCGCTGAGCATTGTCGGGCTAAGTGGCTGCTCGGGGTCTGTTGGTTTCAAACCGGTCGCCACCATCAAGCTGCTGTGTTCGCGCTCGTTGAGGACCAGCACCGCTTCAAGCTTCCACCGCTGACCGCTAGCCGCCAACTCACTGCGAAATACCAGTTGCGGGCCATCGAGCCTTGGCTTCAGCCATAGTTCGCCAGGCTCCAGCGCGTTCAATTGACCGAGCGACAGTTTGCCATCGGCCATCGGCGCCAGGATTTGTGCCTGCCACTGGGCTATACCCGGCAGCGGCTCGGTTTTGCCTGGGCCACGCATCAACCAGCCGCCCCAGGCAAAGAAGGCGATGGCGATCACCACAAACAGCAGCCAGTGCTGCATACGTAGCGGTGGCAGGGACATAAACACTCTCCGGCTTATCAGAATCTTGCGAGCAGAAAAAAGCCGCACCTAGGTGCGGCTCTGTTGCGATGCGCGGGGATCAAGCGGCTATGGAGCCTTTGAGCTTGCTCATCGCGTTCTTTTCCAACTGGCGAATACGCTCTGCCGAGACGTTGTACTTGGCGGCCAGCTCATGCAGGGTCGCTTTTTCCTCGGCCAGCCAGCGCTGGTAAAGGATATCGCGGCTGCGCTCGTCCAGACCTTCCAACGCTTCGTGCAGATTCGCTGTGGCGCTGTCGCTCCAGTCGGAATCTTCCAGCTGACGAGCCGGATCGTAGCGGTGGTCTTCCAAGTAATTGGCAGGCGACTGGAAGGCGCTTTCGTCGTCCGCTTCAGCAGCAGGATCGAAGGCCATGTCATGGCCGGTCAGGCGACTTTCCATTTCCCGCACTTCACGAGGCTCAACGCCCAGGCTTTCGGCCACGGCATGAACTTCGTCGTTGTTCAGCCACGCCAAACGTTTTTTCTGACTGCGCAGGTTGAAGAACAGTTTGCGCTGCGCCTTAGTGGTGGCCACTTTGACGATGCGCCAGTTGCGCAGGATGAACTCGTGAATCTCAGCTTTGATCCAGTGCACAGCGAACGACACCAGGCGCACACCCATTTCCGGGTTGAAGCGTTTGACGGCCTTCATCAGGCCCACGTTGCCTTCCTGGATCAGATCGGCCTGGGCCAGCCCATAACCGGAATAACTTCTAGCGATATGTACGACAAAACGCAGGTGCGCGAGCACCATTTGCCGGGCGGCTTCAAGATCTTGATGGTAGAAAAGACTTTCGCCCAGTTCGCGCTCCTGCTCAACGCTCAGCAGCGGAATGCTGTTGACCGCATGCACATAGGCCTCCAGGTTCGCACCTGGGACTAGGGCATGGACAGGTTGCAAAGAATTGCTCATGCGAATCCTCCGACTCACGAAACTCGTGCTTCTTGAGCACTGCGGATAAGACTAACAGTTGACTCTTAAGTTCAGAAAGCACGAAAACACACAACGAAACAATAACTTACTACTTCGGGGCCAACTCGTTCAAGTGACGGGCCACCGCAAGCCAGGCGCCAATATACCCCAACAATACGGCTCCGAGCAGTAGGGATAGACCATCGGCTAACGGCACCCCGCCCAAGGCGAAATCACTGCCATAAAGCCCTGCCAGACGCACTACGGCACCATTCAGCCAATCCAGGCCGAACGCCAGCACCGCCCAGGACAGCACCCCCGCCCCCAGACCATAAAGCGCGCCCATATAAAGGAAGGGGCGGCGCACATAGCTGTCGGTGCCGCCGACCAGTTTGATCACTTCGATCTCGGTACGACGGTTCTCGATGTGCAGGCGGATGGTGTTACCGATCACTAGCAGCAGCGCCATTACCAACAGCAAGGTAAGGCCGAAGACGAAACGCTCACCCAGCTTGAGAATCGCGCTGAGGCGCTCCACCCAGAGCAAGTCCAACTGCGCTTGCTGCACCTTGGGCAACTCTGCCAAGCGCAAGCGCAAGGCCTCCAGCCCAGGCTTGTCGACTTCCTTGGGCGTCACCAGGATCACCCCCGGCAGCGGGTTCTGCGGCAGCTCTTTGAGCGCTTCGCCCAGCCCGGACTGCTGCTGGAACTCGGCCAGGGCCTGCTCGCGGCTGATCCACTCGGATTCGGCGACATCGTCCATTTCGGCGATCTGCGCGCGCAACTTCTGCCCTTCGGTATCCGTGGCGTCGATGTTCATAAACAGCGAAATCTGCGCCGCACGCTGCCAGGAGCCGCCCAGCCGCTCGACATTGTTCAACAGCAGCGACAGCCCCATCGGCAGGCTCAAGGCCACGGCCATCACCAGGCAGGTAAAGAAGCTGCCGATCGGCTGTTTGGCCAGTCGACGCAAGCTGTCGAGCAAGCTGGAGCGATGGGCTTCGATCCAGGCGTGCAACAGGGTAGTGAAATCCGGACTGCCATCGTCCTTCTTCTGATCATTTTTCTTCGGTGCCGCGCCAACGCGTTCGGCGGCCGACGAGGATTCCTGCGGGTTGCGTGTGGCGCTCATTAACCGGCCTCTCCGTCGCCGATCAAACGGCCGCGTTGCAGCGTGAGCATGCGGTGACGCATGCGGGCGATCAGGGCCAGGTCGTGACTGGCGATCAAAACACTGGTGCCCATGCGATTGATGTCTTCGAACACGCCCATGATCTCGGCGGCCAGACGCGGGTCGAGGTTACCGGTGGGCTCATCCGCCAGCAGCAGGGCCGGGCGATGCACCACGGCGCGGGCGATGCCGACGCGCTGTTGCTGGCCGGTGGAAAGGTCGCCAGGAAACAGATCGCGCTTGTCGCTCAGTGCTACGCGCTCCAGCGCGGCATCGACGCGCTTGGCGATATCCGGCTTGGACAGCCCGAGAATCTGCAACGGCAGGGCAATGTTGTTGAATACAGTGCGGTCGAACAGCAGTTGGTGGTTCTGAAACACCACACCGATCTGGCGGCGCAGAAAGGGAATCTGTGCGGTGGTGATCTGCGCCAGATCCTGCCCGGCCAGCAGCAATTTCCCCGACGTGGGTCGTTCCATCGCCAGGATCAGCCGCAGCAAGGTGCTCTTGCCGGCACCCGAGTGGCCGGTGACGAACAGAAACTCGCCGCGACGTACGCGAAAACTCAGCTCATGCAGGCCGACGTGGCCATTGGCGTAACGTTTACCCACCTGCTCAAAGCGAATCATGCGTGCTCCCGCTCGGCGAACAAGGCCTGGACAAAGGCTTCGGCTTCAAAGGTACGGAGGTCGTCGATGCCTTCGCCGACACCGATATAGCGAATCGGCAACCCAAACTGCTTGGCCAGGGCGAAAATCACTCCGCCCTTGGCGGTGCCATCCAGCTTGGTCAGCGCCAGCCCGGTGAGGTTCACGGTCTGGTTGAACTGCTTGGCCTGGCTGATGGCGTTCTGCCCGGTACCGGCATCCAGCACCAGCAGCACTTCGTGCGGCGCGGTGTCGTCCAGCTTGCCGATCACCCGGCGCACTTTCTTCAGTTCTTCCATCAGATTGTCTTTGGTATGCAGGCGGCCGGCGGTGTCGGCGATCAGCACATCGATGCCGCGGGCGGTGGCTGCCTGTACGGCATCAAAGATCACCGAGGCGGAGTCGGCACCAGTGTGCTGGGCAATCACCGCGATCTGATTGCGCTCACCCCACACCTGCAACTGCTCGACGGCCGCGGCGCGGAACGTATCGCCGGCGGCCAGCATGACCTTCTTGCCTTCCAGCTGCAGCTTCTTCGCCAGCTTGCCGATGGTGGTGGTCTTGCCGGCACCGTTGACGCCCACCACCAGAATCACAAAGGGTTTCTTCGCTGCCGGGATCACCAGCGGTTGCTCTACCGGTTTAAGCAGCGAGGCCAATTCCTCCTGCAGCGCCTTATAAAGAGCGCCGCTGTCGACCAACTGTTTGCGCGCCACTTTCTGGGTCAGGCTCTGGATGATCGCGGTGGTGGCTTCGACGCCCACGTCGGCGGTCAGCAGACGGGTTTCGATTTCATCCAGCAGGTCATCGTCGATAGCCTTCTTGCCGAGGAACAGGCTGGCCATGCCCTCGCCCAAGCTGGCGCTGGTTTTCGACAGGCCCTGTTTCAGGCGGGCGAAGAAGCCGGCTTTGCTTTCCGCCGGGGTAGCAGTCGACGCGGTAACCACGGCCGACGTCTCGACTACAACGGGGGCCGCCGTAACGGGCTCAGGGGCAGCCACGGCCGCAACCGGGACAGGTGCAGGGTCGACGGCCATGGCCTCGGGCTCAGCGACCGGTTGCTGCTCCGGGGCAGGCAACTCAGCCACAGGGGCTTCGATCACCGGCGGCGTGTCGACCACCTCAGGTTCAGCGGGTGCCACGGTTTCAGCCGCTGGCTCAGGTGCCGCTACAGGCTCCTGAGGCTTCTTGCGCAGCCAACCGAACAGGCTTTTTTTCTCGCCGGACTTCTCGTCAGAAGGGGCCGGTGTAGTCGCCTCAGCCGGGGCTGGGGTCTTCTTGTCGTCGTTGGAACCAAACATGGAGAGCGGCTATCTCAAGGGTGCGACGCGCCAACAGGGTAAAAACCCAACAGCCGTGGCCGCCAATAAAATGGATGAGTATCCTAGCACCTCCGCGCCCGCCGACGCTAAGACCAAGCGGGCCTCCTCGACAGGTCATTCACTTCATGAAAATGCTTGCCCGCAGCGCCACCGGGCTGCTGCTCGCGGCCCTTTGTCTGCCGCTGTCTGCCTTTGCTGCCGATACCCAAGCTACCCAGGAGTTCACCCTCGCCAACGGCCTCAAGGTGGTTGTGCGTGAAGACCACCGCGCGCCGGTGGTGGTTTCCCAGGTTTGGTACAAGGTCGGTTCCAGCTATGAAACCCCCGGCCAGACCGGTCTGTCCCACGCCCTCGAACACATGATGTTCAAGGGCAGCGCCAAGATGAAACCCGGCGAGGCCTCGCTGGTACTGCGAGAACTGGGTGCCGAAGAGAACGCCTTTACCAGCGATGACTACACCGCCTACTACCAAGTGCTGGCCCGTGATCGCCTGCCGGTGGCCTTCGAGTTGGAAGCCGACCGTATGGCCAGCCTGCGCCTGCCGCCGGAAGAGTTTCGCAGCGAGATCGAAGTCATCAAGGAAGAGCGCCGTATGCGCACCGATGACAAACCCAGCTCCCTGGCCTTCGAGCGTTTCAAGGCTATGGCCTACCCCGGCAGCGGCTACGGCACGCCGACCATCGGTTGGATGGCCGACCTGCAGCGTATGAGCGTGGAAGAACTGCGCCACTGGTACGAAACCTGGTACACGCCCAATAACGCCACACTGGTGGTTGTAGGTGATGTCACCGTGGCCGAAGTGAAAACCCTGGCCGAGCGCTATTTCGGCCCGCTACCGAGCCGTGCCATTCCCACCGCCAAAGCCCCACTGGAGCTGGCCGAGCCCGGTGAACGGCGCATTCGCCTGTATCTGCAAACCCAGCTGCCCAGCCTGATGATGGGCTTCAACGTGCCCAGCCTGGCCACTGCCGCCAATCCCCGCGATGTGCATGCTCTGCGCCTGATCGCGGCCTTGCTGGATGGCGGCTACAGTGCGCGCCTGCCCACCCAGCTGGAGCGTGGCGAAGAACTGGTGTCCGGCGCTTCTGCCAGCTACGACGCCTATAACCGCGGCGACAGCCTGTTTATGCTTTCCGCCACTCCCAATGTGCAAACCGGCAAAACCCTGGCCCAGGCCGAAGCCGGTCTGTGGCGACAGCTGGAGCTGCTGAAAACCACCGCGCCATCCGCCGCCGAGCTGCGGCGCGTACGTGCCCAGGTGATTGCCGGCCTGGTGTACGAGCGCGACTCCATCAGTAGCCAGGCCAGCACCATCGGCCAGCTGGAAAGCGCTGGCCTGTCGTGGAAGCTGATTGATGACGACCTTGGCGCCATAGAAGCGGTGACGCCTGAGGATATCCAGCAAGCCGCCCGTACCTATTTCACTCGCGAGCGCCTGAGCGTGGCCGAAGTTCTGCCGAAGGAAAAAACCCATGAGTGAGCGCAACGGTCTGCGCTACGGCCTGCTGGGCCTTAGCCTGTTAATTCTGCTGGCGCTGCTGGTGTTTTTTGTCAGCCGTCCGGCCCAGGTGCCCACCGCGCCTGTGGCGGCCGCGCCCGCAGCAGCCAGCAAAGCCCCTGACCATCTGGAGTCGCTGTCCGCCTTGGAGGGCCAGGCACCCAGCCATCGCAGCATCAATATCCAAACCTGGAAGACCGCCGAAGGCGCCAAAGTGCTGTTTGTCGAAGCCCATCAGTTACCGATGTTCGACCTGCGCCTGACCTTTGCTGCCGGCAGCAGCCAGGACGGCGACACGCCCGGCTTGGCGATGATGACCAACGCCATGCTCAACGAAGGCGTAACCGGCAAAGATGTGAGCGCCATTGCCGCCGGCTTTGAAGACCTGGGCGCGGATTTCGGCAACGGTGCCTACCGTGACATGGGCGTCGTCAGCCTGCGCAGCCTGACTGCGGCCGATAAGCGCGAGCCGGCCCTCAAGCTGTTCGCCGAAGTGCTTGGCCAACCAACCTTCCCCGCTGACTCGCTGGTGCGGATCAAAAACCAGGTACTGGCCGGCTTTGAATACCAGAAGCAGAACCCCGGCCGTCTGGCTGGCCTGGAGTTGTTCAAGCGCTTGTACGGTGACCACCCCTATGCGCACTCCAGTGATGGCACGGCTAAATCCGTTCCCGGTATCACCATCGCGCAGATGCAGGCGTTTCACCGCAAGGCCTATGCGGCAGGCAATAGCGTGATTGCCTTGGTTGGCGACCTTTCCCGCACCGAGGCCGAGGCTATGGCGGCGCAGGTGTCCGCCGCGCTGCCAAAAGGCCCGGCACTGCCCAAGACCGTGCAGCCAGCAGAGCCGCAAGCGGGCCTGACCCATATCGAATTCCCGTCCAAGCAAACCACGCTGATGCTCGCCGAGCTGGGCATTGACCGCGCCGAGCCTGACTACGCGGCGCTGTTTCTGGGCAACCAGATTCTTGGCGGCGGCGGATTCGGCACCCGGCTGATGGACCAAGTGCGGGAAAAACGCGGCCTGACCTACGGCATCTCTTCCGGCTTCACCGCCATGCAGGCCCGTGGCCCATTTATGATCAGCCTGCAAACCCGCGCCGAGCAGAGCCAGGGTGCGCTGCAGTTGGTGCAGGACATCCTGCGCGACTACCTGGCCAACGGTCCGACGCAAAAAGAAGTGGATGACGCCAAACGGGAACTGGCCGGGAGCTTTCCGCTGTCCACCGCCAGCAATGGCGATATAGTTGCGCAGCTCGGTGCCATTGGTTTCTACGACCTGTCGCTGAGCTACCTTGAAGACTTTATGCAGCAGGTTCAGGCGCTCGACGTGGCCCGCGTAAAAACCGCCATGGCCAAGCACCTGAATGCCGATAACCTGGTTATCGTCACGGTCGGCCCGACCGTGCCGCAGAAGCCCCTGCCGCCCCCTACCGATCACCCCGCCGAGCCCGCGCTTGGCGTTCCGGAGCACTAATGGCCCGTCCCGTAAAACCCGGCAATGCCCCCGCCCATGGCGGCCAAGGCCAGTTGCGCATCATTGCCGGCGAATGGCGTAGCCGCCAGTTCAGCTTCCCCATGGCCCACGGCCTGCGGCCCACGCCCAACCGTGTGCGGGAAACCCTGTTCAACTGGCTGGCACCCTATGTACAAGGCGCCCGGGTGTTGGACCTATTCACCGGCAGTGGTGCGCTGTACCTCGAAGCCCTGTCGCGCGGTGCCAGCCTGGCGCTGGCCCTGGACCTCAATGGCGCTGCCATTGCCAGCCTGCGCCAGACCCTCGACACACTGAAATGCGCCACCGGCCAACTGTTGCAAACCGACACCCTGCGCTACCTGGAAACCCAGAGCCCGGCACCTTTTGACCTGATCTTCCTCGACCCGCCGTTCAACCAGAACCTGCTGCAGCCTGCCTGCACCCTACTGGAAGAAAAAGGCTGGCTGGCGGACGAAGCCTGGATCTACACCGAAAGCGAAAACCCACCGTCGAGCCTGAGCATGCCTGGCAACTGGCGACTGCATCGGGAGCAGAAGGCGGGGCAGGTGTATTACGCGTTGTGGCAACGCAGCGTCTGAGCCGGACGTCGGGCGTTCACGGCAGCAGCTGCACCATAAAGCACTGTTCGCGCCCGACGAATATCCGCAGGTTCAGCCCGGAGCAACACAACAAGATCGAGTAAATCACCGCAAGAAAGTTAACGACCCCACTCAGAAAAAATATCATCGCCAGCTCCTTTAGCTTCAGGGCGGTAAACCTAGAGACGAACCCTAACAACCCGCTGCGGCCTTCTCGCATAGGAAGCGGCTTAAACTCCCCAACTCCCTTCCTACGGCAGACCCTGGCACTATCGGCCTTCGTTGCCTTTTCGCGTGACTGCATAGATGAGCACCTTTTCTCCCGCCTGGTGGCTACCCAACCCGCACCTGCAAACCCTGTGGAATTCCCTGTGCCGTAAGGCACCCAGGCTTGAGCGCGAGCGCGAACGCTTGTGGCTGGAAGATGGCGACTTTCTCGATCTGGACTGGCATGGCCCCCATGAGGCCGAAGCACCGCTGGTGGTGGTGCTGCATGGGCTGACCGGTTCTTCCAGTTCCCTGTACGTGCTGGGCGTGCAACAGAACCTCGCGGCGCAAGGCTGGGCCAGCGTGGCCTTGAACTGGCGTGGCTGTTCGGGGGAGCCCAACCTGCTGCCCCGCGGTTATCACTCCGGTGCCAGCGAAGACCTCGCCGAAACCATCCGCCACCTGCGCGCCAAGCGGCCGATGGCACCGCTGTATGCGGTGGGTTATTCGCTGGGGGGCAACGTGCTGCTCAAGTACCTCGGCGAAAGCGGTGCCGACAGCCAGCTACAAGGCGCGGTGGCGGTGTCGGTGCCGTTCCGCCTGGACCAATGTGCCGACCGCATCGGCATGGGCTTTTCCAAGGTCTACCAGGCGCACTTCATGCGCGAAATGCTCGCCTATGTGAAGGACAAACAGCGCCTGTTCGCCCACCAGGGTCAGGCGGATCGGCTGTCGACTCTGGAAAAGCTCGGGCCGCTGACCAATATGCGCACCTTCTGGGATTTCGACGGCCGGGTCACCGCACCACTGCATGGTTTTGCCGATGCCGACGATTACTACAGACGCTCCTCCAGCCGCTATTTTCTCGGCCGCATTCAGACGCCGACCCTGCTGATACAGGCCGCCGACGACCCCTTCGTATTTCCCCACAGCCTGCCCGAGGCGCACGAACTGGCCAGCTGCGTGCAGTTCGAACTGCACGCCCATGGTGGTCATGTCGGGTTTGTTCAGGGTTCCTGGCGGCGTCCGGAGTACTACCTGGAACGGCGCATTCCGCAGTGGCTGGCTAACCGCGCCTGATCGTTAGATCACCGCTTCCAGCGGCACGAACAGACGCTGCTGCAGAGCGTCCACGGCCTCGCGCGCCTGCGGAGCGATATAGCCACCCTCCAGCGCCAGCACCTGGTAGATGCCACGGCGCAGCATTTCCTGACTGAGATCGCCGGGATCGCCACGGGAGGTGCAGAGAAAGCGCACCCAGGAAGTCATCACGATCCAGCTGTTGAGGGTCAGCGCTTCGAGCTGGCGTTCGCCCATCAGCAGAATGCCGGCGTCGATAAAGCCCTGATAAATCGCCTGGGCGCGGCCCATCGAGCGTTGCGCGAACTGCTGGTACTGCGCCGCCAGACCGGCGTCGGTTTCCAGCAGGTGCTCCAGATCGCGGTGCAGAAAGCGGTAGTGCCACATGGCGGCGAGCAGGGCTTCGAGGTAGTAGGTCTTGTCGTCCACGGTCATCGCCCGGCCTTCCGGCGGACGCAGAAAGGTGTCGACCTGCTGTTCGTACTGATTGAACAACTCGGCGATGATCGCCTGCTTGTTACGGAAGTAGTAATACAAATTGCCCGGTGAAATCGCCAGGTGCGCGGCAATGTGGTTGGTGGTCACATTGCGTTCGCCCTGCAGATTGAACAGTTCCAGGCTGGCCTGGATGATCCGCTCACGGGTTTTCATTGGCGCGGCCATGGCGCTCATCCCTCACACACTGTTTCTTTAGCAACCAGCCCCAGCAACTGCGCCCCGCCTTGGCGGGCCAGCTCCCCTTCGTGCGCCAAAGGTACACGCACAAACGCGCTAATTGTTACCCATCCCCACAGAAACCTAGCTACCTAACTTTTCGTTGGGCTGCATCAACGACAGTGGCCAGGCATCCTATTTGACACATTAGAGTAATTGCTCTAAAAATCCAGCACGCTGTTTTGCGCAACCCGGAACCGACTGTCTGGTGGCTCCGAGTTTCCCTAACTGGACTGCCCAGGAGCTTTCAAATGGTCGCCGACGTTGCTTACCTACAACAAAACCAACAGCAAATTTCCCAGCTCGACGAACTGCTACAGCGCCAGCGCGAAGCCTTCCGCGCCAACCCCATGCCGGAAGCGGCGCAGCGCATTCAATGGCTCAACAGCCTGTGCGACCTGCTGCTGAAAGAGAAAGACACTCTGGTGCAGGCCATTTCCCAGGACTTCAGCAACCGCGCCGCCGAAGAAACCCTGCTGGCCGAAGTGATGCCCAGCGTGCATGGCATTCACTACGCCACCAAACGCATCAAGAAGTGGATGAAACCTTCGCGCCGCGCCGTGGGCCCGGCCTTCCAGCCCGCCAGCGCCAAGGTGATCTACCAGCCGCTGGGCGTGGTTGGTGTGATCGTGCCGTGGAACTACCCGTTGTTTCTCGCCGTGGGCCCGCTGGTGGGCGCACTGGCGGCGGGTAACCGGGTAATGATCAAGATGAGCGAATCGACCCCGGTGACTTCGCAACTGATCAAGGACCTGCTGGCGCGGATCTTCCCGGAAGACCTGGTCGCCGTAGTACTGGGCGAAGCCGAAGTGGGCATGGCCTTCTCCAAACTGCCGTTCGACCACCTGCTGTTCACCGGTGCGACCAGCATTGGTCGCCACGTGATGCGGGCCGCTGCCGAAAACCTGGTGCCGGTAACCCTGGAGCTGGGCGGTAAATCGCCGGCCATTGTGTCCGCCGACGTGCCGCTGAGTGACGCCGCCGAGCGCATCGCCTTCGGTAAAACCATGAACGCCGGGCAGACCTGCGTGGCTCCCGACTATGTGCTGGTACCCAAGGACCGCGTCGAAGGCTTTGTCGAGGCCTACCGCAAGACCGTGCAGAGCTTCTACCCGAGCCTGAAAGACAACCCGGACTACACCGCCGTCATCAACGACCGTCAGCTGACCCGCCTCAAAGGCCTGCTCAGCGATGCTGAAAGCAAAGGTGCCACGCTGGTGCCGCTGTTCCCCGAAGGTCAGGGCCGGCGCATGGCGCAGACCGTGGTGCTGAACGTGAACGACGACATGAAGCTGATGCAGGACGAAATCTTCGGCCCGCTGCTGCCCATCGTGCCGTACGAGCGCCTGGAAGATGCCTTCAACTACATCAACGACCGCCCGCGTCCGCTGGCGCTCTACTACTTCGGCTACAACAAGGCCGAGCAGAAACGCGTACTGCATGAAACCCATGCCGGCGGCGTGTGCCTCAACGACACCCTGCTGCATGTGGCACAGGACGATATGCCGTTCGGCGGCGTCGGTGCCTCAGGCATGGGCCATTACCACGGCCACGAAGGCTTCCTGACCTTTTCCAAGGCCAAGGGGGTGTTTATCAAACAGCGCTTCAACGCTTCGAAAGTGATTTACCCGCCCTACGGCAAAGCGTTGCAGAAACTGGTGCTGAAAATTTTCCTGCGTTAACCCCTGCAAAAACTTTGCGGTGCATCGGTCCTAGCCTGCTGATGCGCCGCCTTTAATCGCCACAAGAGCGAGGTCAAAAAATAAAAATGAATGACTCCGTAGTTGCTCTACCCGGCCTGTCCCGCCGCGGCTTGCTCAAAGTCGGCCTGATGGGCTCGGCCTTTCTTGCCACAGCCGGCCTCACGGCCAGTTTGACGGGCTGCTCGGCCAGCAACCCAGCCACCGGCTTTGCCATCCTGCGGGACTCCGACCTGCCGTTTCTCAAGGCGCTGATCCCGGTAATGCTGGCCGGCGCGGTCAAGCCCGAACAGATGCCGCAAGCCATCGATGGCACCCTGCAAAACCTCGACTACAGCCTCAATCGTCTGTCGCCGGAAATGCTCAAGCTCACCGTGCAGCTGTTCGACGTGCTGGCGATGGCGGTCACCCGTGGCCCGCTCACCGGCATCTGGGGCAGTTGGGAAAACGCCAGCAGCGAAGACATCACCCACTTCCTCGAGCGTTGGCAGAACAGCTCGCTCAGCCTGCTGCGCATGGGCCATGCCTCGCTGCTGCAACTGGTGATGATGGCCTGGTATGGCCGCCCGGAATCCTGGGCGCACTGCGGCTATCCCGGACCACCCAAGGTCTGAGAACACCCATTGCCACTGCGTCACTACTAATAAGAATTTACCGAGAGCTGCGCGAATGCCCGTACCCGATCTGTTTGCCGAAGGCCTTGGCCGCGGCTGGAAAACCTATAACGGTTCACGCCTGGAACAGGACCTGACCCTGGAAGCCGACGTCGCCATTGTCGGCACCGGCGCTGGCGGCGGCACCACCGCGGAAATCCTCAGCGCGGCCGGTTACAAGGTGCTGCTGATCGAGGAAGGGCCGCTGAAAACCAGCAGCGACTTCAAGATGCAGGAGGCCGAGGCCTACCCCAGCCTGTACCAGGAAGGCATCGGCCGGATGAGCAAGGACGGCGCTATCACCATCATGCAGGGCCGCGCCGTGGGCGGTACCACCCTGGTGAACTGGACCTCGAGCTTCCGCACCCCGGAACCGACCCTCGAACACTGGGCCAAGGAGCACAACGTCAAAGGCCATAGCGCTGCCGAGATGGCACCCTGGTTCGAGAAGATGGAGCAGCGTCTGGGCGTGGCACCGTGGATCATGCCGCCGAACTTCAACAACGATGTGATCCGCGTCGGCTGCGACAAGCTCGGCTATCACTGGAAGGTCATCCCGCGCAACGTCCGTGGCTGCTGGAACCTCGGTTACTGCGGCATGGGCTGCCCGACCAATGCCAAGCAGTCCATGCTGGTGACTACCATTCCGGCCACCTTGGAAAAAGGCGGCGAGCTCTTGTACCTGGCACGCGCCGACAAGCTGCTGATCGAGGGCGACAAGGTCACCGGCATTCAGTGCCAGGCCCTGGATGAGCGCTGCGTGGCACCTACCGGGCGGACCATTACGGTCAAAGCCAAGCACTACATCCTTTCGGGCGGCGGCATCAACACGCCGGCGATTCTGCTGCGTTCGAAAGCCCCGGACCCGCACCAGCGCGCCGGCAAGCGCACCTTTATTCATGTGGTGAACTTCTCCGCCGCGCAGTTCGAGCAGGTGGTGAACCCATTCTATGGCGCGCCGCAGTCGATCTACTCCGACCACTTCCAATGGGATGACGGCACCACCGGGCGTATGTCGTTCAAGCTCGAAGTACCACCCATGCAACCGGCGCTGACTGCCACTCTGCTCGGCCGTTTCGGCATCGACAACGCCATGCGCATGGAGCAGCTGCCGCACACCAACGCCATGCTTGCCCTGCTGCGCGACGGCTTCCACCCCGATAGCGCCGAAGGCACGGTGGAACTGCGCGGCGATGGCAGCCCGGTGCTCGATTACCAGATGACCGATTACACCTGGGATGGCATCCGCCGTTCGTTCCACACCATGGCCGAAATCCAGTTCGCCGCCGGGGCGAAAAGCGTGCTGCCGCTGCACGCTGATGCCGACTACGTGAAGACCCTGGGCGAAGCCAAAAGCCTGATCGACGGCCTGCGCCTGGAGATCTACCGCACCCGCCTGGGCAGCGCCCACGTCATGGGCGGTTGCGCCATGGGGGAGGACCCGACCCAGGCGGTGACCGACAGCCTCGGCCGTCATCACCAGCTGCACAATCTGTCCATCCATGACGGCTCGCTGTTCCCCACCAGCATCGGCGCCAACCCGCAGCTGTCGGTGTATGGCCTCACGGCGCAGCTTGCAAGCCAGCTGGCCGAGCGTCTGAAGAGCGCGTGACACTAGACGCCGACGGACCCATCCGCGGTTCGCCGGCGTCGATGACTTGGCCCGGGGGGGATGCTGCGCTACCATCCGACTCCCCGATGGCACACGCCAGGACGTCACGATGAATCGAGTGTTGTACCCAGGTACCTTTGACCCCATCACCAAGGGTCACGGCGACCTCGTTGAACGCGCCTCGCGCCTCTTCGATCAAGTGGTGATTGCCGTCGCGGCCAGCCCGAAGAAGAACCCCCTGTTTCCCTTGGAGCAACGCGTGGCCCTGGCCCGCGAAGTGACCAAGCACTTGCCCAACGTGGAAGTGGTGGGTTTCTCCACCCTGCTGGCGCACTTCGCCAAAGAGCAGGGGGCGAATATCTTCCTGCGCGGCCTGCGCGCGGTGTCCGACTTCGAATACGAGTTCCAGCTGGCCAATATGAACCGCGTGCTGGTACCGGACGTAGAAAGCCTGTTCCTCACCCCATCCGAGAAGTACTCGTTCATTTCCTCCACCCTGGTGCGCGAAATCGCCAACCTGGGCGGCGACATCAGCAAGTTCGTCCACCCGGCGGTGGCCGACGCGTTGCTGGAGCGCTTCAAGAAGTAAACCCGTGTAGGGCGGGTATCCGTGCAACGGATATCCGCCATTGCGATCAAGGCGGCGGATATCGCCGCACAAAGCCATTCGTGCCCCGCACTCCGATTGGCGCCTCCCCCGACAATCCGGCACAATTTGCGCTTCCGCTGTCCGAACATGCCGTGGCGATGCGTTGCGGCAGGAGTTGTGTTTCATGTCTTTAATCATCACCGATGACTGCATCAACTGCGACGTCTGCGAGCCTGAGTGCCCGAACGCCGCGATTTCGCAGGGTGAAGAAATCTACGTTATCGATCCCAACCTGTGCACCGAGTGCGTCGGCCACTACAACGAGCCGCAGTGCCAGCAGGTTTGCCCGGTCGATTGCATCCCCCTCGACGACAACAACGTCGAAAGCAAGGATGAGCTTATGCAGAAGTACCTGATCATCACTGGGAAAGCGTAAAGCGGTGGGCTGCCTGATGCGTGGCAGCCACCCTGGCAAGGCACTTCTGGCTGCCTTGCTGCTTCTTGTTGCATTCAGTGCTGGTGCCGCGCCACAGCCCAAACAGGCGGCCATCGCCAGCGCCCATCCCGCCGCCACCATCGCCGGTCTGGAAACCCTGGCCGCTGGCGGCAATGCCTTCGATGCCGCGATTGCCGTCAGCGCTGCCCTGGCAGTGGTCGAGCCCTATAGTTCGGGGCTCGGTGGCGGCGGTTTCTTTTTGCTGCGCCAGGCCGGTGAGCAAGCGCAATACCGCTTCCTCGATGCCCGTGAACGCGCACCGCTGGCCGCCCACGCCGATCTGTACAAACGCGATGGCAAGGTGCAGCCGCAGCTTTCCTTGGATGGCCCGCTGGCCGCTGCCATTCCCGGCCTGCCGGCAGCCCTGGTGGAACTGGCGCGCAAGTACGGGCGTCTGCCGCTGATTGATTCCCTCGGCCCGGCCATTCGCCTGGCCCGTGATGGCGTGTCCATCGACCGCGTGTACCGCGAGCGGGCGCAATGGCGCCTGGCCTCGCTGCGCGACAACCCGGAAAGCGCGCGGATCTTCCTCGGCGACAAAGGCGCGGTCCCCGACGAATTCAGCCTGCTGCGCCAACCGGAACTGGCCAATACCCTTGAACGCCTGGGACGCTATGGCAAGCCCGGCTTCTACAGCGGCGAGACTGCACAGCTGTTAGTTGATGGCGTCAGACGCGCCGGCGGCATCTGGACCCTGGCCGATCTTCAGCAATACCAGGTCGTCGAGCGGCAGCCCCTGCGTTATGGCCTTGCTGACGGCCGCGAACTGATCAGTGCGCCACCGCCTTCGGCCGGCGGCATCGCCTTGGCGCAAAGCCTGGCGATGTTGCAGCAGCTGCCGTGGCGCGAAGCGGACAAACTGCAGCGCGCTCACTATGTGATCGAAGTATTGCGCCGCGCCTACCGTGATCGCGGTCTGCTGGGCGACCCCGACTTTATCGCCAACCCGGTGGCCCAGCTGCTGGATGGCAACTACCTGAAGCAACTGGCCGCCGGTATCGACCCGCAGCGGGCCACCCCGAGCAGCGCCCTGCCGCCCTCGCCGGCCTGGAAGGAAGGCAACCACACCACCCATTTCGTGGTACTGGATAACGCCGGCAATGCGGTGTCGGCGACGCTGTCGGTGAATCTACCCTTCGGTGCAGCCTTCACCCCGACCGGCACCGGCGTGTTGCTCAATGATGAGATGGATGATTTCGCCGCCAACGTGCAAGGTGCCAACGCCTATGGGTTGAGCGGCAGCCAGGCCAATGCCGTGGCCGGCGGCAAACGTCCGCTGTCGAGCATGAGCCCGAGCTTTATCGAAAGCCCCACCGAATTCAGCGCCTTCGGTACCCCGGGCGGTAGCCGTATTCCCAGCATGGTGCTGCTGGCAATGCTGCAATACCTCGATGGCCAACCGGTGGCGAGCTGGCCGGCGGCACCGCGCTACCACCATCAGTACCTACCGGATGTGGTGGAGTACGAACCGACCACCTTCACCACCACCGAACTCGACGCCCTGCGCGCCCGTGGCTACTCGCTGAAATCAGTGGAGCGACCCTATGGCAACCAACAGGTGTTGCTCTGGAACAAGGCCAACAACAGCGTCGAAGCGGCCAGCGATCCGCGCGGCATCGGCCAGGCCAAGCTGTTGCCACCACCACCGTAAGACCGTAGGGCGAATATCCACCGGGTATCCGCCACCTCTCCCCACACATCCCAATGGCGGATATCCCCTGCGGGGATATTCGCCCTACCTCACCAAATCCCAGGCAGAAAAAAGCCGGTCACATGGACCGGCTTTTTTATCTTCGCCCTGAGGCGTCGAATCACTGCTGGTTTTGCGGACGCTGATAGCCGCTTTCGCTGCAGCCCAGGCAGCGCACAAAGGCTTCACGGCCCGGATCTACTACCAGCGCCTTGCCGGCTTCGCCGACGTTACCGCCAGCGGCGGTGAAGGGCAGGCTGATCACGAATGCACCAGCGCCAATCACGGTGGCGGCAATCAGCAATGGGCGAGCAATGATCAGGTCGCCCATCATGGCCCAGGCAGCGGGAGCCTGAACGTCATAGGCTGGGTCGCCGCTCTGGTTGGAGGTAGCGACCGAACCATCCGCCATAGCCGGCAGCGCCAGGAGGCCAGTGGTCAGCGCCAGGACAACAGCGGTTGAGCGAAACAGGTTCATGATTGCGGTCCTTCATCGATTCAAAGTGCGGTGGCTGTAACTATAACAGCGCTCCGGAAATTGTCAGCGTGACGGCCGTCAATCGCTGGAGAACGCATTCTGCGGGTTTTGCAGGGCGATTGGCGAGGAAAAAACCGCCTGTAACTGTGCGCTTACACACGCCCTGCCAATCCGATGATTTTGCGCGGCACTTTTTGCCTGTGTATCAGCGCTGACACCGCGGGCAGTAAACGCTCGCTCGTTGTCCCAATTTCACTTCACGCAGGGTGCTGCCGCAGGTTTTGCAGAACTCGCCGCCGCGTCCGTAAACGAACAGCTCCTGCTGGAAATACCCAGGCTGGCCATCGCCACCGACGAAGTCGCGCAACGTGGTGCCACCGCGTTCGATGGCATGGGCGAGGATGCGTTTGATCTGCAGCGACAGCTCCAGATAACGCGCTCGGGAGATCGACCCGGCTTCGCGACGTGGGTCGATACCAGCGGCGAACAACGCTTCGGTCGCGTAGATATTGCCCACCCCGACCACCACCGCGTTATCCATGATGAACGGCTTGACCGCGATGCTCTTGCCGCGCGAGAGCTTGAACAGGCGCTCGCCGTCGAACAGCTCGGTCAGCGGTTCCGGCCCGAGCTTTACCAGCAGCTCGTGCAGCAGCGGCTCGGTGCTCCAGAGCATGGCTCCGAAGCGCCGTGGATCGGTGTAGCGCAGGGCCAGACCAGACTCCAGTTCGATATCCACATGCTCATGCTTGGCTACCGGGGTATCGATGGGCACCAACCGCAGGTTGCCAGACATGCCCAGATGACTGATCAGCGTGCCCGCCTCGGCGGTCAGCAGCAGGTACTTGGCGCGCCGGGTCACGCTTTCGATGCGCTGGCCGGACAAGCGCACATCAAGGTCTTCGGGAATCGGCCAGCGCAAACGCCGGTCACGCACAATCACACGACTGACCCGCTGGCCTTCGAGATACGGCGCAATGCCGCGGCGCGTGGTTTCGACTTCAGGTAATTCAGGCATCAGAGGGCCCGCAACAGGAGAGGGTGAAGCACCTTAGCAGAACGCAGAACGCCGAGCGCAGGCCGAAGCCCGCGCTCGTGGCGATCAATGCATGCTCAGATCGCGGATGCTTTCTTTGAGGGTCTGGAAGTCGTACTCAGACAAGCCGACGTACTCCAGCACCAGTTGCTCGATGCTCTGCCACTCGAAGTCATCGACCTGGTTGCCCAGTACCCGGTGGCTTTCGCAGATGTGCTCGGACATCTTCAGAATCGCCAACAGGGTTTTCAGCTGCGCATCACGCATTGAGTCGTCGGTGAAGATCGACAGGGCGTTGTGATGGTTGGCAATCGCGTCGCACAGGTGCAACGGCAGGTTCCACGACTTGGCGGTGAAGTAGCCAACCACGGCATGGTTGGTATTGAGCACGCGGTTTTCCGTGTCGACGACACGCCGCTCGGAAGTGGCGCTGGCGTAAGCCTCCTCCAGCACGGTCATGTAGTCCGGGAAGCGCTTGATCATCAGCGGAATGCCGCAATTGTGGAACAGGCCCAGGGTGTAGGCCTCGTCAGCCGACTGATAGCCAATGCGTTTGGCCAGAGTCAGGCAGGTCATGGCCACGTCTTGCGCGGTGTCCCAGAAGCGGTTGAGGGTGACGATGGCCTCATCGGTCATCTCGCCCTTGATCGACTGCGCGTTGATCAGGTTGATCACCGTGTCGCAGCCCAGCAGATTCACCGCTTGCTGAATCGAGGCGATGCGGTTGGACAGACCGAAAAACGGCGAATTGACGATTTTCAGCAGTGCGCCGGACAGGCCGGGGTCCTGGCTGATCAGCTTGGCAATGGCCTTCAGATCGGGATGGGGCATCACCTGCTCCATCTGCAGGTCAACCATGATCTGAGGCTGCGGCGGCACGCTGATGCCTTGCAGGACTTTCTGAATTTGTTCGGCGGAGAGTTCGTGGGCCATGACTGCTGACGGTCGGTAACGTGACGAGTGCCACAGTCTAACCGCCAAGTTAGCCGACGTAACCCTCGGTAACGCAGGAATTCGCCGACAGACGGAAATATCTCAACAACCACGCGGGAAAGCAGGGCAGACCGCTCGTCCGGACGTCTGGCTCGGCGCATAAGCGCCTGGCCGCCTCTGCGACGTACATCGAACAAGCTGAACTTAACCCACAGTCGCAGCCTCGGAACTGATACCCCTCACGTAAACAGGACCGAATATGACCACCTCCCTGAAAGGCAAACGCATCGCCCTGCTGGTGACTGACGGTTTCGAGCAGATCGAAATGACCGGCCCGAAAGACGCCCTGGAAAAACTCGGCGCTGCGGTCGATATCCTCTCCGACAGCTCGGGCCAGGTGAAAGGCTGGCACCACGACAAACCCGGCGACAGCTTCACCGTGAGCAACACCTTCGCCGCGGCCAACATTGCCGACTACGACGCCCTGGTGTTGCCAGGCGGCGTGATGAACTCCGACACCATCCGCAGCATTCCCGAGGCGCAGAGCCTGGTCATCCAGGCCTCGCAAAACGAAACGCCGATTGCCGTGATCTGCCACGGTGCCTGGCTGCTGGTGTCTTCCGGCCTGGTAAAAGGCCGCACCATCACCAGCTGGAGTTCGTTGAAAGACGACATCACCAACGCTGGCGGCAAATGGGTGGACCAGGAAGTGGTTAAAGACGGCACCCTGATCAGCAGCCGCAACCCGGATGACATTCCGGCGTTCAACAAGAAGCTGATCGAAACCCTGGCTGCCTGACCGTAGGTTGGGTCGGGCTGCGTGCGGTGAGCGCAGCGAAGCCCAACAACAGCGCCCTGCCAGTTCCACCTGCAGGGTGTTGGGCTTCGCCTTCGGCTCAACCCAACCTACGCTATACTCCCGCTCTTTTTTCGGAGAGCGACCCCATGTCCCTGCCCAGCCTGCGCCTCAAAGCCAACGCCGATCGCCGTCTGCGCGCCGGACACCTGTGGGTCTACAGCAATGAAATCGATGTCGCCGCCACGCCGTTGCACGGCTTCCAGGCCGGTGACCAGGCCATTCTCGAAGCCGCTGGCGGCAAACCTCTGGGCGTGGTCGGCATCAGCCCGAACAACCTGATCTGCGCCCGTCTGCTGTCGCGCGACACCAAACACGAACTGGACAAATCCCTGCTGGTGCACCGCATCAATGTGGCCTTGTCGTTGCGCGAGCGCCTGTTCGACCAGCCGTGCTACCGCCTGGTGTATGGCGATTCCGATCTGCTGCCAGGCCTGGTGGTCGACCGTTTCTTCGACATCCTCGTGGTGCAGATCACTTCGCCGACCATGGAGCGTCACAAGGACGACGTGCTCGCTGCCCTGGTGCAGGTGCTGCAACCACGCGGCGTGCTGTTCAAGAATGACTCCGCCGCGCGTGACGCCGAAGGCCTGCCACGTTATGTGGAAACCCCGTTCGGCGTGGTGCCGGAGTGGGTGGCCCTGGAAGAGAACGGCGTGAAGTTTGAAGCCCCGGTGATCGAAGGGCAGAAAACCGGCTGGTTCTACGACCACCGCATGAACCGCGCGCGCCTGGCACCCTACGTCAACGGCAAGCGCGTGCTGGATCTGTTCAGCTATATCGGCGGCTGGGGTGTGCAGGCCGCGGCCTTTGGTGCCAGCGAAGTGTTCTGCGTCGATGCCTCGGCGTTCGCCCTTGATGGCGTAGAGCGCAATGCCACCCTCAACGGCGTCGCCGAGAAAGTGACTTGCATCGAAGGCGACGTGTTTGCCGCGCTGAAGGAACTGAAGTCCTCGGAAGAGCGTTTCGATGTGGTGGTGTGCGACCCGCCCGCCTTTATCAAACGCAAAAAAGACATCAAGAACGGTGAAGCCGGCTACCGCCGCCTGAACGAAATGGCCATGCGCCTGCTGAGCAAGGACGGCATCCTGGTCAGCGCCTCGTGCTCCATGCACCTGGAAGAGGACAACCTGCAGAACATCCTGCTGCAGAGCGCCCGTCACCTGGACCGCAATATCATCATGCTCGAACGCGGCGGCCAGGGCCCGGATCACCCGGTGCATATGGCGATTGCGGAAACCCGCTATATCAAGAGCCTGACCTGCCGCCTTCTGCCGAACGCTTGATGGGTTGAAAGGCATCACGGCTGAAGCCGCTCCTACAGACTGCAGGTTCTCGTAGGAGCGACTTCGGCCGCGATTCCTGAAAACGGTGATCCGGACCGTCAACCTTCCCTCCCCCGCGCCGAGCGGCGTAGAATCGGCCCATTCCTCGCCAACCATCCCCGGCGGGCTTGTGAGCCCCGGCCGTACGAGCGGTAACCCCGTTTCGAATACGACCCCACCGAAGACACGGCCAACTGCCGTCGCTCCCGGTAGATCAGCGCTCATGCACACCTATAAACCGACACCTGATTAGCCGCAGGAACCCGTCATGCCTGATTACCGTTCAAAAACGTCCACCCACGGCCGCAATATGGCCGGTGCCCGTGCCCTGTGGCGCGCCACCGGGATGAAGGACGAAGACTTCAAAAAGCCGATCATCGCCATCGCCAACTCCTTCACCCAGTTCGTGCCTGGCCACGTACACCTGAAGGACCTCGGCCAGCTGGTCGCCCGCGAGATCGAAAAAGCCGGCGGCGTGGCCAAAGAGTTCAACACCATCGCGGTCGATGACGGTATCGCCATGGGCCACGACGGCATGCTCTATTCGCTGCCGAGCCGCGAGATCATCGCCGACTCCGTGGAGTACATGGTCAACGCCCACTGCGCCGACGCCATCGTGTGTATCTCCAACTGCGACAAGATCACCCCCGGCATGCTGATGGCGGCTCTGCGCCTGAACATCCCGGTGATCTTCGTTTCCGGCGGGCCGATGGAAGCCGGCAAGACCAAACTGGCCAGCCATGGCCTGGACCTGGTTGACGCCATGGTGATCGCCGCCGACTCCAGCGCCTCCGACGAGAAGGTTGCCGAGTACGAGCGCAGCGCCTGCCCGACCTGCGGTTCGTGCTCCGGCATGTTCACCGCCAACTCGATGAACTGCCTGACCGAAGCCCTGGGCCTGGCCCTGCCGGGCAACGGTTCCACTCTGGCCACCCACAGCGACCGCGAGCAGCTGTTCCTGCAGGCCGGCCGCACCGTCGTCGAGCTGTGCAAGCGCTACTACGGCGAAGGCGACGAGTCGGTATTGCCGCGCAATATCGCCAACTTCAAGGCCTTCGAAAACGCCATGATGCTGGACATCGCCATGGGCGGTTCGACCAACACCATCCTTCACCTGCTGGCCGCCGCCCAGGAAGCCGAGATCGATTTCGACCTGCGCGATATCGACCGCCTTTCCCGCTTGGTGCCGCAACTGTGCAAAGTGGCACCGAACATTCAGAAGTACCACATGGAAGATGTGCACCGCGCTGGCGGCATCTTCAGCATCCTCGGTTCCCTGGCCCGTGGCGGCCTGCTGCATACCGACCTGCCGACCGTGCACAGCAAGTCCATGGCCGAGGCCATCGCCAAATGGGACATTACCCAGACCAACGATGAAGCCGTGCACCACTTCTTCAAAGCCGGCCCTGCCGGTATCCCGACCCAGACCGCTTTCAGCCAGTCGACCCGCTGGGAAACCCTGGACGACGACCGTGAAAACGGCTGCATTCGGAGCTTCGAGCACGCCTACTCGCAAGAAGGCGGCCTGGCCGTGCTGTACGGCAATATCGCCCTGGACGGCTGCGTGGTGAAAACCGCCGGCGTGGATGAGTCGATCCATGTCTTCGAAGGCAACGCGAAGATCTTCGAAAGCCAGGACAGCGCGGTACGCGGCATCCTCGCGGACGAAGTGAAGGAAGGCGACATCGTCATCATTCGCTACGAAGGTCCGAAAGGCGGTCCGGGCATGCAGGAAATGCTCTACCCGACCTCGTACCTGAAATCCAAAGGCCTGGGCAAAGCCTGCGCCCTGCTCACCGACGGCCGCTTCTCCGGCGGCACCTCGGGCCTGTCCATCGGCCACGCCTCGCCGGAAGCGGCAGCGGGCGGTGCCATCGGCCTGGTGCGCGACGGCGACAAAGTGCTGATCGACATCCCCAACCGCAGCATCAACCTGCTGGTGACCGATGAAGAAATCGCCCATCGCCGCCACGAGCAGGACAAGAAAGGCTGGAAACCGGTGGAAAAACGTCCACGCAAAGTGACCACCGCGTTGAAGGCTTATGCCTTACTGGCCACCAGTGCCGACAAAGGCGCAGTGCGTAACAAGGCCATGCTCGACGGCCTTTGATAGCTGCTTGCTGAAATGAAAAAGCCCCGCCAAGTGCGGGGCTTTTTCATGATGGAGATGGTTTTTGTAAGAGCGGCTTTCGCCGCGATGGATTTTAAAAGCATCGCGGCGAAAGCCGCTCCTACGGGACATCATCACATTCGGCTTACTGAATCTCTTCCGGCTTCACCACCACCCAGTTCTTGTCCGCCGTCACCGGCAACCCTTCCTTGGCCTGCGCCGCCGCATGCTTGGCCTGCATGGCAGTGATCTGGCCCATGTACTTGTCTTTGCGGTTCACCCACAGATGAATCCCGCCCTTGGCTACATCCACGCTGTGGAACAGCATGTAGCCATCGCTGCTCGGCGTATCGCCGCCCACCAGCACCGGCTTTTTCCATTCATCGATATAGGTAAGGATCGCCGCCTGCTTGCCGGCCATCCAGGTGGCGGGCGTCCACAGGTACGGGGTGACTTCCAGGTCCATATTGACCTTGGCGTCGTAGGTGCCAGCAGTAATCTGCTTACGCGCCGTGGTCAGGGCGCCGCTCTTTGGGTCTTTGAGCAGCAGGCTTACGCCGATCACGTTCTGCGGTTTGACGTTGTAGCCGTACTTGGGATCAGCGGCGACCATGCGCACCAACTCTTCCGATGCGGCAGTCATCACGTACACCTCGATGCCATTCTCCATCAGCTTGTTGTACAGCTCAGCCTGGCCGGTGAAGACCTTGGGCGGCTGTACCTCGATGGGCTTCACCACATCGCCTTCGTAATAGGTGCTCGGTACCGGTTTTCCGGAGGCCATCAGCTCATCGACGTAGCCCTTCAGCTCGCTGAGGGTGAAGCCGGAAAACACCTGCGCCACCCAGGGGTAGCAGACCATGTCGTCGATCTCGCACAGGCGGTAGTAGTAGCTGAACAGGCTTTCCTTGTGCTCGGCGCTGTCTTTGAAGGGGATCAGCTTGAGCGACGGGTCGAGTTTTTCCCGGGTCAGCACGCCCTTGTTTTCCATAAACGGCAGCAGGGACTCTTCCAGATCGTAGCGGTAGCTGGTGTTGTCCATATCGAAGACCGCGAAGTTGCCCTTGTTGGCATTCGCCGCAATCATGGCATCCAGTTGCTTGGCGGCGTCGGCCGGCCAGTGCTTGAGCTCGGTGGCGGCAGCGGCGTTGCCGGCCAATACGAGGGAAAAGGCGGCGGCGAAAAGGCTTCTGGCGAGTGGCATGGTCGGTCCCTGAAAAAGTGAAAGGCCGACGCTAACAAATGGACGTGACAGCTCTGCTCCGAGAGCGACCCATCGTTCGCTCCAGGCGTCACGCACCGTCGTGAAAACGTCATGGAAAACGCTAAAAAACGACCCATTGGTCGTTAAAACCATAGATTTCAGTAGGTTAAACCGGGAGGAAATGCCCATGAAGATCGGCCTGATCTCCGATACCCACGGCCTGCTGCGCCCGCAAGCGCTGGCCGCGCTCGAAGGCTGCGAGCGCATCGTGCATGCCGGCGACATCGGCAAACCGGAAATCCTCGAAGCCCTGCGCGATCTGGCCCCCCTGACTGCAGTGCGGGGCAACAATGATAAAGACGACAGCTGGGCCGCTAGCGTGCCGACCCATGCGGTGCTGCGTATCGACGGTATCGGCATCTACGTGGTGCATGAACTGGCCGATGTGCCGGAGCAGTTGCCAGCGGGCATCGATGTAGTGGTCACCGGACACTCGCACAAGCCGCTGCAAAAGTTGCTGCATGGCGTGCTGTATATCAACCCGGGCAGCGCTGGACCGAGGCGGTTCAAGCTGCCGATCAGTGTGGGCTTTTTGCGGGTTGAGAATGGCCAGGTAACCGGCGAGTTGCTCGAACTGATCCCATAACGCAGGGGCGCCGGCCGGCCGATCCTACAAGGCGGGCGGTCTCGCAGGAGCGGCTTCAGCCGCGAGCTGTTGATCTTTATTCAGCTCACGCCCATGTAGCGATCCGAGCGATGGTTGATCGCCAGCACCAGATTCAACGCCAACGCCCCCAGCACCGACAGCGCCACCTTCTCTGGGGCGATCACGAACAGCGAGGTCAGCACGATCACGCCGTCCACGCCCATCTGCACCAGCCCGGCGCGCACGCCGAAACGTTCCTGGAGAAACAGGGCGAGGATATTCACCCCGCCCAGGCTGGCACGGTGACGGAACAGCATCAGCAATCCCAAACCCATCGCCAGCCCGCCAAACACCGCAGCATAAAGGGGGCTGAGCTGATTGAACGACACCCAGGTCGGCGTCAGTTCCGCCAACACCGACACCAGCGCCACCGCGCAGCCGGTGCGCAGGGTGAAGCTCCAGCCCATGCGCCAGATACCCAGCGCGTAAAACGGCAGATTCAGCAGAAAAAACATCAGGCCAAAGGGCACGCCCAGCTGGTACTTGAGCAGAAACGCCAGACCCACCATGCCGCCCGTCAGCAGCCCGGCATGGGCGTAGAACGCGATGCCCAGGGCGACCATGGCGGTGCCGGAAATCATCGCCAGGCCGTCCTCCCACAGCGGGTGGCGGACAAAAAGCGGCGCGACGGTTTCCGCCTCGGCGGCGACCGGAGTGTTGTCTTGCATGGGAAACCTCGAAGAAAGCAAAAACAGCACGCCGCCTGAAGCAAGGCGGCGTGTTTAGCGTAGTCAGTGGTTGCGGCGTGGGGGCTTAACGCTTGTCCCAGACTTCGAAGCTGTAGGCCGGGGTTTGCCCCACCGCTTCGTGTTCGATACTGGAGGCCAGGTGCCAGGCGGCCTCATCGAAGGCCGGGAACCAGGCATCGCCCTCCGGGCTCAGCGCCACGCGGGTCAGGTACAGGCGCTGAGCCAGTGCCAGGCCTTGCTCGTAGAGCTGGGCACCGCCAATCAGCATCAGCTCATCAGCGTCTTCGGCTTTGGCCCACTCTTCGGCACGCAGCATGGCCGCTTCCAGCGAGGCGAATACCTCGGCACCTGGCAACTGCAGGCCCGCCTGGCGACTGACCACCAGGTTGAGACGGCCCGGCAGTGGCCGGCCCAGGGAGTCCCAGGTTTTGCGGCCCATGATGATCGGCTTGCCGAGGGTCATGGCCTTGAAGTGCTTGAGGTCCGCTGGCAGGTGCCAGGGCAATTGGTTATCGCGGCCAATCACACGGTTGTCGGCGAGCGCGGCGATCAGGCAGAGGGGCAGGGTCGTATTCATGGCGGCGAGGATAACGGCTAGGCCCGGGGAAAAAAAGCAAACGGATGATGGGCGCGCACCTGAGGGGTTATTCTCCATGCCTGCGACACCCTTGTTTTACCTGATGAGCTTGCGCATGCCCCCAACGAATTCGCCCGCCTCCCTCCTTTCACCGCTGCATCGCCTGTGGCTGACCGAAGCCATTCGCCTGCGTGAAGAGCAGGCCGGGCCGCTGGAAGACCGCGAAGCCAACCGCCTGGCGGTGGCCGAGGGTGGTGATCTGGCCAGCCGTATCGAGCGCCGCGCCCTGTGGCTGGCCCAGCGCGACGGACTGCTCGCCGCTCTGCAGCATTGGCGGCAGGGCGCGCAGCTGGCGCTGGGACTGTTGCTGGTGCTGGCGCTGCTCAGCGGTGCCGGTCTGGGCTTGGCGGCGTTGGGTGACGGTCAGCGTCCGGTGAATGTGTTCTGGGCCCTGGGCAGTCTGCTCGGGCTGCACCTGATAATGCTGGTGGGCTGGGCCGTCAGCCTGGTGCTGGGCGGCGGTAACGCCAGCCTCGGCCGGCTATGGTTGTGGTTAAGCGAAAAGCTTGCCCGCGACGCCCAGGCCGCGCAGCTGGCACCGGCACTGCTGGTGCTGTTGCAGCGCGAACGCTTGGGCCGCTGGGCCATCGGCATGCTGGTGCATGGCCTGTGGCTGCTGGTGATGCTCAGTGCCCTCGGCAGCCTGCTGGCGCTATTGGCCACCCGCCGCTACGGCTTTGTCTGGGAAACCACGTTGCTCGGCAGCGACACCTTTGTCAGCCTGACCCAAACCCTCGGTGCCCTGCCCCATCTGCTCGGTTTCAGCACCCCGGCGGTGGAGCTGATTCGCGCCAGCGGTGCCGATGCGGTGGCCGAGGAAAGCGCACGGCAAGCCTGGGCCATCTGGCTGCTGGGGCTGCTGGTTTGCTACGGCATTCTGCCGCGCGCACTGCTGGCCCTGCTGTGCGCCTGGCGCTGGCGGCGAGGCCGCACCAAGCTGCGCCTGGATCTAGAGCAGCCCGGCTACAGCCTGCTGCGCGAACACCTGCAACCGAGCAGCGAACGCCTGGGGATAACCGATGCGGCACCGGCACAGTTATCCACAGCACAAGCCGGTGGTCCGGCAGCGAACAGCGAAGGCGCGCTGCTGGTTGCTGTCGAGCTGGACCCGCAACGCCCCTGGCCCCCGACACTGCCCAAAGGCGTGGCGGATGCCGGAGTGATCGACAGCCGCGAGCAGCGCCAGCACCTGTTGGATCAGCTCAGCCGCTTCCCACCCGCGCGTCTGGCGATTGCCTGCGACCCACGCCGCTCACCAGATCGCGGCACCCTGGCGCTGCTCGCCGAACTGGCGCGCAATGCCGGGGCCACGCGGATCTGGCTGCTGGCGGCAGAACCCGGCGAGGCGGTGGATAGCCAACGCCTGGGTGATTGGCACAGCGCCCTGGATGACCTGCATCTGCACTGGCGCCAGGGCGCGCCCCTGGCTTGGCTGGAGAACGGCCATGAGTAAGGCGCTGAAACTCGCCGTGGTCGGCCACACCAATGTCGGCAAGACTTCGTTGCTGCGCACCCTGACCCGCGATGTCGGTTTTGGCGAGGTGTCCCATCGGCCCAGCACCACCCGCCATGTCGAGGGTGCGCGCTTGTCCGTAGACGGTCAGCCGCTGCTGGAGCTGTACGACACCCCCGGCCTGGAAGATGCCATTGCCCTGCTCGATTACCTGGAACGCCTCGACCGCCCTGGCGAGCGCCTGGATGGCCCGGCCCGCCTGAGCCGTTTTCTCGACGGCAGCGAAGCCCGGCAGCGCTTCGAGCAGGAAGCCAAAGTGCTGCGCCAGCTGCTGGCTTCGGATGCCGGCCTGTATGTGATCGACGCCCGCGAGCCGGTACTGGCCAAATACCGCGATGAGCTGGCAGTGCTCGGCAGTTGCGGCAAACCGCTGCTGCCGGTGCTGAACTTCGTCACCAGCGCTCACCAGCGCGAAGAGGAGTGGCGCGACGCCCTGGCGCGTTTGGGGCTGCATGCGCTGGTGCGCTTCGACACGGTGGCGCCGCCCCTGGATGGCGAGCGGCGGTTGTATGAAAGCCTGGCCCTGCTGCTGGAAAAATCCCGCCCGCAACTGGAACGCCTGATTGCCGACCACGAGGCCCAGGCCCTGGCCCGCCGCAGCGCCGGGCTGCGCCTGATCGCCGAACTGCTGATCGACTGCGCCGCCTGCCGGCGCAGTGTCGGCGGCGATGAGCAGGCGCAGGTGCAAGCGCTGCACCAGAGCATCCGCCAACGCGAACAAGCCTGCGTGCAGGCACTGCTGCGCTTGTATGCCTTCCGCCAGGACGATGCCCGCGCCGGGGATCTACCGCTGCTGGATGGCCGCTGGGGCGACGACCTGTTCAACCCGGAAACCCTCAAGCAGTTGGGCGTGCAGGTCGGCAGCGGCATAGCGGCTGGTGCAGCGGCAGGCGCGGGCATCGACTTGATGGTCGGCGGCCTGACCCTTGGCGCCGCTACCCTGCTGGGTGCCCTGGCCGGCGGCGGGGTGCAGACGGCACGCAACTACGGCGAGCGTTTGCTCGGCAAACTCAGGGGCCAGCGTGAACTGACGGTCGATGACAACGTGCTGCGCCTGCTGGCCGTGCGGCAACGCCAGTTGCTGGACGCCCTGAGCAGCCGCGGACATGCGGCAACCGCGGCAATTGAAGTGCAGGCTGGGCAGGATGTGGGCTGGCACCAGGGCAAGCTGCCAACGGTGTTGCGCCAGGCGCGGGCGCATCCGCGCTGGTCATCGCTGAACCCGCAGGCGCGGTTGCAGCAGGTCGAGCGGCAGGAGGCGGTGGAGCGGTTGGCGGCGGAGCTGCAAGCGTAGGGCAGCATCTTCGAAAGCATCGCGGCTGAAAGCCGCTCCTACGGAATCCCACATGGGCCGTGAACGCCCCCCATGTAGGAGCGGCTTCAACCGCGATGGGTCGGGCCTGGAAACACAGGTGCCAGCGGTTACTCGCCCGCTGCGACATCCACTTGGTTACGCCCGGCGCGTTTGGCGCGATACAGCGCCTGGTCAGCACGCTCGAATACCACTTCGCTTTTCTCGCCTTCGGCAAAAGCCGTCAGGCCGCCGGAAATGGTGATGGTCACGCGCTCGCCCTTGAAGTGGAATGGGCAAGCTTCGATAGCCGTGCGCAGGGTTTCCAGCAACTGCTGGCCGCCGGCAAGCGGGGTGGAGGGGATCAACAGGACGAACTCCTCACCACCGAACCGCGCCATAAAATCGGTTTTGCGCAGCCGGTTGTTCAGCTCGCCGGCAATGATCTTCAACACCTTGTCGCCGGCCAGGTGGCCGTAGTTGTCGTTGATACGCTTGAAATGGTCGATGTCCACTACCGCCATCAGCAGGTCGCCGCCGTAACGCTGCCAGCGCGCCACCTCCAGTTCCAGGCGCTCGGCCCAGGCGGCGCGATTGGGCAGACCGGTAAGCGGGTCGGTGAGGGCCTTCTGCCGTTGCTCTTCCAGGTGGTCACGAAAGCCCTTGGCTTCCTGCTCCATGCTCGCCACCCGCTCCACCAGGGTTTGCAGGCGGCCGGCCACGTCCTGGTCGCGCTCGTCACGCTGGGACTGGTATTGGGACATGGTGCTGAGCAAGCCATCCAGGCGGTTTTCCACCAGGTTTTTCAGGCTGCTGAGGTCAGTGGCCTCCTGCACGCTGTTGTGCAGGCCATCCACTTGTTGGCGCAGCTCGGTATCCAGCTCGCGAGCCGCCGCCATCGATTCGCTGTAGCCCTGATGGGCATCCTGCAGGCCGCCCTGGAAGCTTGCCAGGCGCTGGTTGAGTTGCGCCAGATAGCCTTCGAACTCGCGCTGGCCAAGGTCGGCAACGGCCAGCATCAGCACCGCGAAATCGTCTAGCACCGGCACCAGCTCATAGAGGTTCAGCCCGGCCTGGATGCGCACGCGCAACGCCTCGGCCTGGGGCTTGTGGTGCTCAGGCACCGGCAGATCGTCGAGCAGGCCCAGCAGGGTAGCCTCGACGTGGGCGGCGATGGCGCTATAGCCGGCTTCCGGTGGCGGCGGGATAGCGAAGTCCGGGTCTGCCAGCTCCTGCTCGGCGCTGGCGTGGATGGCGGCCGATACGCTGGCACCATCGGTGAGCAGCGAGGCCGCAAGCGGCAGGCTGTCGAGAGTCGATAACGAAGAAGGCCGAGCGGCGGCACGCGCAGCGGCCAGGGCTTCATTGATCGCCACGGTGGCAGCTTCGCTGCCGCTGGCCGGAGCGCTGGCCTGAACGGCAATGGGGGCGGCTACCGTGACTTCGGCTGGTGCTGGTGCTGGTGCTGGTGCTGGTGCTGGCGCGAGTGCCACGGCTGCTGCAGCAGGTTCGCTGGCTGGCGTTGGCGTCAGTGCGGGCGCCGCTTGAGTGGGAGGAGGTGCAACGGCAACAGGCCGCGCCTCTGCGGGTTGCGCGGTGCCGGCTTCTGCGTTTGGCGAGGCTGCAGCAGGCGCTTCGCCCCCCTCATCAGCGCCGCCCTCACGGCCACCGAACAGACGTTGCAACAAACCGGGGCGTACCGCTTCCGGGTTCTCCAGCACGGCCAGCGCCTGGCGTTGCAGGCTGCTGAGCTCGGACAGCAAGGCCGGCAGCTCACGCACCTGGCTGGCCCGGTTTTCCACCTGCTTGGTGAATTTCTTCAAGGGTTTGCGTACATCACTCGGCAGTTCGAGGCTGAGCAGTTGGTTGACCAACCCGCCCAGCGCACCGGTAACCTGGGCGGCACGCTCCACCCGGCGCTGCTCGGAATCGAGCACGGCTTTTTCCAGACGCGGGATCAGCGCGGAGAGACCGGCGTCCATATCATCGCGGCGGACGATCTCGCGCAGCTCGTGCATGCACTGATCCACCGCCTTGTCGGTACCCTCGGCCGCCAGGGAGCTGCGCACCAGGCCACGACGCAGCAGGTCGAGGCGCATGTCCCAACGACGCTCGAGCTTTTCCTGGTCCTCGAGGCTGTTCAGGTACTTCTCTTTCCAGCGCTGGACGTCGTCACTCATGTCGGTATTTCCGCGAGGGAAGTGGTGGGTCTATCCAGATCACTGCACAGGCTATCGGGTAAACGAATTTCCACCGCCACCGGCAAGTGATCGGAAATCGGCTGGGCCAGGACGCGCACAGCTTCCAGGGTCAAGCTCGGGCTCAACAGAATATGGTCCAGGCAGCGTTGCGGGCGCCAGCTGGGGAAGGTCGCTTCCACCTGCGGGGCCAGCAGGCCCAGATCGCGCAAGGGCGAGTTAAGCAGTAAATCAGACGCGTGGGTGTTCATATCGCCCATCAGCACCTGATGGCGATAATCGCCAATCAGATTACGAATATAGGCCAGTTGCCGGACGCGGGTTTTCGCCCCCAGCGACAAATGCATCATCACCACCGCCAGAGCATCTTCGCCTTCGCCAAAGCGCAACAGAATGGCACCACGACCGGGCGGGCCGGGTAGCGGGTGATCTTCGATAACCGAGGGTTGCAAGCGGCTGAGCACGCCGTTGCTGTGTTGGGCCAGACGCCCGAGGTTGCGATTGAGCTGTTGGTACCAGTAAGGAAACGCGCCCAATTGCGCCAGGTGTTCCACCTGGTTGATATAACCCGAACGGTGGCTGCCACCATCGGCTTCCTGCAGGGCTACCAGATCGTAATCAGCGAGCAGCGCACCGATACGCTGCAGGTTGGTGGAGCGCCCCTGGTGCGGCAACAGATGCTGCCAGCCGCGGGTGAGGTAGTGCCGGTAGTTCTCGGTGCTATTGCCGACCTGGATATTGAAACTGAGCAGACGCAGACGCCCGTCTGCCGGCAGGCCGCTGGAGTCACCGCACTGTGGATTGACCTGCGCATCTCGCAGGCCGGCTACACGTGGCGTACCCCAGCGACGGAGCATGGCGATTTACTTCGCTGCGCGTTCTTTGGCGATCAGTTGATCAGCCACTTGCAGGGCCTGATCAGGACCACCGGCCGAGCCGATGTCGAAGCGGTATTTGCCGTTGACGATCATGGTCGGTACACCGCTGATCTGGTAGGCCATGGCCAGTTTCTTGTCTTTCTCGACCTGGCTCTTCACGCCGAAGGAGTTGTAGGTTTTGAGGAACTCGTCCTTGTCGATGCCTTGAGTGGCGAGGAACTCGGCCATTTCTTCGGGCTTGGCCAGTTTCTTACCTTGCTGCTGGATGGCGTCGAACACGGCGGCGTGGACTTTGTCTTCAACGCCCATGGTTTCGAGGGTCACGAACATTTGCCCGTGGGCATCCCAGACGCCACCGAACATGGCCGGGATGCGGATGAAGTGAACATCATCCGGCAGCTTTTTGATCCAGGGATTGATGGTGGGTTCGAAGTGGTAGCAGTGCGGGCAGCCATACCAGAACAACTCGACGACTTCGATTTTGCCAGGCTTGGAAACCGGAACAGGGCTGCTCAGCTCCACGTATTGCTTGCCAGCTTCAATCGGCTCCGCGGCAGTGGCGGTCGCAGTCATGCCGATCAAACTCGCGGTGGCGAGGACAGCACTGAAAATCAGGTTACGCATGCTTTACTCCTTGGCGGATAAACTCGCCCGATAGCGAGCTGGGTTTCGACCGATTGCCTTGCGGCGGGTTCCCGGCTGAGGGGCCAACATTGTAACGGCGGCCCCAACGAAAAAGGGTGGCTCTCGCCACCCTTTTCTTCACGCTAATGCGTACGGATATTTCCGTTTTCGCGATTAGTGCAGGCCCTGGATGTAGCTGGATACCGCAGCGATATCCTTGTTGCTCAGCTTAGCTGCAATGCCGCGCATGATCATGTTATCGCCGTCGTTGGTACGGTCGCCTTCGCGGAAGTTGGTCAGCTGCTTGGCCACGTAGGTAGCGTGCTGGCCACCCAGGTGTGGGAAGCCGGCGGCCGCGTTACCCGAGCCGTCAGGCGAGTGGCAGCCGGTGCAGGCTGGCATACCGGTTTCCAGGTTGCCGCCGCGGAAGATGTCCTGGCCGCGTGCCACCAGTTTCGGATCGGCTGCGCCAACACCCATTTTCTGGCTGGAGAAGTAGGCGGCGATGTCTGCCAGGTCCTGATCGCTCAGGTTGGTCAGCAGGCCGGTCATTTCCAGCACGGTGCGGTTACCCGACTTGATGTCATGCATTTGCTTGAGCAGGTAGCGCTCGCCTTGGCCAGCCAGTTTCGGGAAGTTCGGCGCAGGGCTGTTGCCATCGGCACCGTGGCAAGCGCCACATACAGCAGCTTTGCCTTGACCTGCAGCGGCGTCGCCTGCGGCATGAGCCATACCGGTGATGCCCAGGGTCAACAGCAGACTCACGAGTACTTTGTTCATCAGCTAATCCAATTACGGCTAAAGGGAGAGAATCAACGCGTGGCTTACTTGCTCATCCAATGGATGATGGCTTGGAAGTCTTCAGCGCTACAGTCGGTGCACAAGCCGCGAGGCGGCATGGCGTTATATCCATCGGTTACATGCTGCACCAACTTGTCCATGCCTTGGGCCATCCGCGGCGTCCAAGCAGCCGTGTCGCCTTTTTTAGGTGCCATCGGCAGTTGTCCATTATGGCAGGCTCCACAGGAACGGTTGAATACCGTTTCCGGGTCCTGGGCTGCATAAGCCACGGAGGACAACAACAAGGTAGTGGCTGCAAGCAGCAACATTTTCATCAGATCAACCTCATCAGTGAGGGGCGTTCCGCGTTCTAAATGCGCGAAATCGGAAAATCCTTATAGCAATTCCTTGCCCTTATTCCGGACAAAGCGCACACAAAATCTGCGGCATTATATACTGGCGTCACTGAAACGGAAGCGACACCGCACGCCGGGCCACTCGCTGGCACCCCCCTCACCGGAAAATTCGATGCAATTCAAGAACCCCATCATCGGTCTGTGCCAACAGGCTGCCTTTATGATCAGCGCGGCCAAAGTGGACCAATGTCCTGACGACCAAGGCTTTGAAGTCGCCTTTGCCGGACGTTCCAACGCCGGTAAATCCAGCGCGCTGAACACGCTGACCCACGCCAGCCTGGCCCGCACGTCGAAGACACCAGGCCGCACTCAGTTGCTGAACTTCTTCCGCCTGGATGACGAGCGCCGCCTGGTCGATCTGCCCGGTTATGGCTACGCCAAGGTGCCGATTCCGCTGAAGTTGCACTGGCAGCGCCACCTCGAAGCCTACCTGGGCAGCCGCGAAAGCCTGAAGGGTTTGATGCTGATGATGGACATCCGCCACCCCCTCACCGAATTCGACCGCCTGATGCTCGACTGGTCTGCAGCCAGCGAAATGCCTATGCATATCCTGCTGACCAAGGCCGACAAACTGGCCTATGGCGCAGCCAAAAACGCCCTGCTCAAAGTGCAGACAGATCTGCGCAAAGGCTGGGGTGATGGAGTGACGATTCAATTGTTCTCGGCACCCAAGCGTATGGGCATCGAAGAGGCGCAAGCCGTGCTGGCGCGCTGGATGGAGCTGGAAGACACGCCGCCTGCCTCGTAATACGCAGGCAAAAAAAACCCCGAGCTTCGTATGGGGAGGGAGAGGCTCGGGGTTTAAGGGTCTGAACCGCTAGGGCGGGGCTCAGATATCTGCCAACACTTAACACAACATAGGAGCACCGAAGGGCTTCATCAGCCATTCAGTAACTCTGACCGCCCTGATTTAGCGAAAGTTCACCGCGGATTTAAAACCCGTTAGCGATAAAAACCCTTTCCGTAATTCCCGTAGCTTCCTAACGAAACCTTTTTACTGCGGCGTTATGCCGCAGTAAAAAAGCCCCTGTCAGTGGGCTTCATCCCAGTTGGCGCCGATGCCCACTTCAACCAGCAAAGGCACATCCAACTCTGCCGCTGCACTCATGCGCTGGCGGATTTCGGCGCTGACGGTTTCCAGCAGATCCTCACGCACTTCCAGGACCAATTCGTCGTGCACCTGCAGGATGACTTTGGCATCCAGGCCCGACTCGCTGAGCCAAGCGTCGACCTTCACCATCGCCCGCTTGATGATGTCCGCCGCCGTGCCCTGCATCGGCGCGTTGATCGCGGTGCGCTCGGCACCTTTGCGCAGGCCGGCGTTTTTCGAGTGGATATCCGGCAAGTACAAACGTCGGCCGAACAGGGTTTCGACGTAGCCCTGCTCGCTGGCTTGCTCACGGGTGCGCTCCATATAGGCGAGCACGCCGGGGTAGCGGGCGAAGTAGCGGTCGATATAGGCCTGCGATTCCTTGCGGTCGACACCAATCTGCTTGGCCAGGCCAAAAGCGCTCATGCCGTAGATCAGGCCGAAATTGATCGCCTTGGCTTTGCGGCGCATATCGGTGGTGACCTGGTCCAGTTCGACGCTAAACACCTCTGCAGCGGTCGCCCGGTGCACGTCCAGGTTGTTGCGGAAGGCATGCAGCAAACCTTCGTCCTGCGCCAGGTGGGCCATGATCCGCAACTCGATCTGCGAATAGTCGGCCGCCAGCAGTTTGTAGCCCGCCGGCGCGATAAAGGCCTGACGAATGCGCCGGCCCTCAGCGGTGCGGATCGGAATGTTCTGCAGGTTCGGGTCGGTGGAGGACAAGCGCCCGGTAGCCGTTACCGCCTGGTGATAGGAGGTGTGAATCCGCCCGGTACGCGGATTGATCTGCTCCGGCAGGCGGTCGGTGTAGGTGCTTTTCAGTTTGCTCATGGAACGGTACTGCATCAGCACCTTGGGCAGCGGATAATCCTGCTCGGCCAGCTCGGCGAGCACCGCTTCGGCGGTGGAAGCCTGGCCTTTGGCGGTTTTGCTGAGTACCGGCATGCCGAGCTTTTCATAGAGGATCACACCCAACTGCTTGGGCGAGCTGAGGTTGAACTCCTCACCGGCAATGGCAAATGCCTCGCGCTCAAGCTGGACCATCTTTTCGCCCAACTCGTTGCTTTGCAGGCCGAGCAGATTGGCATCCACTAACGCACCTTGCCGTTCGATCCGCGCGAGCACCGGCACCAGCGGCATCTCGATCTCGCTCAACACCTTGGCCAGACTGGGCACAGCCTGCAGCTTCTGCCACAGCACCTGGTGCAGACGCAGGGTGATATCGGCATCTTCGGCGGCGTAGGGGCCGGCCTGTTCCAGGGCGATCTGGTCGAAGGTCAGCTGCTTGGCACCTTTGCCGGCGATATCTTCAAAGGCGATGGTGGTGTGCTCGAGGTACTTGAGCGCCAGGGCATCCATGTTGTGGCGGGTGGCGACCGAGTCGAGCACATAGGACTCAAGCATGCTGTCGAACTTCACCCCGCGCAGGGTGATGCCATTGTTCAGGTCGCCGCCGATGGCGCAGTTGGCGAGGATATTGATGTCGTACTTGGCGTGCTGCCCGACCTTGGCCTTGTGCGGATCTTCGAGAATCGGCTTGAGGGCCTTGAGCACGGTGTCGCGATCCAGCTGTGCCGGCACGCCCATATAAGAGTGGGTCAGCGGAATATAGGCTGCTTCGTTGGCCTGCACGGCAATGGAGATACCGACCAGCTGCGCCTGCTGGGCATCCAGGCCGGTGGTTTCGGTATCGAAGGCAAACAGCTCGGCCTTGTTCAGTTTTTCTAGCCAGACGGCGAAGCGCTCGGCATCCAGCACGGTTTCGTAGTGATTGGCGGCAGCCTCGACGGCCACAACTTCTTCACTCGCCAGCGGTTCGGCCGCCGGTGCATCGAACAGCCCGCCGGAGCGAATCGCGGCGATGCCGGCCGCCTTGGCGTCGCGGGCCAGTTCATCCAGACCGGTTTTGAATTCCAGCAAGGCATACAGCTCGGCCAACGCCTCACGGTCCTGAGCACCAGGATGGAGGCTGTCGATTTCGATATTCAGCGGCACGTCCAGTTTGATAGTTGCCAGCTGATACGAGAGGAACGCCATGTCCTTGTGTTCCAGCAGTTTGGCCGGCAGGGTCTTGGCACCACGGATCGGCAGCTCAGGCACTTTATCGAGATTGGCGTAGAGCACATCCAGCCCGCCACCAACCCCCACCAGCAGCCCTACGGCGGTCTTTTCGCCGACGCCGGGAACGCCTGGAATGTTGTCGACCTTGTCGCCCATCAGCGCCAGGTAGTCGATGATCAGCTCAGGACCGACGCCGAATTTCTCTTTAACGCCATCGATGTCGTAGACGCTTCCGGACATGGTGTTGACCAGCGTAACGTGCGGGCAGACCAGCTGGGCCATGTCCTTGTCACCGGTGGAGATCACCACGTCGCGGCCGTCGGCAGCGCATTGCCGGGCCAGCGTGCCGATCACGTCATCGGCCTCCACGCCTTCCACACACAGCAGCGGATAACCCAGGGCACGCACGCTGGCATGCAGCGGTTCGATCTGCACGCGCAACTCGTCCGGCATCGACGGGCGATTGGCCTTGTAGTCGGCGAACAGCTCGTCACGGAAGGTCCCGCCCTTGGCGTCGAACACCACCGCGAACGGGCTTTGCGGGTATTGCTTGCGCAGGCTTTTGAGCATGTTCAACACGCCCTTCACCGCGCCGGTCGGCATGCCTTTGGAGGTGGTCAGAGGCGGCAGGGCGTGGAAAGCGCGATAAAGGTAGGACGAGCCGTCCACCAGGACGAGGGGGGTCTGAGACATGCGCGGAATCAACCTATTGGACGGGCCGTGGTGTACGGACAGCGGAAAAATGTAGCGAGCAACGATAGCAAGGCGCAACGGCTGCGGCATAAAAGCCTGGGCCGCAGTGGCACTGCCGGCGGTAGAATGGCCGCATCGTTGACAACAGAGGGGCAAGGTTACCATGCGCGCACTTTCCGGCTTACTGCTCACAGGCTTACTGGCTGTTGGCTCGCTTAACGTTTACGCCGCTGACGAGCCGGTGACCGGCGACCCGGATGTCACCATCCGCCAGGACGGCGACAAGACCATCCAGGAGTACCGTCAGAACGGTTTCCTGTACGCCATCAAGATCACCCCGAAGGGCGGCAAGCCGTACTTTCTGGTGCGTGCCGATGGCAGCGATGGCAACTTCATTCGCTCCGATAATCCAGACATGCTGATCCCCGCCTGGGAAATCTTCAGCTGGTAAGCGGCGCGTTATTCCTAAGCCTTGATAGCGGCCCTTAACCGGGGCGTTTACTTAGATTGTTGGCAGGTTCCCGATGTCGGTATTCACCCCCCTCACCCGCCCCGAGCTCGACGTGTTTCTTGCGCCTTATGGGCTTGGCCGTCTGCGGGATTTTCAGGGCATCAGTGCCGGCAGCGAGAACAGCAACTTCTTCGTCAGCCTGGAACAGGGCGAGTTCGTCCTGACCCTGGTGGAGCGTGGGCCGATTCAGGACCTGCCATTTTTTATCGAGCTATTGGATGTGCTGCACGACGCCGGCCTGCCGGTGCCCTATGCCTTGCGCACCACGGAAGGCGAAGCGCTGCGCAGCCTGGCGGGGAAACCGGCGCTGCTGCAACCACGTCTGCCGGGCAAACACGTAAGCCAGGCCAATGCTCACCACTGCCAGGAAGTCGGCAAGCTGCTCGGGCAATTGCACGGCGCTACGCGCGGCCATGTGCTGGAGCGTAAAACCGATCGCGGGCTGGACTGGATGTTGAGCGAAGGCGCGCAGTTGCTAAGCAAACTCGAGCCGGCCAACCAATCGCTGCTCAGTGAGGCGCTGGCGGAAATCCAGACCCACCACGCGGCCATCCTGGCGCTGCCACGGGCCAACCTGCACGCCGACCTGTTCCGCGACAACGCGCTGTTCGACGGCACGCACCTGGCCGGCCTGATCGACTTCTACAACGCCTGCTCGGGGCCCATGCTGTATGACGTGGCCATTGCGCTAAACGACTGGTGCTCCAACGAAGACGGCGCGCTCGATGCACCACGTGCCCGCGCCTTGCTCGGCGCTTATGCCGCCTTGCGGCCGTTTACGCCGAGCGAGGCCGAACTGTGGCCCGTGATGCTGCGCGTGGCCTGCGTGCGTTTCTGGATTTCGCGCCTGATCGCGGCGGAATCCTTTGCTGGGCAGGATGTACTTATCCACAACCCCGACGAATTCCAGCGCCGCCTGGCGCAGCGCCAGCAGGTGCATCTGCCGTTGCCGTTTGCCCTTTAAGCCTTTCCGTTAAACGGTCAGAGCGCTTCCAAGCAGCCAGCCAGATCATTGCCCAGGGTTTCCAGCAATTGCTCGTAGCCTTGGGCATTGACTGGAATGTCTTTGCCGCCCAGAGCATCCAGCTCCGCCAAACGCACCGGCAGACCGTCGCTCAAGGTGCTGACCAGGCGCGGGCGCAAAGGCGGCTCGCTGAACACGCAGGTCGGCCCCGCCTGCTGCAGACGCTCGCGCATCGCCGCCACATGCTGGGCGCCGGGCTGCACTTCGCTGGCAATACTGAACACCCCGGCATGCTGCAGACCGTAGGCCGCCTCGAAGTAGTCAAACGCCTCGTGGAACACAAAGTAGGGCTTGCCGGCGATACCGGCGACGCGCTGCTTGAGGCGTACATCTAGCGCCGTCAGTCGCTCGCTGAACGCTTTCAGGTTGACCTGATAACGAGCGGCGTTGGCCGGATCGGCAGCCGCCAGATCCGCCGCCATGCGCTCGGCGATCACCCGCGCATTGACCGGCAACAGCCACAGATGAGCGTCGAGGCTGCCGGGTTGATGATCATGATCATGCTCGTCGTGATCACCATCGGCGTGCGCTTCACCTTCGCCGAAATGACGCAGGCTCAACCCCGGCAATTCCTGCACGGCAATGCTTGGCAGGCTGCGACTTTTCAGCACACGAGGGAGAAAGCTCTCCATATCCGGGCCGATCCAGTACAGCAGGTCGACCTCGGTCACTCGGCGCACATCGGACGGCCGCAACGCATAGTTATGCGGCGAAGCCCCGGGTGGTAGCAGCACTTCCGGCGTACCGATACCGTCTTGCACGGCGGCCGCAATCAGTTGCAACGGCTTGATGCTGGTCAGCACGCGGACATCCGCCTGGGCAGCGGCGGAAAAAATCAGCAGAAAGATCACAAGGAAACGCGACACGGGAGCACACTCTCCGGCAAAAGGGTTATAGAATAACGTCTCTTTCACCAGCCGTCGCCGCCCATGATTCTTACACCCTTGGCTTCTCGCCCACACGACCACTCCCACTGCGTGCATAACGCACTCGCCGAAGCCGACGTTATCTGCGAGCGCGCCGGTCTGCGCCTGACGGCCCTGCGCCGCCGGGTGCTGGAGCTGGTGTGGCAGAGCCACAAGCCGCTGGGCGCCTACGACATCCTTGGCGTACTGACGGAGCAGGACGGCCGCCGCGCCGCGCCGCCCACTGTGTATCGTGCCCTGGACTTCCTTCTGGAAAACGGCCTGGTGCATCGCATTGCTTCGCTCAACGCCTTTGTCGGCTGCAACCATCCGGCCCACGCGCATCAGGGGCAATTCCTGATCTGCCGCACCTGCAATGCCGCCATCGAGCTATCCAACGAGACCATCAGCCAGAGCATCGTCGCTGGTGCCAGTGACGTCGGCTTCACCGTGGAAAGCCAGACCGTAGAAGTGGTTGGCGTCTGCTCCGGCTGCCAGAAAAGCGCATGAGCGCCGCCCTGATCCGCCTCGAAGGCGTTGGCGTCAGCTTTGCCGGGCAACAGGTGCTCAGCGATGTACAGCTGAGTGTGCAGCCGGGCGAAATCGTTACCCTGATCGGGCCCAATGGCGCTGGCAAAACCACCCTGGTGCGCGCCGTGCTGGGCCTGCTGAAAATCGAGGTTGGCAGCGTCTGGCGCAAGCCCAAACTGCGCATCGGCTATATGCCGCAGAAACTGCATGTCGACGCCACCCTGCCGCTCAGCGTGTTGCGCTTTCTGCGCCTGGTGCCGGGCGTCGACCGCCGCTCGGCGCTGGCGGCGCTGGAAGAAGTCGGTGCCAGCCAGGTGATCGACAGCCCGCTGCAAAGCATTTCCGGCGGCGAACTGCAGCGCGTGCTGCTGGCCCGCGCCCTGCTGCGCGAACCGCAGTTGCTGGTGCTGGATGAGCCGGTGCAGGGCGTGGATGTCGCCGGCCAGGCTGACCTGTACCGCCTGATCACTCGTCTGCGCGACCGCCATGGCTGCGGCGTATTGATGGTCTCCCACGACCTGCACCTGGTGATGAGCACCACTGACCAGGTGGTGTGCCTGAACCGTCACGTCTGTTGCTCCGGGCACCCCGAGCAGGTCAGCGGCGACCCGGCCTTTGTCGAACTGTTTGGCCAGGACGCCCAGGACCTGGCGATCTATCACCACCATCACGACCATGCCCACGATCTGCATGGCGGCGTAGTGGCCGGGGCACCCGCCGCCGGCCTGACCATTCACGGCAAAGTGCAGCCCCATGTCCACGGAGACGGCTGTAACCATGCCTGATTTCCTGCTTAACGCGTTACTCGCCGGGCTTGCTCTGGCGTTGGTCGCCGGGCCTCTGGGCTCGTTCGTGGTATGGCGCCGCATGGCCTATTTTGGCGACACCCTGTCCCACGCCGCCTTGCTGGGCGTCGCCTTGGGCTTTCTGCTGGATGTCAGCCCGACTGTCGCCGTTACCGTCGGCTGCGTGCTACTCGCCGTACTGCTGCTAACCCTGCAGCAACGCCAACCGCTGGCCTCCGACACCCTGCTGGGGATTCTCGCGCCCACCACCCTGTCCCTCGGCCTGGTGGTGTTGAGCTTTATGCACGATGTGCGCATCGACCTGATGGGCTATCTGTTTGGCGACCTGCTGGCGGTCAGCACCGGCGACCTGGCCTGGATTCTTGGCGGCAGCGCCCTGGTGCTGGTCGCCCTGACCTTGCTGTGGCGCCCGCTGCTGGCGGTGACCGTGCACGAGGAACTGGCCAAGGTCGAGGGCCTGCCGGTAGCCAGCCTGCGCCTGGCCCTGATGCTGTTGATCGCGGTGGTAATTGCGGTGGCGATGAAGATCGTTGGCGTGCTGCTGATCACCTCGCTACTGATCATCCCGGCCGCTGCCGCCCAGCGCCATTCGCGCACCCCGGAACAGATGGCCGGCGGTGCCAGCCTGTTGGGGCTGCTGGCGGTATGCGCCGGTTTGGCCATGTCCTGGTTCAAGGACACCCCCGCCGGTCCCTCCATCGTGGTCGCTGCGGCAGCGCTGTTTCTACTCAGTTTTGCCCTGCCGCGCCGCAACGCCTGAAACGCTATGTCGGCGAGGTTTGGTGCGGCCAGCGCGGCCGTGTAAACTCGCCGGTTTTGCGCTATCCGAGACTTGCATAGATGAAGCAGTTCGCCTCCCGTTACCTACCCGTTCTGGCGATTTCTCTGCTGTTAGCGGCATGCCAGAGCACGCCGAAAGTGGCCAACCTGCCCACTGACGAGCTGATTACCGCCTTTCGCCAGGTGGAACAAAGCCTGAGCGCCGGCCAACTCAGCACCGCCGAAAGCCAGTTGGCCGCCATCGCGCCCCGCGCCCAGGGCGATACACGCGTCGAGCAATACCAGCGGCAACTGGCCGACGCCTACCTGCAGCAAGGCCAGAACGCCCTGCAGCAAGGTGACCTGGACACCGCCACCAAAGCACTGAGCCATGCCCGCAGCCTGATGCCACAAGCACCGGCACTGACCAGCGGCCTGGATCAGTCGATTGCCCAGGCCCGCGCGGCCGAACTCAACGCTGCCGACCAGGCCCATGCCCGCGCCGCCGCGCAATTGGCTGCCAAAGAAGCCGCTGAAAAAGCCGAGCAGGCGCGCCTGCAGCGTCTGGCTGGCGAGCGTCAGAGCAAAGTCAGCGAAGCGTCCGCCGCGGCCGCCCCAGCTCCGGCAGTCGCGGCACCGGCCCAGCCAAGCGCCCGCCTGATCAACCCGGCCGCCACCAGCAGCGCCATTGCCATGCCCATGCTGGACAACCAGGACAACGAGCGCCTGCGCAGCCTGCTCGATGCCGTCGCGGTCGATGTAGTGACTTTCGACTGCGATGTACGCATCGAAGTACGCCAAAACAAGGATTACCCCTGGGTCGCCTCGTTGCTGCTGGCTCGCATCAAACGCCTGGACCCCAACTACAGCCCGCGCCTGTCCCAAGCCCTGAAGCTGGAACAAGTGCCACGGCTGCTGCTGACGCCGCAAGCCAAGGGCTGAGCCTTTGTAATTACTGGCCTGCGCCCCGCAGGCCAGGCAACCGTCGCACCATCTCCTAGACTGTGGCAACGGCTTTACTCTCTTAGAGCTGAAAGCTATAACCATAGGATTACAAAGATTTTTACGGTCTATAAGACGCCGGTTAGACTAGCGCTCCTTTATGCCTATCCGGCAGACCGCCAAACCCAAAAGGTTTAACGAGTGATCGACTTTCACACCGTCCATAAGGCGTATCGCATCAATGGCCGCGACATCGCAGCCTTGCAACCCACCGACCTGACCATCGCCCGCGGCGAAGTGTTTGGCATCATCGGCCATTCCGGCGCAGGCAAAAGCACCCTGCTGCGCCTGATCAACCGCCTGGAAGAACCGTCCGGTGGCCGTATCGATGTCGACGGCGAAGATGTCACCGCCCTGGATGCCAACGGCCTGCGCCGTTTCCGCCAGCAGGTCGGGATGATCTTTCAGCACTTCAATCTGCTTTCATCGAAAACCGTTGCCGACAACATTGCCCTGCCACTGAAGCTGGCCGGCGAGCTGTCTTCCAGCGCCATCGACCAGCGGGTGGCTGAACTGCTCGAGCGCGTCGGCCTGAACGACCACGCGAAGAAATTCCCCGCCCAGCTGTCCGGCGGTCAGAAACAACGCGTCGGCATTGCCCGCGCCCTGGCGACCAAACCGAAAATCCTATTGTGCGACGAGGCCACCAGCGCACTCGACCCGCAGACCACCGCCTCGGTGCTGGAGCTACTGGCGCAGATCAATCGTGAACTGAACCTGACCATCGTGCTGATCACCCATGAAATGGACGTTATCCGCCGTGTCTGCGACCGCGTAGCGGTGATGGATGCCGGGGTGATCGTCGAGCACGGCCCGGTCACCGAGGTGTTCCTGCACCCGAAACACCCAACTACCAAGCGCTTTGTGATGGAAGCCGAACAGATCAACGAAGACGAGCAGCGCGATGACTTCGCCCACGTCAGCGGCCGCATCGTGCGCCTGACCTTCCAGGGCGAAGCCACCTATGCGCCGCTGCTGGGCGTAGTTGCCCGGGAAACCGGGGTGGATTACAGCATCCTCGCCGGCCGTATCGACCACATCAAAGACACCCCCTACGGTCAGCTCACGCTGGCGCTCACCGGCGGCGACATCGATGCTGCCCTGGCGCGCTTTGGCACCAGTGACGTGCACCTGGAGGTCCTGCGCTAATGGAAGCCTTACTCCCCAACGTTGATTGGATCGAAATCTGGCAAGCCAGCCTGGACACCTTGAGCATGCTCGGCGGCTCGCTGCTGTTCACCACCATCCTCGGCCTGCCCCTGGGCGTGCTGCTGTTTCTCACCAGCCCACGGCAGATGTTCGAGCAGAAGGGCTTCTATGCCTTGCTGTCCCTGGTGGTCAACGTGCTGCGCTCGGTGCCCTTCGTGATTTTGCTGATCGTGATGATCCCGCTGACGGTGCTGATTACCGGCACCTCGCTGGGCGTCGCCGGTGCCATCCCACCTCTGGTGGTTGGCGCTACCCCATTCTTCGCGCGCCTAGTGGAAACCGCGCTGCGTGAAGTCGACCGCGGCATTATCGAAGCCACCCAGGCCATGGGCGCAACGACACGGCAAATCGTGCTCAACGCCCTGCTTCCAGAAGCGCTGCCGGGCATTGTTGCGGCGATTACCGTAACTGCGATCACCCTGGTTTCCTATACCGCCATGTCCGGCCTGATTGGCGGCGGCGGTCTGGGCGACCTGGCGGTACGTTATGGCTATCAGCGTTATCAGCCGGACGTGATGGTGGTTACCGTCATCCTGCTGCTAGTGCTCGTACAAGTACTGCAAACCGTCGGCGACAAGTTGGTGGTGCACTTCTCGAGAAAGTAGAGCGCGCCCGAAACAGAACGTCAGCCGTTTCAAGGATAGAGCTTCACCCGTTTTAGAACGCAAACAAATGAGTGCGGCCACCAGCCGCCAACACTGCATCCCACAAGGAACCCAGAGATGAAAAAACTGCTCGCTGCCGTGGCTGCTTTCGCCGCCATCTCCGCCCACGCGGAAACCCTGACCGTCGCCGCTAGCGCCGTACCGCACGCGGAAATCCTCGAATTCATCAAGCCAACCCTGGCTAAAGAAGGCGTGGACCTGCAGGTAAAGGTCTTCACCGACTATGTACAGCCGAACGTACAAGTGTCCGAGAAACGTCTGGACGCCAACTTCTTCCAGCACCAGCCCTACCTCGATGAGTTCAACAAGAGCCGTGGCACTCAGCTGGTCAGCATTGTTGGCGTACACGTAGAACCCTTCGGTGCCTATTCGAGCAAGTACAAGAGCCTCGACGAACTGCCACAAGGCGCCACCGTGGTTATCCCCAACGACGCCACCAACGGCGGCCGCGCCCTGCTGCTGCTGGATAAAGCCGGCCTGATCAAGCTGAAGGACCAGCACAACATCCTGGCCACCAGCAAAGACATCGCCGAGAACCCTAAAGGCCTGAAATTCCGCGAGCTGGAAGCTGCCACCCTGCCGCGCGTACTGAGCCAAGTCGACCTGGCCCTGATCAATACCAACTACGCCCTGGAAGCCAAGCTGGACCCGAAAAAAGACGCCCTGGTTATCGAAGGTAGCGACTCGCCTTACGTCAACAACCTGGTAGCTCGCCCGGACAACAAAGACTCAGCCGCCATCCAGAAACTGGCCAAGGCGCTGACTACTCCGGAAGTGAAGAAATTCATCGAAGACAAGTACAAAGGCGCGATTGTTCCTGCGTTCTGATTTGCAGACTGCTGGAAACAAAAGCCCGCTCAATGAGCGGGCTTTTTTGTGCGCCAAAAACATCGCGGCTAAAGCCGCTCCTAAAGTTCGCACAATCCTTAGGAGCGGCCGGTCCGGCACTCCGATCAGCCGCGAAGCCTTTGATTTTGCGATTTCAGCCGCGTCGCAAAATCGAGATCGAGCGAGCGAGCGAGCGAGCGAGCGAGCTAGAGCAGTGCAAGCCCAATACGGCCCGGGCGAAAGCGGCTTTTCAAGCGCAGTGGGCTAGTACCCATGAGCATTGGAAAAGCGTTTTTAACGCAGCAATGCCGACGCGCAGCCGATCGCTAGGCGAAAAAAAACCCCGCACAAAGGCGGGGTTCTTTTTGAAGCTAAAACCAATTACTTGATTTTGGCTTCTTTGTAGATCACGTGCTGGCGAACAACTGGATCGAATTTTTTGATTTCGATTTTGTCCGGGGTAGTACGTTTGTTCTTGTCGGTGGTGTAGAAGTGGCCAGTACCGGCGCTCGACACCAAACGGATCAATTCACGCATGATTTAGCTCCTTAAACCTTTTCGCCGCGGCTGCGGATTTCGGCCAGCACGACATCAATGCCACGCTTGTCGATGATACGCATGCCTTTGGCGGTTACGCGCAGACGCACGAAACGTTTTTCCGACTCAACCCAGAAGCGGTGATGCTGCAGGTTCGGCAGGAAACGGCGACGGGTTTTGTTATTTGCGTGGGAAATGTTATTCCCGGTTACCGGACCCTTACCGGTAACTTGACAGACTCTCGACATACATCAGCCCTCTAAAACCACATGCCCAACCCGGCATGGGTTGGCCGCTTAAACTCAAAGTCATTTGGCGCTCTGCGCCGCGTTTCTTCAGGGTCTTACCGGCCACACCTACAAGCGAAGGAACCGGGCCCCTAGAAAAGAGCGCTGCTTTATACCAGAAAGCCCCCGGAGCAACAAGGATAACTACAGTCCACGGGCCAAACGGGGGCGAGCATTCTACCTGCAACCGCCTGAACAGACGCCATCAGTTGATTAACCGCTCGTCAGCCCGACCTGATTGTTCTGTCGCGCCCCATGGTCTAGGGTAGGCCCTTTGCGATCTTCCCGGGCCTGTGGATGGGCCGTCGGCTCGCTTCGACGAGCAATCAAGGAGTCTCTATGCGCCTCGCCGCCCTACCTCTGTTGCTCGTCCCGCTGCTCAGCCCGGGCCTACAGGCCGCCACCCTCAGCGTTTGCACCGAAGCCAGCCCGGAAGGGTTCGATGTGGTGCAGTACAACACGCTGACCACCACCAACGCTTCGGCCGACGTGCTGATGAACCGCCTGGTGGACTTCGACGCCGCCAGCGGCAAGCTGGTACCGAGCCTGGCGGAGAGTTGGACGGTCTCGAACGACGGCCTGGTCTACGACTTCCAACTGCGCCAAGGCGTGAAGTTCCACCACACCGACTACTTCACCCCCAGCCGCGAGCTGACTGCCGAAGACGCCCTATTCAGTTTTCAACGCATGCTCGACCCAGCCAACCCTTGGCACAAGGTGGCCCAGAGTGGCTTCCCCCACGCCCAGTCAATGCAGCTGCCCAGCCTGATCAAAAGCGTCGAAGCGCCGGACGCCCAGCACCTGCGCTTCACCCTCAGCCACCCGGAGGCCACCTTCCTGGCCACCCTTAGCATGGGCTTCGCTTCTATCTATTCCGCCGAATACACCACCCAGTTGCTCAAGGCCGGCACCCCGGAAAAACTCAACGCCCAGCCGATCGGCACCGGCCCCTTCGTGTTCAAGCGCTTCCAGAAGGACGCCGTGGTGCGTTATGCCGCCAACCCCGAGTATTTCGCCGGCAAGCCTGCGGTGGACGCGCTGGTCTATGCCATCACCCCGGACGCCAACGTGCGCCTGCAGAAGCTGCGTCGCGGCGAATGCCAGATCGCCTTGTCGCCCAAGCCCATGGATGTCAGCGCCGCCAGCCAGGAAAGCGCCCTGCAAGTGGTCTCCACCCCGGCGTTCATGACCGCCTTCGTAGCCTTTAATAGCCAGCACCCGCCGCTGGATAAAGTCGAGGTGCGCCAAGCCATCAACCTGGCTTTCGACAAGAACAACTACCTCAAGGCCGTGTTCGAAAACAGCGCTACCGCCGCCAATGGCCCTTACCCACCCAACACCTGGAGCTACACCAAGGACCTGCCGGGCTACGCCCATGATCCGCAGCAGGCCAAAGAGCTGCTGGCCAAAGCCGGACTCAAGGACGGCTTCGAGACCACCCTCTGGACGCGCCCCACCGGCAGCCTGCTCAACCCCAACCCGAGCCTTGGCGCGCAGCTGCTGCAGGCAGACCTGGCCAAGATCGGCATTCGCGCGCAAATCCGCGTGATCGAGTGGGGCGAGCTGGTGCGCCGGGCCAAGGCCGGCGAGCACGACATTCTGTTTATGGGCTGGGCCGGCGATAACGGCGACCCGGACAACTTCCTCACCCCTCAGTTTTCCTGCGCCGCCGTGCAATCGGGCACCAACTTCGCCCGCTATTGCGACAAGGGGCTGGATCAACTGATCAGCGACGGCAAAGGCACCAGCGAGGTGGCCAAGCGCACGGCGCTGTATCTCAAGGCGCAGGCGAAGATCCAGCAGCAGGCCCTGTGGCTGCCCCTGGCCCACCCCACGGCTACGGCACTGACGAGAAAGGACGTACAGGGCTATCAGGTCAGCCCGTTTGGCCGTCAGGACTTTTCGAAAGTTACGCTCAAGCCTTGAGGTAAGAAGCAGGCGCAGAGAGCAACGTTCTGCGCCTTGCTCCTCGTAAGCTTGTACCTACATCAAGCCGTACTCGGCCATCGAGAACGGCACCCCCTCGCCAATGATGAAGTGATCCAGCACCCGTATATCCACCAGAGCCAGGGCGTCTTTCAGTTGCCGGGTAAGCAGGCGATCAGCCTGGCTCGGCTCAGCCACGCCCGAGGGATGGTTGTGACAAAGGATCAGCGCCGCTGCGTTATGCGCCAGCGCGCGTTTGACCACTTGCCGGGGATAGACACTGGCACCGTCGATGGTGCCGTGAAACATGGCCTCGAAGGCCAGCACGCGGTGCTTGGCATCGAGAAACAGGCAGCCGAACACTTCGTGCTCTTCATGCCGCAACTGGGCCATCAGGTACTCGCGCACGGCCACCGGGCTTTCCAGTACCGAGGTGCGCCTCAGGCGCTCGGCCAGGTGCCGGCGCGACATCTCCAGCACTGCCTGCAATTGTGCGAACTTCGCCGGCCCCAACCCCAGGTGCGCGCTGAAGCTCGGCTGGTCCGCCTCAAGCAAGGCACGCAGGCCGCCAAACTCGTCCAGCAAGTGCCGAGCCAGGTCCACCGCGCTCTTTCCGGGCACTCCGGTGCGCAGAAAAATTGCCAGTAATTGCGCGTCGCTCAGACTGCTCGCGCCATACTCCAACAAACGCTCCCGAGGACGATCTTCCGCGGGCCAATTCCGAATGCTCATAGAACCCTCCATGTCGTGCGCAGCCCGCTGTTCCGGGGCGGGCGCTGTGCTATCTTAGCCGCACTTTTTTGCGCGGCGAGCGGCCTGGGGAGGCCGAGCGCGGCGGATTCCATATTCATATAAGGCAGGCCTATGCAGCGGCTGTACCGGAAACGCATTGTCCTTGGCGTGGGTGGCGGAATTGCCGCTTACAAGAGCGCCGAACTGGTTCGCCGTCTGCGCGACCATGGTGCCGAAGTGCGGGTGGTGATGACCCAGGGCGGTCGCGAGTTCATCACGCCGCTGACCTTGCAGGCCCTCTCCGGCCACCCGGTGCATATGGACCTGCTCGACCCCGCTGCCGAAGCGGCCATGGGCCATATCGAACTGGCCAAGTGGGCTGACCTGATCCTGATCGCCCCTGCCACTGCCGACCTGATGGCGCGCCTGGCCCAGGGCATTGCCAACGACCTGCTGACCACTCTGGTACTGGCCACAGACGCCCCGGTAGCCCTGGCACCGGCCATGAACCAGGCGATGTGGCGCGACGAGGCCACCCAGGCCAACAGCCAACTACTGATCAACCGCGGCCTGCATATGTTCGGGCCCGCCTCCGGCAGCCAGGCCTGCGGTGACGTCGGCCTCGGTCGCATGCTCGAAGCCAACGATCTGGCGCAGCTGGCCGCCGACTGCTTCAAGCGCGAAAGCCTGACCGGCCGCCATGTGCTGATCACAGCCGGGCCGACCCAGGAAAACATCGACCCGGTGCGCTACATCACCAATCACAGCTCGGGGAAAATGGGCTTCGCCCTGGCCGAGGCCGCTGTCGAAGCGGGTGCCAAGGTCACCCTGGTCACCGGCCCGGTACATCTGCCAACTCCGGACCGGGTCACCCGCATCGATGTGGTCAGCGCCCGCGACATGCTCGCCGCCTGCGAAGCTGCCATGCCCTGCGACCTGCTGATTGCCGCTGCCGCGGTGGCCGATTACCGTCCGGAAGTGGTGGCACAGCACAAATTGAAAAAAGACCCGTCCACCGGTGAAGGCATGCTCCTGCAGATGGTGCGCAACCCGGATATCCTCGCGACCCTGGCGCAACGCGAGGATCGTCCCTTCAGTGTCGGCTTCGCCGCCGAAACGGAAAAACTGCTCGACTATGCTGCTCGCAAGCTGAAAGACAAAAATCTCGACCTGATCGTCGCCAACGATGTGGCCAACCCCAGCATTGGCTTCAATAGCGAAGAGAACGCGATCACCATCATTGATCGCGACTTGCAGCAAAGCAGCCTGGCGCAGACCAGCAAGGGCAAGATCGCCCGCCAGCTGATCGCCTTTATCGCCGAACGCCTGAACCACGCCTGACGCTTAATCACCACCTGCAAAGAGCCAGACATGCACGCACTGCAAGCCAAGATTCTCGACCCGCGGATTGGCCGTGATTTCCCCCTGCCCGCATACGCCACGCCTGGCTCGGCCGGCCTTGACCTGCGCGCCATGCTGACCGAGGACCGCGTACTGGAACCCGGGCAGACCGTACTGATCCCCACAGGCCTGTCTATCTATGTTGGCGACCCCGGTCTGGCCGCACTGATTCTGCCGCGCTCGGGCCTGGGCCATAAGCATGGCATCGTGCTGGGGAACCTGGTCGGCCTGATCGACTCGGATTACCAGGGCGAGCTGATGGTGTCCTGCTGGAACCGTGGCCAAAGCCCCTTCACCATCACCATCGGCGAGCGCATCGCCCAGCTGGTTCTGGTGCCGGTGGTACAGGCCCGTTTCGAGTTGGTTGAACACTTCGATGAGAGCCAACGCGGCGCGGGCGGTTTCGGCCACTCGGGCAGCCAATGACCGACACGCCCCTACGCCAATTGACCCAAGCCAGGACGCACCGCAGAGGAGATACCGATTGAAACTCTTCAAGCGCACCGCCAAGGACGCTGAAACCTTACCGCAAGTGAGCGACCCCACTGCCACCAAGCCTGACGCCGAACCGCTGCTGAAAGCGCTGTTGCCCGGCCTGGGCATGGCCTTTGTCGGCCTCGTCGCCGCGGCTGCCGTACTTTGGTTCACCCTGCTTACCAGCGCCCAGAGCCAGACCCAGGGCGAGCTCGCCCATGCCTGGGGCGGCAGCCAGGCCTCGGCGATGCAGCAGGCATTGCGCCAACTCAGCGCGGATACCGCCGCCGCCGCGCGCAATCCGCAGCTGGCGCAGGCCCTGCAAAGCCAGGACGCAGAAGCTATCGCCGCCCAGGAGCGCGATCTGGGTTACTGGGACGGCGTGGTCGATGCCTATATCAACCTGCCGGGCCAGGCCGCCCAGAACACTACCCGCGCCGCGCCAATGAACTTTGCCGCGCTGGACCTGCTGCGCCGCGTCGAAGGTGGCCAGACCCCGGCACCGGAAGCCTATCGTGTCGGCCAACGCTGGCTGGTATACAGCGCCGCACCGCTGCGCCTGGCTGATGGCCAACCGCTGCAAGGCACTTTGCTGCTGGTTATCGATTTGCAGCGCCTGCTGTCTGCCCTGCCGCCCTTGCCCGACGGCATTGGCCAGTTGCGCCTGTCGCAGCAGTTTGGCCAGAGTCCGGCGCAGATCCTCGCCAAGCGCGGCCAGGACACCGACAGCACGCCGCTGGCCTTCGTCAGCGGAAATTCCAACTGGAAGCTGGAATTCCTGCCAGGCCCGGATCTGTCGATGCCGCCGGTATCTACTCTGCCGTTGCTGCTGGCGATCGCCCTGGCGCTCTCCGGCGCGCTTCTCGGCCTGATGCTGCTCAATAACCGCCAGCAAAGCGCGCTGCGCAAAGATGCCGAACAGCTGAGCCAATTAGTCCAAGAACTCTCTGCCGGCAAAAGCGTCAAAGCCTTCAGCCTGCGCTCGCCCGTACTCAATGCGCTGGCGCAGAAACTCGCGCGAATGCCTCGCCGGCAAAGCGCATCAGCATCCGTAGAAGAGACCAATGCGACTGGCAGCAGTAGCAATGGCACGAAAGTGGCAGCACCTGCCGCCGTAGAGCCTGCCACGCTTGTGAACCCTCTCTTTCAAGAAACCGATATTCTCGATATCGACATCCTCGACGAAGACCAGGATCTCCTGGGATTGGAGCAAGCCCCCGCTATGAGCAACGTGCCGCACACCGCACCCAACTTGCCCGCCAGCATTTTCCGCGCCTATGACATTCGCGGCGTAGTTGGCGACACCCTGACTTCTGAAACCGCCTATTGGGTCGGCCGCGCAGTGGGTGCCGAAAGCCTCGCCGCTGGCGAGCCCAATGTTTCGGTTGGCCGCGACGGCCGTCTGTCCGGCCCCGAACTGGTGCAATCGCTCATTCAAGGCCTGGTGGAAGCCGGCTGCGCCGTCAGCGACATCGGCCTGGTGCCGACCCCGGCGCTGTACTACGCCGCCAACGTTCTGGCCGGCAAAACCGGCGTAATGCTCACCGGCAGCCATAACCCGCCGGACTACAACGGCTTCAAGATCGTGGTCGCCGGCGACACCCTGGCCAACGAGCAGATCCAAGCCCTGCGTCAGCGCATCGAAACCAATGACCTCAGCAGCGGCCCAGGCAGCGTTGAGCAAGTGGAAATTCTGCCGCGTTACTTCAAACAGATTCGTGACGACATCGCCCTGGCCAAACCGCTGCGCGTAGTGGTGGACTGCGGCAACGGTGCCGCCGGCGTCATCGCTCCGCAACTGATCGAAGCCCTGGGTTGCAGCGTGATTCCGTTGTTCTGCGACGTCGACGGCAACTTCCCCAACCACCACCCCGATCCGGGCAAGCCAGAAAACCTGGTGGACCTGATCGCCAAGGTGAAAGAAACCAACGCCGACCTCGGCCTGGCCTTCGACGGCGACGGCGACCGCGTGGGCGTGGTGACCAACAAAGGCACCATCGTTTACCCAGACCGTTTGATGATGCTGTTCGCCAAAGACGTGGTTTCCCGCAACCCGGGCGCCGATGTGATCTTCGACGTCAAATGCACCCGCCGCCTCGGCGCGCTGATCAGCGGCTACGGTGGCCGTCCGGTCATGTGGAAAACCGGTCACTCGCTGATCAAGAAGAAAATGAAGCAGACCGGTGCCCTGCTGGCCGGCGAAATGAGCGGCCATATCTTCTTCAAAGAGCGCTGGTTCGGCTTCGACGACGGCATCTACAGCGCTGCCCGCCTGCTGGAAATCCTCAGCCAGGACAAGCGCGACGCCGAACATGTGTTCTCCGCCTTCCCAAGCGATGTGTCGACCCCGGAAATCAACATCACCGTGACCGACGAAAACAAGTTCGGCATTATCACCGCCCTGCAGCGTGATGGTCACTGGGGCGAAGGCAGCGTCACCACCCTGGACGGCGTGCGCGTCGATTATCCGAAGGGCTGGGGCCTGGTTCGCGCCTCCAACACCACTCCGGTGCTGGTGCTGCGCTTCGAAGCCGACACCGTTGAGGAGCTGGAACGCATCAAAGAGCTGTTCCGCGCCCAGCTGTACACCGCCGCACCAGACCTCAACCTGCCTTTCTGACCGCCTGTATAGCCGGCCCTCGTGGCCGGCTACGCCGTTTTGCTGGAGCCCCGCATGACCCTCGAACGCGATGCCGCCACCAATGTTGCCAAGGTTCTTTCCGAGGCCTTGCCCTACATTCGACGTTTTGTCGGCAAGACCCTGGTTATCAAGTACGGCGGCAACGCCATGGAAAGCGACGAGCTGAAAACCGGTTTCGCCCGCGATATCGTGTTGATGAAAGCCGTGGGTATCAACCCGGTGGTTGTCCACGGTGGCGGTCCGCAGATCGGTGATCTGCTAAAGCGTCTGTCGATCGAAAGCCACTTCATCGACGGCATGCGGGTGACCGACGCGGCGACCATGGATGTGGTGGAGATGGTGCTTGGTGGCCAGGTGAACAAGGACATCGTCAACCTGATCAACCGCCATGGCGGCAGCGCCATCGGCCTGACCGGTAAAGATGCCGAGCTGATTCGCGCGAAAAAGCTCACTGTTACCCGGCAAACCCCGGAAATGACCCAACCGGAAATTATCGATATCGGCCATGTGGGCGAAGTGGTTGGGGTGAACACCGACCTGCTCAACATGCTGGTAAAGGGCGACTTCATTCCGGTGATCGCACCTATCGGTGTCGGTGCCAACGGCGAGTCATACAACATCAACGCCGACCTGGTGGCGGGCAAAGTGGCCGAAGCACTGAAAGCTGAAAAGCTGATGCTGCTGACCAACATTGCCGGCCTGATGGACAAGGAAGGCAACGTCTTGACCGGTCTTTCCACCGCCCAAGTCGACGCCTTGATCGCCGATGGCACCATCTACGGCGGCATGCTGCCGAAGATCCGTTGCGCCCTTGAGGCAGTGCAGTGCGGCGTGATCAGCGCGCATATCATCGATGGTCGGGTACCCAATGCGGTGCTGCTGGAAATTTTCACTGATAGCGGCGTCGGTACGCTGATCTGCAACCGCAAGCACCACTAAGCGCCAGCGGGTACAAAAAAGCCCCGACGAGGTCACTCGCCGGGGCTTTTCCTTGCAGTGCTAAACCTATTGCTTCGGACCTAACAGCGCCTGCAGGCGCGCGCGGTCTGCATCGAAGCTGGCTTCGGCCTGAGTGCGGCCATCCAGGTAGCGCTTGATATCCGCCTCCAGGCCCACCTGCTCAGCCTTGATGTTCTCGATCTGCGCGACCAGATGATCCGGCACCTGCTTGCCCGCACGCTCCAGATCGGCCGCCTGGCTTTGCAGGTTGGCCTGCTGGGTACGCAAAGATGCCAGGTTGCCGCGGGCCACGGTGATCACCCCGTCCAGCTCCGCCAACTTGCGCGCTTTGGCGCGATCGACGTCTTCGGGGGTCGAGTACAGCCGCAGCAATTGTGCGTCGGAACTGGCGCGCGCTTTGTCTGCCAGCGCGCGCTGACGCTCTTCCAGACTCGGGGCGGGGGCAACCACCTGAACCACACGGCCTTGGTCGTTGAGGACCTCGTAGCCTTTGGAAATCAGGTCCGGCGGCACGCCCTGGCGGTCCAGAACAGTAACACCCTTGGCATCCACGTAACGGTAGAAACGAACCGAACTATCGGCAGCCGAAGCCGCTGCGCACAGCAACATGCTGAAGATCAACGTGAAACGAGTTACGTCCGGTCTGAGCATGCAAACAACACCCTGTCGTGGTTGAGACTTAAATTCCGTATTGCGCGCGGTACGCCTGGACTGCTGGCAGGTATTTCTTCAGTTCAGCATCTTCGGCCAAGTATTCCAGTACTTGCTCCAAGGACACGATGCTGATCACCGGAATACCGAAATCACGTTCGACTTCCTGAATGGCCGACAGCTCGCCTTTACCGCGCTCCTGGCGATTCAATGCAATCAGCACGCCAGCTGCAGTGGCACTTTGCCCATTAATGATCTGCATGACCTCACGAATGGCGGTGCCAGCGGTAATTACGTCATCAATGATCAGCACATTGCCGGCCAGTGGCGCGCCGACCAAGGTGCCGCCTTCGCCGTGATCCTTGGCCTCCTTGCGGTTGAAACACCAGGGCAAATCGCGCTGATGGTGCTCAGCCAGGGCCACCGCCGTGGTCGCCGCCAGAGGAATGCCTTTGTAGGCGGGGCCGAACAACACATCGAAATCGATACCGCTGGACACCACCGCCTCGGCGTAGAAACGCCCGAGCTGAGCCAACGCAGAACCGCTGTTGAACAGGCCTGCATTGAAGAAATAAGGGCTGGTACGCCCCGACTTGAGAGTGAACTCACCAAAGCGCAGGACCCCGCGCTCGATGGCAAAACGAATGAACTCGCGCTGGTACGCCTGCATAAAAAGCCCCGAAACACACGGATTTAGCTGTGGGTTTAGCTAATAAGGATGAGCTCGGGTATCATACACGCACGTGTTTTTGGGGGCCATTTATGCGGATCATCAGTGTGAACGTGAATGGTATTCAGGCGGCAGTCGAGCGAGGTTTGCTCAGTTGGCTGCAAGCGCAGAATGCCGACGTCATCTGCCTGCAAGACACCCGTGCCTCCGCCTTTGAACTGGACGACCCAGCCCTCCAACTGGATGGCTATTTCCTCTATGCCAGCGACGCAGAAGTGCCAGACCAAGGTGGTGTGGCGCTGTATTCGCGATTGCAACCCAAGGCGGTGATCAGTGGGCTCGGTTTCGAGACGGCTGATCGCTACGGGCGCTATCTGCAGGCCGATTTCGACAAAGTAAGCATCGCCACGCTTCTGTTGCCAACGGGGCAGAACGGTGACGAGAACTTGAATCAGAAATTCAAGTTCATGGACGATTTCGCCCAGTACCTGGACAAGCAACGGCGCAAACGCCGCGAGTACATTTATTGTGGCTCGCTGTATGTGGCGCACCAGAAGCTGGATGTGAAGAACTGGCGAGACTGCCAACAGGAGCCGGGTTTCCTGGCACCGGAGCGGGCCTGGATGGACGAGATCGTCGGCACCATGGGGTACGTCGACGCGCTGCGGGAAGTGAATCGCGAAGGTGATCAGTTCAGCTGGTGGCCCAATAGCGAACAAGCCGAGATGCTCAACCTGGGCTATCGCTACGACTACCAGTTGCTGACCACAGGTCTGCGCCGGTTTGTTCGCGGTGCCCGCTTGCCGCGCCAGCCACGCTTCTCGCAACATGCGGCGCTGATCGTGGATTACGACTGGACGCTCAGCGTCTAAGCCAATCCACTATCTGGCGCGAACAAAAAAGCCGGCATCAGCCGGCTTTTTTGCGTCTGCGAGAGCGACTCAGAGCGCCCAAGAGTGACGCAAAGTGACAAAACCTTGTCAGCTTTGCGCCTGTCGGGCCGCGCTCGGGCTTATTCGGCCAATGCGGCGCGTTGCAGCTCGAACAGATCGGTCATGCCTTTCTGCGCTAGCGCCAGCATGGCGTTCAAATCTTCCGGCTGGAACGGCGCGCCTTCGGCAGTACCCTGAACTTCGATAAACCCGCCCTGGCTGGTCATCACTACGTTGAGATCGGTCTCGGCGGCGGAATCCTCCAAATAGTCGAGATCCAGTACCGGCTCGCCCTGGTACATGCCAACCGACACAGCAGCGATCATTTGCTTGAGCGGGTCGCCACCTTTCAGGCCGCCGCGCTTCTTGATCACTTTCAGCGCATCAATAACGGCCACCATGGCACCGGTAATCGAAGCAGTGCGGGTTCCGCCGTCGGCCTGGATCACGTCGCAGTCGACGTACAGAGTCACTTCACCAAGCTTGGACATATCCAGCGCCGCGCGCAGCGAACGGCCGATCAGACGCTGGATTTCCAGGGTGCGCCCGCCTTGCTTGCCACGGCTGGCTTCGCGCTGGTTACGGTCGCCGGTGGCGCGCGGCAGCATGCCGTACTCGGCAGTCAGCCAACCCTGGCCCTGACCTTTAAGGAAACGCGGTACGCCATTCTCCACACTGACTGTGCAGATCACTTTGGTGTCACCGAACTCCACCAGTACCGAACCCTCGGCGTGCTTGGTGTAGTTACGGGTGATGCGGATCGAGCGCAGCTGATCAGCGGCACGGCCACTCGGACGTTTCATCAGGGATACCTATTCGGGACGGAAAACTGCTCGGCATTATAGGGGGGCTGCGCGCCGCTCACACGCCAAATTGGGAGCTAACCGCGCACTGCGCTACAATCCTGCGCCTTTATAGGCCGTGTGAAAGTGCCGCTTAACCGCGCGGCAGTTTTCACACGGACGCTTTCGTACCGTCATATTTTCGCGAGGTCCTTCCCATGGTGCACAGCATGACCGCCTTCGCCCGCGTCGAGCGGGCCACTGCCAACGGCACGCTGAGCTGGGAACTGCGCTCGGTCAACCACCGCTACCTGGAACCGCATCTGCGTCTGCCGGAGTCGTTCCGCGACCTCGAAGGCGGCGTGCGTGACGCGCTGCGCCAGGGCCTGTCGCGGGGCAAGGTGGAATGCACCCTGCGCTATACCGAAGAAACCGCGGGCAAACCGCTGCAGGTTGACCGCGATCGCGCCGCGCAACTGGTGGCCGCCGCCGAAAGCGTGGCCAGCCTGATCAGTTCCCCCGCGCCGCTGAATCCCTTGGAAGTACTCGCCTGGCCCGGCGTATTGGTGGCCGACGCCGCCGACCCGCAAGCTCTGAACAGCGCCGCGCTGGCCCTGTTCAACGAGGCGCTGAGCGAACTCAAAGCCGGTCGTGGCCGCGAAGGTGCCGAGCTGGCCAAATTGCTTAGCGACCGCCTCGACAACATTGGCGACGAAGTCGCCGCCCTGCGTGAACTGGTGCCACAGATGCTCGCCGGCCAGCGCCAGCGCATTCTCGACCGCACCGCCGAAATGCAGGCGGAACTCGACCCCCACCGCCTGGAACAGGAGCTGGTGCTGCTCGCCCAGAAGAGCGATGTGGCCGAAGAGCTGGATCGCCTGGTCACCCACGTCAGCGAAGTACGCCGCGTGCTCAAAGCCGGCGGAGCGGCCGGGCGGCGTCTGGATTTCCTTATGCAGGAACTCAATCGCGAAGCCAACACCCTGGGCTCCAAGGCCTTCGACACGCGCAGCACGCAGGCGGCAGTAAACCTCAAGGTGCTGATCGAACAAATGCGCGAACAAGTACAGAACATCGAGTAAGGCGGACCCCCTCATGCACGCCACCAAAGGCACCCTCTACATCATTTCCGCGCCCTCCGGCGCGGGCAAGACCAGTCTGGTCAACGCGCTGGTTGAAGCCCAGCCGCAGATTCGCGTTTCGGTTTCGCACACCACTCGCGCCATGCGCCCGGGCGAAACCGACGGGCTGAATTACCACTTCGTCAGCCGCGAAAGCTTTCTGCAAATGCTTGAGCACAATGACTTCCTTGAGCATGCCGAGGTGTTCGGCAATCTCTACGGCACGTCTCAGCGCTGGCTGGAAAAAACCCTCGCGGAAGGCTTCGATCTGATTCTGGAAATCGATTGGCAGGGTGCCCAGCAAGTGCGCCGCCTGCTACCCGAAGCGCGCTCGATCTTTATCCTGCCGCCCAGCCAGGAAGCCCTGCGCCAGCGTTTGAACAACCGCGGCCAGGACAGCGAAGAGATCATCGACACGCGCATGCGTGAAGCGGTCAGCGAGATGAGCCACTACGTTGAATACGATCATCTGGTGATCAACGACGATTTCGCTGCGGCCCTGGAAGACCTGAAAGCCATCTTCCGCGCCAACAATCTGCGTCAAAACGTGCAGCAGCAACGTCACAGCACGCTGCTGACCGAGCTGCTTGCCTAGGCGTAAAAAGCAGCCGTCAGGCGGCGCGTGAAAATCTGCGCTTCCCTAACGGCTGGTTATTTTTTAGACTGCACAGTTCGTTCGCCCACCTGGGCTAAAGTTTTTCGCTCTTATCTATACGTCGCTACGAGGAATACCATGGCCCGCGTTACCGTTGAAGACTGCCTGGACAACGTCGATAACCGCTTCGAGCTGGTCATGCTCGCTACCAAGCGCTCCCGCCAACTCGCCACCGGCGGCAAAGAGCCGAAAGTAGCGTGGGAAAACGACAAACCAACCGTAGTTGCCCTGCGCGAAATCGCCGCCGGCCTGATCGACTACGCGGTGATCGCTGAAGAAGAGATCGTCGACGAAGAACCACTGTTTGCCACATTCGAGGAAGAGGCCAACGAGGCCCTCTAAGCCTATGCCCGGTCGAAGTCCCAAGGCACGCGAACACGTTTGGCAGGGGGTCAACCCATGCCGAGCATAGACGCCTTCGCCGAAAGACTCTCGACCTACCTGGGCGGCGAACAGGTCAACCTGGTTCGCCGCGCCTACTTCTACGCAGAGCAAGCCCACGACGGCCAACGCCGCCGCAGCGGTGAAGCCTACGTAACCCACCCGCTCGCGGTGGCCAATATTCTCGCCGACATGCACATGGACCATCAGAGCCTGATGGCTGCGATGCTGCATGACGTCATCGAAGACACCGGCATCGCCAAAGAAGCGCTTACCGCGCAATTTGGTGAAACCGTCGCCGAACTGGTGGACGGGGTCAGCAAGCTGACCCAGATGAACTTCGAAACCAAAGCCGAAGCCCAGGCGGAAAACTTCCAGAAAATGGCCATGGCCATGGCCCGCGATATCCGCGTGATTCTGGTCAAGCTCGCTGATCGCCTGCACAACATGCGCACCCTGGAAGTGCTGGCCGGCGAAAAACGCCGGCGGATCGCCAAGGAAACCCTGGAAATCTACGCCCCCATCGCCAACCGGCTGGGCATGCACAGCATGCGCGTGGAATTCGAAGAGCTTGGCTTCAAGGCCATGCACCCGATGCGTTCCGAGCGCATCCGCCAGGCTGTGAAGCGCGCCCGTGGCAATCGCAAGGAAATCGTCAACAAGATCGAAGAGTCGCTGACCCATTGCCTCAACCGCGAAGGCATGGAAGGCGAAGTGGTCGGTCGCGAAAAACACCTGTACGGCATCTACCAGAAGATGCGTGGCAAGCGCCGAGCGTTCAACGAGATCATGGACGTTTACGCCTTCCGCATCATCGTCGACAAAGTCGACACCTGCTATCGCGTGCTCGGTGCCGTGCACAACCTGTACAAACCCTTACCGGGCCGCTTCAAAGACTACATCGCGATTCCCAAGGCCAACGGCTACCAGTCCCTGCACACCACCTTGTTCGGCATGCACGGCGTTCCGATTGAAATCCAGATTCGTACCCGCGAAATGGAAGAGATGGCCAACAACGGCATCGCCGCCCATTGGCTGTACAAATCCAACGACGAAGACCAGCCCAAAGGTACCCACGCCCGCGCCCGCCAGTGGGTCAAAGGCGTGCTGGAAATGCAGCAACGGGCCGGCAACTCGCTGGAATTCATCGAGAGCGTGAAGATCGACCTGTTCCCCGACGAGGTCTACGTCTTCACCCCCAAAGGCCGGATCATGGAGATGCCCAAGGGCTCCACGGCCGTCGATTTCGCCTACGCGGTGCATACCGATGTCGGCAATTCGTGTATCGCTTGTCGCATCAACCGCCGCCTGGCACCGCTGTCCGAACCGCTGCAAAGCGGTGCCACCGTGGAAATTGTCACCGCACCCGGTGCCCGACCCAACCCGGCCTGGCTCAACTTCGTGGTCACCGGCAAGGCGCGCACCCATATTCGCCATGCGCTGAAACTGCAGCGCCGTTCGGAATCCATCAGCCTCGGCGAGCGCTTGCTGAACAAGGTGCTGACTGGCCTCAACAGCCACCTCGAGAAGATTCCCGCCGAGCAGGTGCAAGGCGTACTCGCCGAGTACCGCCTGGAGGTCATCGAAGACCTGTTGGAAGACATTGGCCTGGGCAACCGCATGGCCTATGTGGTCGCCCGCCGCCTGCTGGCCAGCGAAAGCGAACAGCTGCCGAGCGCCGAAGGGCCGCTGGCGATTCGCGGCACCGAGGGTCTGGTGCTGAGTTACGCCAAGTGCTGCACGCCGATCCCGGGCGACCCCATCGTCGGCCATCTGTCCGCCGGCAAAGGCATGGTGGTGCACCTGGAAAGCTGCAAGAACATCAGCGATATCCGCCAGAACCCGGAAAAGTGCATCCAGCTGTCCTGGGCCAAGGATGTGGTCGGCGAATTCAACGTCGAACTGCGTATCGAGCTGGAACACCAACGCGGCCTGATCGCCTTGCTGGCCAGCAGCGTCAATGCCGCCGACGGCAACATCGAAAAAATCAGCATGGACGAACGCGACGGCCGCATCAGTGTGGTTCAGCTGGTGGTCAGCGTGCATGACCGCGTCCACCTGGCCCGCGTGATCAAGAAGCTGCGAGCCCTCATAGGCGTGGTGCATATTTCCCGCGTTCGCGCCTGACCCCCTTTCGTAACGACGGCCGGCGCGCGCTGCGCCAGGCAAAACCTCAAGGAGCTTTTTCATGAGCAAGAGCGTCATCACTTCCGAACACGCCCCAGCCGCCATCGGCACCTACTCCCAGGCGATCAAAGCGGGCAACACCGTGTACATGTCCGGTCAAATCCCTCTGGACCCGAAAACCATGGAGCTGGTGGAAGGCTTCGAAGCCCAGACCGTGCAGGTGTTCGAAAACCTCAAAGCCGTGGCCGAAGCGGCTGGCGGCTCGTTCAAAGACATCGTCAAACTGAACATCTTCCTCACCGACCTCTCGCACTTCGCCAAGGTCAACGAGGTGATGGGCCGTTACTTCGAACAGCCCTACCCAGCCCGTGCCGCCATTGGCGTAGCCGCTCTGCCACGCGGTGCCCAGGTTGAAATGGACGCCATTCTGGTTATCGAGTAACCGCACTTTCCAAGGAAGGAGCCCGCCATGCGCAACGCCCTTGCCCTGCTGCTGATCAGCGCCGTACTCGGCGGCTGCAGCAGCCCCGCAAGCAAAGACCCGAATGGCATCTGGGTAAACCAGGCCGCCATCGATGCCGCCTCGCAAGGCGGCAATCTGCGGGAGGCGTTGCTGGCATACGGCCCCAATCTGGAGTGGACCATCGACGCCGCCAGGCAAACCGCCAAAGTCAGCAATGGCTTTGAGCTGGACGAAGGCCAGTTGGCCAGCGAGCCGAACGGCCAATGGCGTGTCGACTTCTATGGCGATTACCACGAACAACTGAACGTCGAAAACAACCTGATGCGCCAGGCCGAAAGCAAGACCGGCCCGGAGCAACGTTTTCAACGCTCGACCCTCAAACTACCGCTCGGCGCACCGCCGGGCAGCAGTTTTGAACAGGCCCTGTACTCGGCCTACCTCGGCGGCACCTGGAAAATCACCAAGGGCCCCGGGGTAAAAGGCCTGGTGCTGTTCCATCCCGATGGCCAGGTGGAAGGCCTGCCCGGTGCCGATCGCTACGCCCTGTGCCTGGCCGGCGACTGCGCCGCCATGAGCGGCGAGAACGACAGCCTGTGGCTACAACTGGGCAATAAGGGCAACGTCTGGCTGTTCAAACGCGACGGCAATCAGCTGGAGATCTTCCAGGCGGTGAACCAGGCGCAGGCAGATGAAATGCCTGAGTACCTGCCTGGCGTGACCACCTGGGTGCTGGAAAAAGACTGACCCCGCGCGGATCGAGCAACCCGTAGAAGCGGCTTTAGCCGCGATGCTTTTATATTGATAGCGGGGTAAAACGCGGCAAAGGGGGGGATTTAGCGGCCCCCAACACGGAGGCACCCAACACAAACACCAACACCCCCCCCCC
>NZ_JBSRZF010000015.1:0-149863 GCF_054057335.1 Pseudomonas sp. TE3786
CAAGTTGCTGCACATCGCTTACGGCGTACTCAAATCGGGACAACCCTTCGATGCGCAAAAGGCGCTTGCTCACTGATGGGCAAGACGGTATCTACAAGGAAGCACACGTTGAAAATCAAATGGGCGGAAGACCTCAAGCAGTCCATGCATGGCCTGGCCGAGTCACTGGGCGATCTGCTGGTGGAAGGCTTTCACTACCTGGCGCTGTTCGGTATTGGTGGCATCACGGCCTGGGCGGCGGTGACGGCGTTTTTGCAGATGATCGAAAAGGGTCACATCACAGTCGATGACATCCTGCTGCTGTTTATCTATCTGGAGTTGGGTGCGATGGTCGGCATCTACTTCAAGACCAACCATATGCCGGTGCGCTTTCTGATCTATGTGGCGATCACCGCGCTCACGCGCTTGCTGATTTCCGATGTGTCCCACCATCAGAGTCCGGATATGGGCGTGGTGTATGTGTCGGGCGCGATTCTGCTGCTGGCCCTGGCGATTCTGGTGGTGCGCTACGCGTCGTCGAACTTTCCGTCGGTAACGCCGAGCAAGGAAAACAAAAGCGCTGCGTCCTCACGCTCGACCGAAGCCGAAGCGGCGGACACTGACTGAGCGCTTTGTTCAGGGCAGTGGATCAGACGGCGGCGTGTTCCAGTTCGATGCGTTGCTGCAGCGAACGGATCACGTTGCGTAGCCGTGTTTCGTCATTGCGCTGGGCCGGGCTGATCAGCCGTTTGGCCACTACTGTCTGCTCTTCTGACAAGGTCAACATGATGCTGCCATCGAGCCGCTCGATGCTCAGGTTGACGCGGTATTGCGGGTGGAACGCTTCGGTCAGTAACTGAAAGGGATTGTGCATAGTCCATTACCTGTTTGCTAAAGGGCTGAATAAAACTTGGCAGTGGCAGGTAGTTGAAACAGCCTGGTTTGCACACCAGTTGGGCAAGTCTTGTTATTCAAGTCTTGGTTGTTGACCGGTCGCGCTCGTACAAAGTTCTAATCTTTGGACCAGAAGTTTTGCGACACAGGTAATCAGCGTAGACGGCCGCTGAAAAACCTCCAAACGCCGTTCGCTAATTAATTCGACGGTACTTTTCCCGCTCCGCTCGGTCGCTGTATTTCACTGCCCAGTTACAGGGCAAGTGATTGTTTACGGTGCGTTTTTTGTGAAGGAAATGTGAAGGCCAGTGGCCATTTTCGACGCCAGAACCCATCAGTCGAATAAATAACGACCCTAAACCTTTCATTCACGACCGCTTGTCGACTCGGATACAAACTTGGCCCCTGACTTGCGAAGGGAATAGCAGGTATCCGCAGAACCGAGGTATGAGGCCATGGTTAATCCCTTCAAATACGTCAGCGACTCCTTTAAGGATGAGTTTCTGGTGCGCTTCAGCATTGGCAGCCCGGATGGCAGCGCAATGCTTTCGTTATCCAACGACCAGGGCCGAGTGGCGCAACGCATGCTCAGCAGTGATCAATTGGCCGACGTCGAGAAGCTTGAACAGGTGATCATCAGCATTCGCTTCGGCCTGGCCATCGACCAGGGGCGTGGCCTGTCGTGCCTGGGCAAACTCAGCCCGGCGGCCAACGAAATCCTGGCATAGGTTGGCTTGGGCTGCGCTGCCCGAGGCAATCCAGCAAGCCGCCGGGATTTTGCTCCGCGCGTGACACTGGCTCTTAAGTGAAATATATTCGCATTTAAGAAGCGACTGCCCTTTCCGGCAGCGACCGTGCCGGCTCACTGTGCGTTTTTCTCCTTTCCTTCCGCGCTTGCTCACCACCTTCCCGGTTGGTTGAACAGCGGGCTGCGAAACCCAGCGCTGGCCGGTAAATAGCCGCTGAATCAAGACCGGCAACGTCAGGCCATGAAGGAGCCCCGTGAGTACCGCTATCCCTACCAAAACCACCGTCAAGGCCTGGAGTTCGTCTCCGGCTGTGGCCCTGGGCTCGCGCATCGTCGCGGCAATCTTTGCCGGCTACGGGCTGGCGTATGCCAGCACCATGTTCCTCACGGTCTACCTGCCGCTGGTACGCAGCGATCGCGTGGTATTTGCCAGCCTGGCGAGTTTTATCGTCTATGTGGCGGCTGTCGTTTACACCTTTGCCGCCCGCTCCGCTTCGCGGGCCTGGCTGGTGCTGCTGGGCCTGAGCCTGCTGCTGGCCCTGGGCGCTCTGGTAGCCGGTGATTTTGGAGCCCGGCGATGAGTGCGGCGGATAACACTTCGGTGACTAGGGTAAAAAACAAAAGCCTGCGCCAGGCCATGGCCTGGCTGCATACCTGGGGTGGCTTGCTGCCGTCCTGGTTGCTGTTTGTGATTCTGTTTGGCGGCAGCATTGCCTGCTTCGATAAAGAGCTGGAAGTGTGGATGCGCCCGAGCCTGCACCCGGTCGGTGAAACCACCCTGAGCCTCGATCAGGTCAGCGCCTGGGTGCAAAAACAGGCCCCGAAGCCGCCACACGCCATCTGGATGCGCCCGCCGGACGAGCGCCAACCCTACTGGTATGCCGGCTACGAGCCGCAAAGCGAGCTGGAGCCGTTCGTCAGCTTCACCCTCGACCCGCAAACCGGTGACGTGCTGCCGAAAACCCTCGGCGGCACCTTCTGGTTCACCCTGCACTACAACCTGTTTGGCGGCATGCTCGGCATGTATATCGTCGCCATTGCCGGCATGTTCATGCTGGTGGCGCTGGTCAGCGGCATCATCATTCACCGGCGCATCTTCAAAGACTTCTTCACCCTGCGCCCGGACGCCAATGGCCAGCGCGCCTGGCTGGATGCGCACAATCTGTTTGGCGTAGTCGGTCTGCCGTTCCATCTGCTGATTGCCTACACCGGCCTGGCGATCTTCGTCACTTTCTATATGCCGGCGGGCTTGAAGGTCGGCTACAAGGGCGACATCGAAAAGATGTTCTCCGAAGTGCAGGGCCAGTTCGGCCGTGACGAACTCAAGCGTAAATCCGACCATGCGGCCTCCATCGACAAGCTGGTGCTCGACGCCAAACGTCGCTGGGCGGCCAGTGGCGAGGGTGGCACGGAAACCGGTTGGATCAGCGTGCACCACCCGGGCGACAAAGGCGCGGTGGTGGATATTCGCCGCTACGACCGTTCGCGGGTGGTCGACTTCCAATGGATCATGTCCTACGACGCCACCACCGGGGCCTTCCTGCATGAGCAGAAACCGTATAAACCCGGCTACACCGCATACGCCTGGCTGACCAATGTGCATATGGCCCAGTTTGGCGGTGCCATCGTGCGCTGGCTGTACCTGGGCCTCGGCCTGATGGGCTGCGCCATGGTGGTGGGTGGCCTGCAAGTGTGGCTGCGCAAACGCGAAGCCAAGGGCGGTTGGGGCATCGGTTTTGTCCGTGCCATGAACGGCGCAGTGATCGGCGGCCTGCCCATTGCCAGCCTCGGTTTGCTGTACGGCAACCGCCTGATTCCGGCCAATGTAAACCTGCGTGACCATTGGGAAGCCTATGCCTTTGTCGCCGTCTGGGTGGCCGTGGCGCTGTGGGCCGTGATCCGTCGCAACAGCGGCCGGGTTGGCCGCGACCTGTTCGCCGTCGGCGCGGTAGTGGCCATGGGCCTGCCAGCCCTGGACGTGCTTACCGGGCAACCGGGTGCGCTGAGCGCCGCCATTGCACGCGGTGATTGGCGTGTGCCGGGCATCGACCTGGCGATCTTCGCCGCCGGCCTGCTGTGCGCCAAGATGGCCTGGTGGCCGCGGGTGGCCAAAGAAGTGCCGGTGCAGGCGCGGAGCAAACGCGAACGCCGTGAACTGGTGGAGGAGAGCGTCTGATGTTGTTGCTCGCGTTCGGCCTCAACTACCTGGGCATGACTGCCCTGTGTCTGGCCATGTCCCGTCACCACAAAGCGCTGCTAAACAGTGCTCCCACCGCCGCCCGTACCAACGGTTTGCGCGTTATCGGCGCGCTGCTGCTGGCCGTGGGTATGGCCTTGAACATCATCGAGCTGACGGCCGACATGGGCATCATCACCGGCCTGCTGCAACTGATGCTGGCCGGCCTGGCGGTCGGCCTGCTGATGGCCTGGCGCAACCGCTGGGTGCTGCCGTTGGGTGGGCTGTTGCCGTTGGGTGGGTTGTTGGCGTTGTTGGCGTAACAAACGCAGAACCTTGTGGGAGGGGCTTTAGCCGCGAGCTCTTAAGATCAACAGCTCGCGGCTAAAGCCCCTCCCACAAAAAACGCTTACCGCAGCGCCAACCGATACTCCCCAGGCGTCGCGCCCAAGGCATTGCGGAAGGTATTGCTGAAATGGCTGGCGCTGGCGAAACCGCAGGCCAACGCCACGTCGCCCAGGGGCAGGGCGCTTTCTTTGAGCAGTTGTCGGGCCCGCACCAAACGCCGCGCCAATAGATAACGGTGCGGTGGCACACCAAAGCTTTCGCGGAACATCCGCGCAAAGTGGTATTCCGATAACGCCGCCAATCCCGCCAACTGCCCCAGGCTGATGGGCTCGCTCAGCTGCGCTTCGATGTAGTCGCGCAACTGGCGGCGCAAATTCGGTGCCAGACCACCTTTCAAACGCAGGTTCTGCCGCTGCCCGGCCTGATTGAGCAGCGCGTGGCCGACCATCTCGTGGGCCAGGCTGCTGGTGAGCAAACGCTCGCCCGGCTCATTCCAGTTCAGCGCCGCCAGTTGGCGAAACAGGCCGGCCTGCACGGGGTCGTCGACAAAGGTGCTTTCGCGCAACTCCACCTCCCGTGGCTCGCGGTCCAGCAGGCTGACCGCGCTGAGGGCAAAGCGCTCGGGGCTGATATACAGATGGGCCAGGCGGATATCGCCATTGATCACCCAGGACGAATCATGGCCGGCCGGCATGATGCACAGTTTGCCCGGCGCGCCTTTGGCGCTGGGGTTGTCGCGGCGGAAGGTGCCGGTGCCGCCGGCCAGGTAGCAGGACAGGGTGTGATGACTGGGCCCCTGGTACTCGCGGGCATCGTGGTAGTTGCTCCACAGCGCGGCGGTGAGGCCGTCGCCCAACTCGGCACAATGCTCCAGCTGCGCATGGGGCGAGCTGTTGAGCGATTGAAACACCTGAATGTGCGGGAGTTGAGGCATGCGGCAGGGCGTCGCTGGCTAACTGACTGTGGCACCTATGCTAACGCGCGCGCGCCTGGCTGCCAGCCGCCTTGGGCAAATAAGCGCAAGTTTCTGCAAGCGCCCGGACCGCCGGTTGCGCAGACTGCCGGCATTGCTCGGGAGCCTTGCCATGAACCTGTCGTTGTACCTGTTGACCGTCCTGATCTGGGGCACCACCTGGATCGCCATCAAACTGCAGGTGGGCAGCGTCGCCATCCCTCTGTCCATCGCTTATCGCTTCGGCCTAGCGGCGATTGTGCTGTTTGCCATTCTGTTGCTCAGCCGCCGTTTGCAAACCCTCAATCGCCGCGCCCAGTGGCTCTGTCTGGCCCAAGGCTTGTGTTTGTTCTGCATCAACTTCATGTGTTTTTACACCGCCAGCCAATGGATACCCAGCGGCCTGATCGCCGTGGTGTTTTCCACCGCCACCTTATGGAATGCCCTGAATGCGCGGGTGTTCTTTGGCCAACGTATCGCCGCCAATGTGCTGGCCGGCGGTGCCCTCGGTCTGGCCGGTCTGGCGCTGTTGTTCTGGCCGGAGCTGGCGGGGCATGAGGCCAGCCGGGAAACCCTGATCGGCCTAACGCTGGCGCTGTTCGGCACCCTGTGTTTTTCCGCCGGCAATATGCTCTCCAGTCTGCAACAGAAAGCCGGCTTCAGACCCTTGACCACCAACGCCTGGGGCATGCTCTACGGCGCGCTGATTCTGGGCGGTTACTGCCTGCTCAGTGGCACGCCGCTGAGCGTTGACTGGAGCACGCAATACGTAAGCTCGCTGGTGTATCTAGCCATTCCCGGCTCCGTGATCGGTTTCACCGCCTACCTGACCTTGGTGGGGCGCATGGGGGCTGATCGGGCGGCGTATTGCACGGTGCTTTTTCCGGTGGTGGCGTTGAATATCTCGGCGTTTGTCGAAGGCTACCAATGGACGGCAACGGCGTTGGTGGGGTTGTGGTTGGTGATGCTGGGGAATGTGTTGGTGTTCAGGAAGCCCAAGGCGGTGGGGGCACCAGCGTTGGCTCGTTGAAAGCGTATCGCGGCTCAAGCCGCTCCTACGGGGTCGCACAATTTGTAGGAGCGGCTTTAGCCGCGATGCTTTTGATTTTATGGCCATTGACCGAATTCTGACCCACGGGTTTACAATCCCCGCTCTTCCAACGGAGCACCCCCGTGTTAACCCATCTCGACTCCCAAGGCCGCGCCAATATGGTCGATGTCACCGACAAAGCGGTGACCTCCCGCGAGGCCGTGGCTGAAGCCCTGATCCGCATGCAACCGCAAACCCTGCAAATGATCCAGGCCGGTGGCCACCCCAAGGGCGATGTATTTGCCGTGGCGCGCATTGCCGGCATCCAGGCGGCGAAAAAAACTTCCGACCTGATTCCCCTGTGCCATCCGCTGATGCTCACCAGCGTCAAGGTCGAGCTGAGCGCCCAGGGTGAGGACTGCGTACGCATCCAGGCGCGCTGCAAACTGGCCGGCCAGACCGGGGTGGAAATGGAAGCCCTGACCGCCGCCAGCGTCGCCGCCCTGACTATTTACGATATGTGCAAAGCGGTGGACCGCGGCATGGTTATCGAGTCGGTGCGTTTGCTGGAGAAACTGGGCGGCAAGAGCGGCCACTTCAAAGCCGGCGAGGAGCAGTGATGATTCGCGTGCAGTATTTCGCCCGTTATCGCGAAGCCCTCGGCATCGAAGCCGAACAGTTGAACAACGCCAGCGCCTTCACCACCCTCGACGCCTTGCGCCTGCACCTGCTGGCCCGTGGCGGGGTGTGGCAGGTGTTGGCCGAACAGAACCTGATGTGCGCCCGTAACCAGGAGCTGTGCAGCCTCGACGAGCCCCTGGCCGATGGCGATGAAGTAGCCTTCTTCCCCACCGTGACCGGAGGCTGAGATGGCCATTCGCGTACAAACCGACGCCTTTGATCCAGGCCATGAACTCAACGCCATGCACGCCGCCAATGCCGGGGTGGGCGCGGTGGTGAGCTTCGTCGGCTATGTGCGCGATTTCAATGATGGCCGCGAGGTGTCCGGCCTGTTCCTCGAACACTTCCCCGGCATGACCGAGAAGGCCTTGGGCAAAATCGCCGATGAAGCCGGCCAGCGCTGGCCGCTGCTCAAGGTGGAAGTGATTCACCGCATCGGCCGCCTCGAACCTGGCGAGCCCATCGTCTTTGTCGCCACCACCAGCGCCCACCGCCAGGCCGCCTTCGACGCTTGCGCCTTTATCATGGATTACCTGAAAACCCGCGCGCCGTTCTGGAAGCAGGAAGACACCCCCGAAGGGCCGCGCTGGGTGGAAGGCAAGTGCAGCGATAAAGACGCCGCCAATCGTTGGTAGAGAGGCGTAGGGCGAATATCGCCGCAGGTGATATCCGCTGATTCGGTGTAACGGCGGATATCCGCGCTGCGGATATTCGCCCTACGTGTTCAATCAGAACTTATACGTCCCCGACACACTCAAGCTGCGCGGCTCACCGTAGTAGGTGGTGCCGAAGTTGCCGAGCCCCGACAAGTACTCCTTATCGAACAGATTCTTGGCATTCAGGCTGGCGCTCAGGTGCTCGTTGAAGTCGTAGCGCGCCATGGCGTCCACCAGGGTGTAGCCGCCTTGCTTGAGTTCATACGGACCCCAGGCCTGGCCGTAGAACTGGCTCTGCCAGCTCAGCCCGCCGCCGATGGTCAGGCGGTTGAGGTCGCCAGTCAGGCGGTAGGTGGTGAACAGGCGCGCCACATGCTCGGGTTTGGTGGTGGACAGCGGATAGCCATAGATGCGCTGGTCGTCCTTGTCGCGGGTGCGCGCGTAGGTGTAACCGGCTGAGAGGTTCCAGCCCTCGCTGATCTCGCCGGCCAGTTCCAGCTCGATGCCCTTGGTGGTCGCACCTTTGATTGGCTTGTAGTAGTCGATGCCGGTCAGGGTGGTGCCCACGTATTGCGCCACGTTGTCCTGTTCGATGCGGAACAGCGCCAGGCTGGCGTTCAAACGGCCGCCCAGATATTCGCCTTTCAGGCCGCCCTCATAGCTGGCACCTTCCACCGGGTCGAGGGTGTTGAGGTTCTGCTGTTTCACTGTCTGCGGCTGGTAGATCGAGGTGTAGCTGGCGTACACCGAGTAGGTCTCGTCCAGGTCGTACACCACCCCGGCGTAAGGCGTGACCACACCATGCTGTTCGTAGCTGGTGCGGGTGTCGGGGTCGACGTAGAAGTCGCTCTTGTCGTCGTACTTGAAGGTGCTCACGCGTGTGCCGAGGATGATCGCCAGGTCATCAGTCGGCTTGAAACGGCTGGCCAGGTAGGCGCCGCTCTGGCGCTGGTTGGTTTCATAGTCGCCGGTCTTGGCGAAGTCCGGCTCGCGGTAGTCGCCGCTCCAGTCGAACAGGTTGCCCGGCACCGCATCGCCGCCCAGCCCCTCGTACAGGTCGCCGGTGGTTTTCGCGGCGGCGGCGGTATAACCGATCACCAGCTCATGTTCGCGCCCGAACAGGCTGAATGGCCCGCTGGCATTCACATCCACCGTGTCCTGCAGGCGATGGCCTTCCCAGTGGCCCCAGTAGAAGGCCGCGCCTTCGCCGGTGGCCGGGTCCAGGCCGGCAACGGTGGTGCCGCTGGCCGAGCCGAGCAGGGTGTCGTGGTCGTTGATCATATGGGTGAGGCTGGTTTTCAGCTTCCAGTCATTGGCCAGGGTCTGTTCCACCGAGCCAAAGAAGGTGGTGCTCTCGAAATCGCGACGGCTCCAGTCGGTGCCGGGGTTGAACGAGCGGGAGAAGTCGGTTTCGCTGCCGTCGTTGTAGAACGCGATATCGCCGGTCCACGAGGTGCCGCGCGGCTTGTTGTTCTGCTGGTCGATGCCGAAGGTCAGCAGGGTGTCCGGGGTCAGATCGGCTTCGAAAATGCCGTAGAGAATGTCTTTTTTCTGCGAGTAGTGGTCGAGGTAGGAGTTGCGGTCCTGGTACACCCCGACCATCCGCCCACGCACTGAGCCCTCGTCATTCAGCGGGCCGGATACATCGCCTTCGCTGCGGTAGTCATCCCACGAGCCGGCAGTGCCGGTGACCGAGGCCTGAAACTCGCGGGTCGGGCGCTTGCGCACCAGGTTGACGGTGGCAGACGGGTCGCCCAGGCCGGTCATCAAACCGGTAGCACCCTTGATCACCTCCACGCGGTCGTACACCGCCATATCGGTGTGGGTGGTGCCCTGATCGTAGACACCGTCGTACAGGGTGTTCACACCGTCGTACTGGTAGTTGGTGATGGTGAAGCCGCGGGTGGAAAACTCCATACGGTCACTGTCGTACTGCTGGGCCGAAACCCCCGGCGTGCGCGCCAGCACATCGCTGATATCGCGGGCACCCTGATCATCCATTTGTTGCCGGGTGATCACGGTCACCGACTGCGGCGTTTCGCGAATGGACAGCGGCAACTTGAGCGCCGAGCGGGTGCTGCCGGTGGTGTAGGAACCGCTGCCTTCGGTGCTCTCGCCGAGGCTGCTGGCGTTGATGCTGGTGGCGCTCAGCTCCAGGCCTTCGCCGGTCGGTGCCACGGCCAGCGAATAGTTGTTAGCGCCTTGCTGCACGCTGCGCAGGCCACTGCCGGCCAGCAACTGGGCAAAGCCCTGGCTGACGCTGTAGCTGCCCTGCAGGCCGGCACTCTGCTTGCCATTGGTGAGGCTGGCGTCGAACGACAGCACCACACCGGCGTCTGCGGCAAAGCGGCTGAGCACCGCACCCAGCGGGCCGGGGGCAATCGAGTAGCTGCGCTGGGCGCTGGTTTCGGTCTCTGCCGCTTGCGCCGCGGCGGGCATCAGCAATGCCCCGTGCAGGGCCAGGCTGGTGCCGAAAATGGCGGCGGCCAGTGGCGTTCTGAGGGGGCGACGCGCTGTAGGTTTCTGCCCTGCGTACATGCTGACTCCTGAAGATCGTGTAGGCGTTATGGTTCTTTGCAGAGGGAGTCGAGCGAGGGACGGCAAATCGACAATGGCGGGTAAAAAATTTTTCAGGGCGGCGGGGCAGGGCGAAAACTCAGGCCTGGGGCAACACCCGCACCCAGTAACGGCTGCGTTGTTCGATGCGCACCGGCAGGGCGCGAGCGATGGCGGCGAGGGCGCTGTCGGTGTCATCCAGCGGATAAGCGCCGGACAGCCGCCGCCCGGCGATATCCGTGCTGCACTGCACAAACCCCGGGCGATAGCGTTGCAGCTCGGCCAGCAGCTGGTCGAGACGCCAGTTGTCGATCACCAGTTGGCCATTGACCCATTGCGCCTCGCTGGGATCGAGAGCGCTGGGGCTGAAAAGCTGGTTGGCAGAGAAGGACAGGCGCTGGTTGGCCGGCACAATCTGCTCGGCACCGTTACCGTTTTTGCTCTGCACGGCCACGGCATGTTCCAGCACGCCGAGGTCGGTGATGCCCTCGCGTTGCCGCACGGTAAAGCGCGTACCGAGGGCGCGCATATCGCCTTCGGCACTGCGGACCACAAAGGGGCGCGGGTCTTTTCCGGTTTCGATCAGTACTTCGCCAGCGCGCACGATGACCAGGCGCAGATCGGCCTGCAAGTGCACATCCACAGCGCTGGCGGTGTTGAGGATCAGCGTGCTGCCATCGGCCAAGGCAATGCGCTGGCGTTCACCGACACGGGTGCGGTAGTCGGCCAGCCACAGCGGTGCTTCACGGTAGCCATACAGCCCCAGGCCGCCCGCGCCAACGCCCAGAAACAAGCCTTTGAGCAACGTGCGCCGCGCCAGCGCAGGGGCCGAGTTGGCGTGTTGCATGGCCTGGTAGGCGAGCGGGCCGGGCAAGCCCTGGAGCTGCGCCTGCAAGCGCTGCACCTGCTGCCACGCCCATTGATGCGCAGCGTCCTGGGCATACCAGACGCTCCATTGCTGCTGTACCTCGCCACTCACCGGCTCGGCACCCAGACGCGCATACCAATGCGCCGCCTCGCGCAGCGCCAGACGTTTGTCCGGGGTTTTCATAGCTGCGCGTCCAGGGCGAACAGCAGGCAGTGCTCGGTGGCCTTGGCCATGTACTTGGTCACCGAACTGACCGACACCCCCAGGCGTTCGGCGATGGCGCTATAGCCCAGGCCTTCGAGCTGGGACATAAGAAACGCCTGCTTGGCCTTCTGACCCAGGCCATCGAGCATGGCGTCCAGCGCCAGCAGGGTTTCCACCATCAGCAAGCGGGTTTCCGGGGAGATCTCTTCGGCCTGCGGCTGCAACGCCAACGCCTGCAGATAGGCTTGTTCAATGGCCCGGCGGCGGAAGTGATCGACCATCACGCGCTTGGCCACCGTCACCAGAAAGTGCCGAGGCTCCTGCAGATCGCTGGGCAAACGCGCGGCGCGGTCGGCCAGCAGCAGGCGCATAAAGGTGTCTTGCGCAAGGTCGGCCGCGTTGTGCGAGCAGCCAAGGCGCCGCCGCAGCCACGCCGTGAGCCAGCCATGGTGGGCGCTATAGAGCTGGTGTAACGGTTGCCCGGCGGAAGACATCAGACACTCGCGCTGTGCAGCGGCTAGGAAAGGGTGGCAAATGATAATGTCTATCAAGTGACAATTGCCACTGTTTGCGTGAGGAGGGGGTTGTGTCGTTTGCAGGGATCGCGGCTCAAGCTCCTACAGGGGAGCGCGTTGCCCCCGAAGGAGCGGCTTGAGCCGCGATGCTGTTTTAATTCGTTCGCCCACAAAAAAGCCCGTCACATGGACGGGCTTTTTTGTGGGCGACGATCAGTGCTTACGCGGCACCGGCGTCAGCAACTCGGTCGGCGGGGTTTCGCAATTGATCTTGCGCCCCAGCAGTTCCTCAATCGCCGGCAACTGGTAGGAGTCGTCTTCACCGGCAAAGCTGATCGACACACCGCTGGCACCCGCGCGACCGGTACGGCCGATGCGGTGCACGTAGTCGTCCGGCATTTCCGGCAGGGTGAAGTTGATCACATGGCTGATGCCATCGATATGAATGCCACGGCCGGCCACGTCGGTGGCGACCATCACGCGGATCTTGCCTTCGCGGAAGCCTTCCAGGGTTTTGATCCGCTTGTGCTGCGGCACATCGCCGGACATCTGTGCGGCACTCACGCCGTCACGGATCAGGCGTTCTTCGATGCGGCGCACTTCGTCTTTGCGGTTGGCAAACACCATTACCCGTTCCCAGTTGTTCTGGGTGATCAGGTTGTACAGCAGCTTGTATTTGTCGCTGCCGGCGACCGCGTAGATATGTTGTTCCACGGTGTCACTGGCGACGTTTTCCGGCTCGATTTCAACGATGGCCGGGGTGGTGGTCCACTGTTTGGCGAGGTTCATCACGTCTTCGGTGAAGGTCGCGGAGAACAGCAGGGTCTGGCGTTCGTTTTTCGGCGGGGTCTGGCGAATGATCTGACGTACCTGGGGAATAAAGCCCATGTCGAGCATGCGGTCGGCTTCGTCCAGCACCATCACTTCGACCATATCCAAGTGCACTTCGCCGCGCTGAGCGAAGTCCAGCAGGCGACCTGGAGTGGCCACCAGAATGTCGCAGAAGCGCGATTCGAGCTGCTTGAGCTGCTTGTCGAAATCCATGCCGCCGACAAACGACATCACGTTCAGCCCCGAGTACTTGGTCAGCAACTCGGCGTCTTTGGCGATCTGCACCACCAACTCGCGGGTGGGGGCGATGATCAGCGCGCGCGGCTCGCCCATGTAGCGCTCTTTCGGTGCCGGGGTCTGCTGCAGCTGGGTGATGATGGAAATCAGGAAGGCGGCGGTTTTACCGGTACCGGTCTGGGCACGGCCGATGGCGTCCTGGCCCTTGAGGGTGTAGCCCAGAACCTCGGCCTGGATCGGCGTGCAATACGGGAAACCCAGGTCGTGGATGGCGTGCATCAGCTCATCGGACAGCTGGAAATCATGGAAACGGGTTTTGCCGGCTTGCGGCTCAACCACGAAGTCTTCCAGTTTCCAGGTGCTCACCGCCGGCACCGGACGGGCCCGACGGGGTTTTTCTGAATGGTGGGTGGTGCTGGTGGCGCTTTCGGCTGGCGCTGGAGCGGCGTGGGTGCGCTCGGTTTTCGCTGCGCGTGGTTGCCGCGGCTGGCTCGGTTTGGCCTGGCGGGGGCTGTCTACGGCAGGGGTGGGCGCGGAAGAGGGGGCGGCAGGGACAGACGCCGGCAGCTCGCCTTCGCCTTTGCCAAACATTTTCTTGAGTGCTTTGAGCACGGGAATCTCTTCAATTGGTTAAGGAATGAACGCCCGCCAGTGTAAAGCAATAAGTCGGTGCGGCGAAATGTTGCAGGCAACTGCCTAAACATCGGCCGGCGGCGGACGTTCATCCCCTTGCCACTCAGGCCTCGGGTAGGGTTTGCAGGAGCAGGCGCTGGACATTGCCGCCCATGATCGCGGCGATATCCGCCTGGCTGAAGCCAGCCTTGAGCAGGCCTTCGGTCAGTTGCGCCAGGCCGGTGCTGTCGAACGGCGCGTGAATGGTGCCGTTGAAGTCCGAACCCAGGGCCACATGGGCGACGCCGACCTTGTCGGCGGTGTAGCGAATGGCTTTGACGATGGCCGGCACCGAGGTCTCGCACACCGCGGTGTCCCAGAAGCCGATGCCGATCACCCCACCGGTGGCGGCGATTTTCTCGATATGGGCGTCGCTGAGGTTACGGGTGCCCGGGCAGGTGCCTTCAACCCCGGTGTGCGAGACCAGCACCGGGCGGGTGGCCATGGCCAATACGTCGTCGATCAGCGGGCGCGAGGCATGGGCCAGGTCCACCAGCATGCCTTTCTGTTCCAGACGGGTGATCACCTGGCGACCCAATGGGGTGAGACCACCCTTGGCCAGGCCGTGGGCCGAGCCGCCGACCTCGTTATCAAAAAAGTGGGTGAGGCCGGCAATGCGGAAATCGGCGTCATATAGACGGTCGACGTTATCCAGCTTGCCCTCGATCACCTGCAGCCCCTCGGTGGCCATGATCCCGGCGACGCGGTTGGGGTCTTTTTTCCAGGCCTCTATAAAGGCAGCGAGATCGCCGCGGGTTTTGATCACCACCAGCTTGCCATCGCTATTGGCGGCACCTTCGTGCAGTTTCCGGCTCTGGTAGAGGGCGCGTTGCAGCAGGCTTTTCCAGGTGGCGGTGGGCCAACGCTGGGCCATCACCAGCAGGGTGATGTCGTCGCTGTCGCTGCCATTGTTTTCGTAATTGAGGTTGTGCGGGGTTTTGGTCACGGTGGAAAACACCTGCAACGCCACACGCCCCTCGATCAGCCGCGGCAGATCGGAATGGCCATAGCTCACGCGCTTGAGGATATCGCGCTGCCACAGCAGCTCATCGTTGTGCAGGTCGGCGATAAACAGAGTTTTGTGCAGGGCTTCGGCCTGTTCATTGGCCGGGTAGGGTGCCGGGTTTTCCACGCTGTTGAGCGTGCGGTCGAGGTAGCTGGGCAGGCTGAAGAACACCCCCAGGCCAATAGCCAGCAAAACCAGTACGGCAATCGAAAGTTTACGCATAGGTCGCATCCGAGCTTTTGTTGTTGTGGCCCGGACTGTAGCAAATCGGCGGCGGTGCTGGGCGTACGGCAGCTGGCCCGGGGCTGCTTGCGCGCAGCCCCTCTCCAAGGACATACGAAACAGGGGGCAGGGGATTTAGCCCGGGCAGGCACCAGCGTCCGGGACATTCGTCGGAAAGCCGCGCAGCGCCGTTCGGCTTCGGTAGAATCCGCCGCCGTAGCGCCCGTACCAGGCGGCGCAGATCCGACCAGAGCCGTTTGCCGTAGCTCTGAAGCCGAGGTTGTAGATGTCGTTGCAGGCGCTGTTTTCTCTCGCTTTGTCCCACCCCGCACAATCGATCAATGCCCTGGCACTGTTCTTCGCCCTCGCCGGCAGCTGGCTGCTGATCGCCACCCGTATTCGCCAGCGCCGCGCCATCGCCGGTCTGCTGGCCGACAGTGAACTGGCCGAAGGCACCGAACTGTCCAGCCTCGATGCCTCCACCCTGCAGCTCAACCGCTTCTTTACCGCGTTTGGCTATGCCAGTTTGGCGATTGGTCTGCTGGTGTCCTGGTTCAGTACCCAGATCTGAAATGGACCGTTGGGCTTCGCTGCGCTCCAGCCAATCTACGATCTGCAACAAAACGCCAATACGAAAAAAGGCGGCACCCGATACCGGGGCCGCCTTTTTTGTTGCCGACTGCGCCTTACAACGGCAGGCCGGCCTTGATTCGATACTGATTGCGCACCGGCGTGGCGTACTGCACCACCAGAAACGGCCGCTGCTCGGCCGGGCAACTGTCCAGGCGCTTCTGCCATTCCTGCTGCGCCGCCGCCAGCTCTTCGGCCGGGAACAGCTCGGTGGCGTCCGGCACCTGCAGCGTCGGGTCGCGATCGGCCCACTGCGCATAGGCCAGGTAATGCGCTGGGAACAAGCGGTAGCCACTGAGAATCTGCCGGTCCATTTCTACCGCCAGCTGCTTGCTGTCCTCAAAACCGTCCAGTACCGGCGGGGCGAAGTTCAGGTGTACCCGGCCCTTGTAGCCGGTAATGCCCAAGCCAATGCTCTTGTCATCTTCACCGGCGGCCTTCTCGTAACTACCGGTGCTGGCGCGGATAAACAACTCTCGGGCCTTGGCCTGATCGCAGGGGTCGTACTCGTAACTGATCGACACCGGCACCAGATTCAGCCGGCCAATCACCTCGACGAACGGCTCGTCCTTGCGGCTCATATGGAACATCTTGAGGATCGCCGAATCGGTACGGTCATCACCGTCCTTGGCGCGGCCTTCGGCCTGAGCGATCCAGATCGACTCATGATCATTGCGAATCGAGTGGTTGATATAGGCCGACAACAACTGGAACGCCGCCAGCTTCTCGCGCCGGCCACTCAGGGAGCGGTGCACGATAAAGCTCTTGTTCAAACGCATCAGGTCGCTGACAAAGGGCTTTTGCAGCAGGTTGTCGCCAATGGCGATGCGCGGCGTCGGCAGGCCGGCGTGGTACACCGCGTAGTTGACGAAGGCCGGGTCCATCACGATATCGCGGTGGTTGGCCAGAAACAGATAGGCATTGCCGGCCTTGAGGTGCTCCAGACCGCTATAGGTCACGCCATCGGTAGCCTGCTCGATACTGCGGTCGACATACACCTCGACCTTGTCCTGCAAGGTCGCCACCGAATCGATCGCGGCGAACTGCGAACGCAGACGATGGGCGATCAGCGGCTTGAGCAACCAGGAAAAATGCCGGGAAAGGCGAGGAAAGCGGAAATGGGTAAGGATCTGCAAAAACGCCGGGTCCGCCAGCAGGCGATTCAGGACCGCAGGGACTTCGGCGTCAGCGTACGGTCGGATGGCATCGAATTCGCCCATCATGCTCTCTTGTTCTGCTTGCGGTTACGGTTGGAAATGCGCCCTGCAGGCCGTGTGAAAAATACGGCGAGGCTGCTCGGTCAGCAATAGACCGGCGATTATACCTACAAGTCACAGGGAGACTACGCTTGCTCCTGTAACGCTTCACAAGGCTTTACGACGTTCAGGCGATTTTCCGGAGTTCCCTATGCTCGAAACCCAGCTCTACGACTGCCCGTATTGCGGTGAACCGGCCGAGGCGCTGCTCGATCTTTCCGGCGGTGATCAGCAGTACATCGAGGACTGTCCGGTGTGTTGCCGGCCGATTGTGTTTGATCTGCGTACCGATGGGGATGGCTGGGATCTGGATGTTCGTGGGGAGAATGACTGATGCAGCGCATTTATGAGCCACAGGATCTGATGGAAGCGGAATTGCTGACCAGTATGCTGGCCAGCGAAGGTGTGCAGGCCCATGTCACGGGTGGCCATCTGCTCGGCGCGGCGGGGGAGTTGCCGGTCATGGGGCTGTTGGGCTTGCTGGTGCCCAATCAGCAGGCCGAGCACGCACGCGGTCTGATCGCCGCGTACAATGCCGCGCAGCCGCTGCCGGGCGATGAGCCTGAAGAATTCCAGGGCATCCTCTTATGCTGAACCCTTTTCAATGAGCCCCCTGCCTGATGTGTGGACGCTACGCCCTGTTTCGCTGGACACCCGCCCTGGCGGCAACCCCTGGTTTCCCCGCCGACCAACAGCCGGGCTGGAACATCGCGCCCAATAGCCAGGTGCTGATGCTGCGCCAGGTCGAGGGCCAGCGTCAGGCCGAGCGCGCCCGTTGGGGCCTGACCCCGCCCTGGCTCACCGATCTGTCGAAAACCCCTGCCCATGCCCGCGCCGAAACCCTGGCCGAACAGCCGATGTTTCGCGATGCCTTTCGCCTGCGCCGGGCGTTGCTGCCAGCCAATGGCTTTTACGAGTGGCGCGGCTCGGTGCGCAAGCGCCCCTACTGGATCACCCGTGAAGAGTCGCCGTTGTATTTCGCCGCGGTGTGGGAGGCGTTTCCAGTGCAGGGCCATACCTACCTGAGCGTAGCGGTGATCACCCAGCCGGCCAATGGTTTGCGCCGGCCGCTGATCCTCGATGCGGCGGGTCAGGAGGTTTGGCTGGGCGCTGATACGCCGCTGCCGGCCTTGCAGGAACTGCTCTGTCAGCCCAACCCGAGCTTGCGTGAACGGGCGCTGGCGCATTTCGTCAATGACCCCAAGGCCAATGGCCCCGAATGCCTGACCCCGGCCTAAGGCTGTTCGGGAAAGAGCGCAGGGTCAGAAAACTGCGCCATCAGGTGATCGAACACCAGTCGCACCCGAGGCGACACCGGTCCACGCTGCGGGCGGTAGATAAACAGGTCCCAGGCCGGCGGCGCGACGCTATCCAACACGCTGAGCAACGCGCCGCTGCGCAGATGGGGCACGGCCAGGTAACTCGGTACCTGGGCAAAGGCCAACCCGGCCAGCACCGCTTCCAGCTCCGCCTCCGGGTCATCACTGATAAACACCGCCTGTTCAGGCAGCAGCTGTTCATGGTTGGCAAACATCCACGGCCAGGGTTTACCGCTGCGGCGGTCGATCAGCGCCGACAGCGGCTGCTGCTGCAGCGCTTCGAGTGATGAAGGCGCGCCGGTGGTGGCGAGCAGAGTGGGGCTGGCGACCACCCACAACGGCACCTTGGCCATCGGCCGGGCGATATACCGGCGGTCGCGGATCATGCCGACGCGGATACCGATATCGATCTGCGCGCTGACCGCATCGGTCATTTCATCTTCCAGGCGCAGGTCCACCTGCAGGCCCGGGTGCTCACGCAGCAGCGGCACCAACAACTGCACCAGAAAACGCCGGCCGATGGCATGCGGCGCGGTGATGCCGACCCGGCCGCTGATCTCATTGCTCGGGTGGCGCGCGTTGCGCTGGAACAATTGGTCGACGCTGTCCAGGGTCTGCCGCGCTTGCTCCGCCAGGCTCTGGCCAAAGGCGGTGATCTGCACCTGGCGGGTGCTGCGGTGAAAGAGGATTTCGCCGAACTGCTGCTCCAGCTCCTGAATCGCCCGGGTCACGCTTTGCGGCGAAATGCTCAGGCGCATGGCCGCTTCGCGAAAGCTGCCAGCCTCGGCGGCGGTACAGAGAATTTTCAGCAGTTCCATGCGGTTGAGCATCAGGTGGGGCCTTGTATGATTTGTTCCAGTTTATGGAATAGCCAAATCCTATCTGTTCCATTTTCAGTTGCAAGCGCGCTGCCCATACTCGCCCTCAACGGCTGCCAACTCCCTGGCCCGCAATTCTGAGGACATGAGCATGAGCAACAATATCGAAGGCAAGGTTGTAGTGATCACCGGGGCCAGCAGCGGCCTGGGCGAAGCCACTGCGCGCCACCTGGCCGCCTTGGGCGCATCGGTGGTATTGGGTGCGCGGCGCAAGGATCGTCTCGACAAGCTGGTCAGCGAAATCACCGGTGCCGGCGGCAAGGCCGTGGCCTATGCCACCGATATCACCGAGCGCAGCCAGGTCGAAGCGCTGATTCAAGGCGCGGTGGACAGCTTCGGTCGTGTCGATGTGCTGATCAACAACGCTGGCCTGATGTCCATCGCCCCCATGAGCGAGATCAAGGTGGACGAGTGGGAGCGCATGATCGACATCAATATCAAAGGCCTGCTCTACGGCGTTGCCGCTGCCCTGCCACGCTTCCAGCAGCAGAACAGCGGGCACTTTATCAACGTTGCCTCGATTGCCGGGCACAAGGTGTTCAGCCCGGGTGGCACCGTCTACAGCGGTACCAAGTTCGCCGTGCGCGCCATCAGCGATGGCCTGCGCCATGAAGTGGGCGGGGCGATCCGCACCACAGTGATTTCGCCGGGCGCGGTGGACACCGAGCTGAAACACGGCAGCTCGCACCAGGCCAGCAGTGAGGGCCTGAACGAGTTCTACAAAATGGCGATTCCGGCGGAATCGGTGGCGCGGGCGATTGCCTTTGCCATCGGCCAACCGGCAGACGTCGACATCAGCGATATCTTGCTGCGCCCGACCGTGCAGGATTTCTAAGCAACAAAAAACCCGCGAAAGCGGGTTTTTTTATACGCACTAAATCCCGTAGGAGCGGCTTCAGCCGCGATGCCTTTAAGATCAAGCGCATCGCGGCTGAAGCCGCTCCTACGAAAAAACGGCGACTGCATCAGTCTTTGCGACGCTTGAGCTGATCCTGCAACTGGGTGGGCAGATTGCGGATGGTCAGGGTGCCGGCGGCTTCGTTGTACTCGATATTCGAGCCCAGCAGGTGCGCCTCGAAGCTGATCGACAAGCCTTCGGCGCGGCCGGTAAAGCGGCGGAACTGGCTGAGGGTGCGTTTGTCCGCTGGAATCTCCGGCGACAGGCCGTAGTCCTTGTTGCGGATATGGTCATAGAAGGCTTTCGGCCGTTCTTCGTCGAGCAGGCCGGAGAGCTCCTGCAGGGTCATCGGCTCGCCCATCTTGGCCTGGCTGGTGGCGTAGTCGACCAGGGTGTCGGTCTTGGCACGCGCCTGTTCTTCCGGCAGGTCTTCGCTTTCCACGAAGTCGCTGAAGGCTTTCAGCAGGGTGCGGGTTTCGCTGGGCGAGTCGACGCCTTCCTGGCAGCCGATAAAGTCGCGGAAGTATTCCGAGACCTTCTTGCCGTTCTTGCCTTTGATAAACGAGATGTACTGCTTGGACTGCTTGTTGTTCTGCCATTCCGACAGGTTGATGCGTGCCGCCAGGTGCAGTTGGCCGAGGTCCAGGTGCTTGGCCGGGGTCACGTCCAGCGCGGCGTTTACCGCTACGCCTTCACTGTGGTGCAGCAGGGCGATGGCCAGGTAGTCGGTCATGCCCTGCTGGTAGTGGGCGAACAGCACATGGCCGCCGGTGGACAGGTTGGATTCTTCCATCAGCTTTTGCAGGTGCTCGACGGCCTGACGGCTGAAGGACGTGAAGTCCTGATCGCCAGCCTGGTATTGCGCCAGCCAGCCACTGAACGGAAACGCCCCGGACTCCTCCTGAAAGTAACCCCAGGCCTTGCCCTGTTTGGCGTTATAGCTTTCGTTGAGGTCGGCGAGCATGTTCTCGATGGCCTGGGATTCGGCCAGCTCGCTGTCGCGGGCGTGGAGAACGGCAGGGGTGCCATCGGGTTTTTTCTCGATCAGGTGAACGATGCAGTGGCGAATCGGCATGGCGGTCTCGGTTTAAAAGTACAAGCGGCGCGCAGTTTACCCGACCACTTCGGTCTGGGTCGCCCTTCGCCGCTGTAAGGCTTGCAAGCGCTCGATCATGTAGCGCAGGTGCATGTGCAGTTCATACAGCTCGTTGGAGTAGGACAGCGGCACTTCCACTCGCGCCAGTTCGTCCTCCAGCCCTTCCAGACGGGCGATCTCGGCACTCAGGTCGCTGGGCAGCTTGCCTTTGTACAGTTGCTGGTCGATTTCCCTCAGGTGTTTGTACCAGCGGTAGATGCGCGCACGGATGCGCCACTGGTAGATCGGGCCGATGGCTTTGAACAGCGGGAACAGCAACACCAGCAGCGGAATGGCCAGAATGATGTAGCGGTCGGCCAGCGAGGCAATGCGGAACGGCAGGTAGCGCTGCAGAATCGGCAGGCCTTTTTTGTAGTAGTAGTCGGCCTCGTCCAGGGTGTGCAGCGACAGCGGTGGCGGTGCCGGGTAGCTGCCGGCGGGGTCGAGCAAGCTGCCGTTTTTCAGCACGGTTTTCGCCGCTTCCAGAATCAGCGCGGTCAGCGAGGGGTGGAAGTTTTCACCACTTACCAGGGTGGCCATCGGGCCGAGGGTGACGATGTCGTGGTCGGGGGTGTTCTGCGCCATATCGAGCATTCCTTCGCCCACCTGCAACTCGCTGAGGTAGGGCAGGCGCGCCAGGTAGGCCGCGGTGCGGCGCAGGCTGACCAGTTGCAGATTGGGATCGGCAGCCAGACGCTGGATCAAGGCGTTCTCGGCCGGGCCGACAAAGAACGCCGCATCCAGCTCGCCAGCAAGCAGCGCATCGGCGGCCTTGCCACCGCCCACGGCTTGCCAGGTTTTCGGGTACTGCGCGGGTTCGATGCGGTTGGCGGCAAAGAGCGCGGCGGTCACCGCCTGGGTGCCGCTGTCTTCAACACCGATGGCCACGCGCATTTTCATCAGATCGGCGAGGCGGTCGAACTTGGCTTTCTTGGTCAGAAACAGCCACAGCGGTTCGCGGTACATCACCCCCAGGCCGCTGAGTTTGTCCCGCGCATCAGCGGCGATGCTGAGCTCCTGGCCACTCTGCACCAGGGCCAGTTCCACTTCGCCCTTGGCCAGTTTGTTGAGGTTGTCCTGCGAGCCCTTGCTTGCCACCAGCTCCAGGCTGAAGCCCTGTTTCCCCAGCTCGGTTTTCAGCTTCTCGGCAAAGGCGTGGTAGCCGCCACCGGCAGCGCCAGTGGCCATGCGCGCGTGCATGGGCGGGGGCGGGGCGACGAAGTAGAAGAGGGCACCGACTAACGCCGCCACCACCGGGACTATCCACAGGTTGGTCAGCAACATGATTTTCAGGTCACGCAAGATCCTACGCATTGCACATCCTTAGCGGTGCTGTCGGTGCAATAGAGCGTAACCGCCTCGAGGATTTTTCGCCTGTTACGAATGCAGCGAGGCGGGCAGCATTTCTACCTCAGTGAAACGGCGTGTATCGCTTGTTCATTGGCCGCTTGCTCATTGAAGAACGGCTGAACCTAACGCTGCGGTTGGTCATGGATGCTCTTCCGTAGTTTCGCAGTCACCCGGCGTCTTGGGTGGAATACAGGAAGCTAGTCCATGCCTCGAACCTGGTTTTACGTGGCGTTAGCGCTGATTTGCTCAGGTGCCACAGTGGCATTTTTACTGCGCGATCCTTCACCCACTGCTGCCGCAGCGGTCCCCATAGCCTCTTCTCTAACCGCTCCGGTGTCGTCCAGTTCGCCGAGCGCCGCGCCTGGCTTTGCTGGGGGGGGAAGCACCGCGCCTTCGCGTAAGAACGTGCAGGTCCAACCGGCGACGCCGGATGGAAGCTTGCTCGAGCTCTGGGACAGCCACTCGCTGGTGCCCGAGCAGCAGAACGAAATGACCCTCTACCACACCCAGGTCCCGCTTACCGCCCTCAGCAGTCTGGCAGTCGGCATGACCCTGCAAATGGCCGTGCCCGGCCGTGAAGAACCGCTGCGCGCCAAGTTGGACGAGACCCACAACACCGGTGCCGCCGTCTGGAGTGGGCCGGTGCAGGGGGGGCAGCCGGAAGACACCCTCACCGTCGTGCGCGGGCAGTTGGAGACCCACATCACGCTTGCCACCCGCGAGACGACGCTGTCCGTTGTGGTGGACAACGCCAGCGGCAAAGCCCTGATCACCGACCAAAACCAACTGCTGATGCGCGCCACCCCGGACGCCATCGTCAAGCCCAACTCCAAGCCATTGCCGCCCCTCGCTCCGCCATCGCGCGGGTGAGCGCTACAGGACCAAGACCATGAAAAAAATACTCGCCTTGCTGGGCATGCTCGTATTGGCCCCGATCACTCAAGCTGCACCCGAACCTCGCACCATCGATCTGCTGGTGCTGTACACCAAGGAAGCCCAGGCTCTGCCCAACGGACGTGATATGGATGCGCGTATCGCCAGCTATATCGAGTTCGCCAATAACGCGTTCAAGAAGAGCAACGTCGACCTGCGCTTGCGCCTGGTGAATCGGCAAGTGCTGAACTGGGCGAGTTACCCAGGCGTGTCCAAAACTGACTTGGCTGCGTTCGCCGCCGATCCCCGCGTTCAACAACTGCGTGAAACCTATGGTGCCGACGTGGTGCAGCTGGTCAGCCGGACCGAGGAGGGGCAGGGCTATGGGGTGTGCGGCATTGGTTACGTACTCTCCGGAGGGCAGAAAAGCGGCACTTTCCAGGCCGGCTCCTGGGCCAACGCTTACGGCATTACTGGCGTAGATTGCAGCCTCAGCACCATGGCCCATGAGATCGGCCACAACCTGGGGCTGCGTCACTCCTATGAGCAGGACCAGACCGAGGGCTACTACGCCTACCTGGCCCAAGGCTTTCACCTGGGCACCTACGAGTGGGGGCGTGGCTACGGCGTGCAGGGGCGCTTCGCGACCATCATGGCGTACCCTGAGGAATTCAACACCTCGGTGCGCGCACCATTGTTCTCCACGCCTGCGGTGTCCGACGGCACCTGCACGGGCCTGGCTTGTGGCAGCGCCGGCTTTGCCGACGCAGCCCGCGCGTTGAACGACATGGCCGTGCAGATTGCCGCCCTGCGACCGACGAAAGTGCCCGAGACGGTCAACCCTACCAGCACGCCCAGCGAGCCTGTCTCACCCACCACGCCGACCACTCCCGTGACGCCGCCGGTACCGGCCTGGTGCGACAAGCCGGCGCTCAAAGGTCTGGTCGCCAATGGCGAGTTTCGTACCCTGGATGGCTGGAAGGCGTTGCTAAATCTGGCCAGTCTGAGCCAGCTCAACGTTGGCAAAACCTGCCGCGATGACGCCCTGCAATTCGATCTGCCGGCCGGCCGCAATGATGTGCTGGTCACCTCCGTCGGCGAACTCAAGGTTGGCAGCACCTATCGGCTGAAGGCGAAGGTGATGCTCAAGGGTAGCAACGTACGTGGCAACGTTTACCTCGGTATGGTCCATGAGGAAAACGCCGGTATCAGCTACAGCAGCGTCAACGGCGTGATCAAGTCGGTGACGAGCAGCGAGTTCACGCCCATCGACATGACCTTTGTCTACCAGCCGCCGGGCACCTTCCGTAACGCCTACCTGGGGCTGGTTAGCCTCAACCGGCTTGGCGTATTGCTGGATGAGGTCGAGCTTAGTGAAGTGACTAGCCCCGCCACTCCGGTTACCCGGGCGGCGTACAGCTGGAACTTCGACAGCTCCATCGATGAGTGGACGGGATTCTATGGCAGCACCCGGCTCAAGGCGCTGGCGGCACCGGGCAAATCCCTGGAGGTATACGGCCGCGAGGGCGATGGCACCGGTGCCAGCCTTTCGCTGGTGGGCAAGCTGCAGCCGGGACTGGCCTACCGCTTCTCCGCCGACGTGATGGTGGGAAGTTCTGCCCGCGTCGCCGCGCTGGCCTATGCCTACCTGTACCTTGAAGATCCTGCCGGCAACGGCCGGCTGCTGCGGTTGGGCGCGGTGCGCACCCGGGGCGGGGTCTGGGGCAATTTGCAGCAGAGCTTCCGGGTGCCAGCGGGAAGCTACCAATACATGGAACTGCTGGTGCTAGGCACCCGTGCCGACCAGTCCCTGTACCTGGATAACGTCAGCCTCAAACCGCAATAACACATGCCCCTTGGCACCCCTGGGGTGCCAAGGGGGTATTTTCGTTTGCTGTTAGTGCGCCGAATGGGTCGAGGCAGATGAGCGACTGGTGCGGATAAAGTCCAACGCCGCCAAGGCCAGCAACAGGCCGACCGCATACCAAGCGTCATAGCCGAGGGCGATCAACACCAGCGCACACAGCGCCGCACTGAAGGCCGCCACCCAGCGCCACAGGCCTTTGAGCAGCACCCAGCCAGCACCCATGCTGAACAGATAGATCAGCACAAAGTTGCCGTTGGCGTAGCGAATCAACTGGTCTACCGACAGCTGCAGCACCGCCGCCAGGCTGGCGCACAGGGCGCAGATAAACACCACCAGCAACAGCGCCCGCGCCGGTACGCCATGCCGATTGCGCTGGGCCAGGGGGCGCGGCAGCTTGCCTTCGTCGGCCAGGCTCCAGATCAGCCGGGCAAAGCCCTGCACATACACATTCATCGAGGCGAAGCAGGCCAGGTAACCGATCAGCGCACTGAGCCAGCGCGCCTTGGCTCCGAACAACTGGTCGAGCATGCGCGGCAGGGAGGCGGCGTCAGTCTGTACATCGCCATAGGCATGGAAACTCAGCACCGCCAGGGAGCAGGCCCAATACACCAGGCCAGCCAGCAATACGCCAAGCAACAGGGCAAGGGGGAAGTCGCGCTGCGGGTGTTTGAATTCCTCACCCATATGGGTAAAGGCTTCGATGCCGACAAAACACCAGAACATCACCCCCAGCGCCGCCGGCAGCAGGTGCCAGGAGCCGCTGAGTTCCGGCAGCAGCGGCTGGTTGGCGTGGGGCAGGTCACCGGCCCACCAGATCAGGCCGACGGTGGCGATGATCGCCAGGGCAATCGCGCCCTGAACCATGCCCGAGGCTCTGGCTGGGCGCTGGCCGAGCAACAGCATGGCACCCAGGGTGGCCAGTTGAATCAGCAGCGCCTCGCCACGGCCAATGGCGAACAGGGCCTGGAAAAAACCGGTGGAGATATTCAGCGCGGCCGGCAAGCCAACCGGCAGCACGGCAAGAAACAGCAGGGCACTGATGCGTTCCATGCGTGCGCCAAAGGCGCGCCCGATCAGGTGCGGCGCGCCGCCGGCATGGGGAAAGTGGCGGCCCAGTTGAGCGAAGGTAAAGGCCACCGGCAACACCAGCACAATCAATAGCAGCCAGGCCCACAACGAGGCACCGCCAGCCGCCGTGGCCGCCAGGGCCGGGACCACGAAAATGCCAGTGCCCAGCAGCGAGGTGCTCAGCAGGCCGATGCCCTGCAACAGGCTCAATTCTTGGTTCAGGCGACTCATGGGGTATGCTCTGCGGTCCGTCGTTGCCCATGGTAAGCCGCAGGCGTTTTTGCCGGCGCAGACAGACCGTCGGCATTACCCGGCAAACTGGCGGAAGTCACCGTCAACCTGCTTTGCGTGAGATTTCTTGTGGACAAGTTCGATCAGCAGATCATCGCCCTGTTGCGTGCCGACGCCCGTTTAGCCGTGAGTCAGGTTGCCCGCGAGGTCAACCTGTCGCGTTCGGCGGTGAGCGAGCGGATTCGCCAGCTCGAGCACAATGGCACCATCCAGGGTTACCACGCGCGCATCGCCGAACCGCAAGGGGTGGCGGTGAAGTGCTATCTGGAACTGTTCTACAACGGCGGGCGCTGCGAAAACTATGTCGAGCGCATGCAGGTCTACCCGGAAATCCGCCGCATTAGTGGGATCAGCGGCGAGACCGACATGCTGGTGTATATCGAAGCGCCCTCCATGCAGCGCCTGGCTGAGGTGCGCGGCGCAATCGAAAACTTCCCCGGCATGCAGAAAGTGAAAACCCATATGGTGGTCAAGGATTGGGCGTTCTAGCAAAAACCTCCGTCGTCCCAGCGTAGGCTGGGACCCAGAATGGGGCAGGAGAACGCATTTCCATGCCGAATTCTGGATTCCAGCCTGCGCTGGAATGACGGTGATAAAGGCAGAAACCTCCGTTGGGTTTGCCGCGATTCCTGCAATCGAAAACTTCCCCGGCATGAAGAAAGTGAAGACTCATATGGTGGTCAAGGATTGGGCGTTCTAGCAAAAACCTCCGTCGTCCCAGCGTAGGCTGGGACCCAGAATGGGACGGGAGAAGGCATTTCCATGGCGCATTCTGGATTCCAGCCTGCGCTGGAATGACGGTGATATAGGCAGAAACCTCCGTTGGGTTTGCCGCGATTCCTGCAATCGAAAACTTCCCCGGCATGCAGAAAGTGAAGACTCATATGGTGGTCAAGGATTGGGCGCTCTAGCAAAAACGTCCGTCGTCCCAGCGTAGGCTGGGACCCAGAATGGGTCAGGAGAACGCATTTCCATGCCGCACTCTGGATTCCAGCCTGCGCTGGAATGACGGTGATAAAGGCAGAAACCTTCGTTGGGTTTGCCGCGATTCCTGCAAACGAAATTTTCCCGGCATGCAGAAAGTGAAGACCCATATGGTGGTCAAGGATTGGGCGCTCTAGCAAAAACCTCCGTCGTCCCAGCGTAGGCTGGGACCCAGAATGGGTCAGGAGAACGCATTTCCATGCCGCACTCTGGATTCCAGCCTGCGCTGGAATGACGGTGATATAGGCAGAAACCTCCGTTGGGTTTGCCGCGATTCCTGCAATCGAAAATTTTCCCGCCTACGGCAACACATCCCTCGGCGGCTCAGCGCACAACCGCGCCACCAAAGCCGGCAACTCATCCATATGCCGGATCAGATGCTCCACCCCCATCTGCCGCAAGGTCTCGCCATGCTCCGGGGGAATATGGCTGGCACCCAGAAAGCCGATAACGCGCATACCTGCCAGCAGAGCGGCGCTTACGCCGGTGGCGCTGTCTTCCACCACCAGACAGCGCTCTGGCGCGACGCCTGCGGTTTTCGCCGCCAGTAGATAAACATCCGGCGCAGGCTTGGGCCGTGGCACCTGCTCGGCGCTGAACAGCCCGGCGTTGACCCGCTCGCTCAGTCCGCAGCGCTGTACCGAGTGCACCACACTGGCCATTTGGCTGTTGGAGGCCACGGCCACCGGCAGATCGATGGCCAGATAGGCCTCGCGGGCACCGGCAATGGGCTGGGCGTCTTCGTGGATGCGGGTGGCGGTGCTGATATACAGGTCGCGGACAAAGGCTTTATCCAGGCTGATGCCGAAATGCGCTTCCACACGGGCCAAAATATCGTGGGCCTGCAGGCCGAAAGTGCCGTGCAGCACCACTTCCAGTTCGTGCCGCGGCACCAGTTTGCCAAGGGCTTCGCGCACCAGGCGTTCGGCGACGATTTCGCTGTCGATCAGCACGCCGTCGCAGTCGCTGATCAGCAAGTCGATATAGCTGGCTTTAGTCATCAAACCCGAACTCCTGAGCGCTGGTGCCGCAGCGCGTTGTGATTTGCCATGGACGCCGCTTTGATCCAAGGTTGGCGCCTTGAAAACCGCGAGAATAGAACCGGGATGCGCATTCTGCACAGCTCTGATTGGCACCTTGGCCAGCATTTTATGGGCAAGACCCGCCAGGCCGAACACCAGGCTTTTACCACATGGTTGATTGAACAATGTGCGGCCCATGCCGTGGATGCGCTGATTATTGCCGGCGATATCTTCGACACCGGCGCGCCGCCCAGCTATGCCCGCGAGCTGTACAACGAATTTATCGTCGCCTTGCGCGCCACCGGCACCCAGCTGGTGGTGCTTGGCGGCAACCACGATTCAGTGGCCATGCTCGGTGAAAGCAAAAGCCTGTTGGCGCATCTCAATGCCCGGGTGATTCCCGCTGTCGCCAGCGACCTCAGTGAGCAACTGTTGGTGCTGCAAGACCGCGCCGGCAACCCCGCCGCGCTGCTCTGTGGCATTCCCTTTATCCGCCCGCGCGATGTGCTGCATAGCCAGGCCGGGCAGAGTGCCCAGGACAAACAGCTGTCGCTGCAGGAAGCCATTCACGAGCATTACCAGCAGTTGTTTGCCCTGGCCGAAGCCCGTCGCGCCGAGTTGGGTGGCGAGCTGCCGGTCATTGCCACTGGCCACCTGACCACGGTGGGCGCCAGTGCCAGCGAGTCGGTGCGGGAAATTTACGTCGGCGCGCTGGAGGCTTTTCCCACCAGCGCCTTTCCACCGGCGGCCTACATTGCCCTGGGGCATATCCATCGGCCGCAGAAGGTCGGTGGCCTGGAACATATCCGCTACAGCGGCTCGCCGATTCCGTTGAGCTTCGATGAGGCCAAGCAGAACAAAGAAGTGCTGCTGGTGGAATTCGCCGGGCGCGAGTTACACAGCATTCAGGCGCTAGCAGTGCCGCGGGCGCAGGCCCTGGCGTCGGTGCGCGGTAACCTGGCCGAGCTGCAAACGGCGATCAGCGCAGCGGCCGAACAGGGCACGGCGGAAAAACCGGTGTGGCTGGAAGTCTGCGTGAGTGCCGATGACTACCTGAGCGATCTGCAAAGCCGTATCCAGGCCATGACCGAAGGCTTGCCGGTGGAAGTGCTGCGTATCCGCCGCGAGCGCGGCAATGCCCAGGCCAGCCTGCAAGGCAGTACCAAGGAAACCCTGGATGAACTGAGCACCGACGAGGTGTTTGCCCAGCGCCTGGTCAGTGAAACCCTGGAGGACGAACTGGAAAAGCGCCTGCAGGGTTTGTATCGCCAGGTGGTCAGCGAGCTGCAGGAGGGCGAGGCATGAAGATCCTCAGCCTGCGCCTGAAAAACCTCAATTCGCTGAAGGGCGAATGGAAGGTCGACTTCACCGCCGAGCCCTTCAAAGACAACGGTCTGTTCGCCATCACCGGCCCCACCGGTGCCGGCAAGACCACCTTGCTCGATGCCATCTGCCTGGCCCTGTACCACCGCACGCCGCGCATGAGCACGCTGTCCACCAGCGCCAATGAACTGATGACCCGGCATACTGCCGAGTGCCTGGCCGAGGTCGAGTTTGAAGTGAAGGGCCAGCGTTACCGGGCGTTCTGGAGCCAACGGCGGGCGCGGGACAAAAGCGACGGGGCGTTGCAGCCGCCCAAGGTCGAACTGGCCAAGGTGGATGCCGGCACCGGCGAGGGGGAAATCCTCACCGATAAGATCAACGAAAAATACCGCCTTACCGAAAGCCTGACTGGCCTCGATTTCGAGCGTTTTACCAAGTCCATGCTCCTGGCCCAGGGCGGCTTTGCCGCCTTTCTGGAAGCCAACGCCAACCAGCGCGCCGAACTGCTGGAAGAGCTGACCGGCACCGATATCTACGGGCAGATTTCCCAGCGCGTTTTCGAACGCACCCGTGAGGTGCGCGATGAACTGGGACAACTGCGGGCCCGTGCCGAGGGGGTCGAGCTGCTGGACGATGAGCAGCGCCAGCTGCTGGAGGATGAGGGTCAGCAACTGGGGGAGGCGGAAGCCGTTCTGCTTGCCGAGCAACAGCAGGTGCAGCGGCAGCGCCAGTGGCGTGAGGAGTTGAGCAAGGCGCAGGCGCAGCAACAGCTGGCGCTTGCTCAGGAGCAGCAGGCCCAACAGCGGATGGCGGACGCCCAGCCGCAGTTGCAACGCCTTGCCGCCTGCGCACCGGCATTGAGGCTGCAACCGCAGCACAGTGCCTGGCAGCGCGCGTTGCGCAGTGTCGCCCAGCGTCAGCAGGAACTGCACACCACCGAGCAGGCGCAGCGTCTGGCCAGTCAGCAGGTGCAGGAGGATCTGTGGCAAGCCAGCCAACTGGGCGAGCAGATCATGGCCGCGCGGCAGGTTCAGCTGAGGCAACTAGCCGAGCAACAGCAGAGCTTGAATCGGCACTTGGCCGAGCAACCACAGCAGCGCCAGCTGGGAGAAAAGCTCGGTGTCTGGCGTGCGCAGTTTGCCGCCAGCAGCGAGCTGCTGGCCGGCGTCATTACTCAGCAGGGACGCCAGCAGCAGGCGCAGCACGTCGCGGCGACGCTGGCCGATCAGCTGCAGGCGCTGAGTGCCCAGGTTGGCGAGGCCGAACAGCAATTGGAGCGGGCTCAGGCCGCTGAGCTCGAACAACAACGCCAGTTGCAGGCGTTGCTGGGTGGTCAGGTGGAAAGCGAACTTCGCGAGCAGAGCCAGCGTCTGCTCACCTATGGTCATGGTCTGGAGCGATTGCAGCAGATCGGCCAGCAACGTCAGCAGTTGGCCCAGCAGGCGGCGCAGTTTACGGCCAGTCTGGCCGAACTGACGCAGCAACAGAGCGCCAAGGAGCTTGCTCGACAGTCCCTGCGCGAGCAATACCGCGAGGTGCAGTTGCAGGTGCGTGACAAGGAGCAGCTGCTGGAACAGGAGCAGCGCATCCAGGCTTTGGAGACGTACCGCGCGCAGTTACAACCGCACGATGCCTGCCCGCTGTGCGGCTCACTGGAACACCCGGCCATCAGCGCTTACCAGACACTGGACAGCGCCTCCACCAGGCAGCAGCTGGAGGCCAAAAGAACCCAACTTGATGCGCTGGCTGAGCAGGGTGAAACCCTTAAAGGCGACCTGGCCGCATTGACCGAACGTTTGCAGCAGCAGCGCCAGCAACAGACCAGTGTCGAGCAGGAACGGCAGCACCAGGCGCAGCTTTGGGCCGAGCAATGCCAGGCGTTGGCTGTGCAACTCGACGACTCCGCCGCGCTGAAAGCCGAGCGGGCCACCCATGAGCAGAATGTCAGTCAGTTGCAGCAGCGTCTGGCCCCGTTGGAACAGCTGAAAAGCGCGCTGGAAAGCGCACGCGCCGCCAGCCAGCAGGCACATACGCAGCACCGCGACAGCGTCCAGCAGCTGGCACTGCTGAACAAAGACCTGCAGGCCAATCAACAACAACAAACCGACATCCATGAGCAGCTGACGGGTTTGCAACTCCAGCAACAGGAGCAACACGGCCGCCTGGCCGCTGCGTTGGCCGAGCTGGGCTACACCATGCCGGACGATGGCACCCAGTGGTTGGCCGAGCGCGAGCAGGAGTGGGCGTCGTATCAGCAACGCCAGGAGGAACTGCAAAATCTGCAGGAACGCCAGCGCGATGCCCAGCATGGGCTGACGGCCGCCATTCAAGCCCACGCGCTCTGGCAGCAACGTTGGCAGCAGCAGGGTGAGGTGGCGTTTGCCGCGCTGACGGCTGGCGATGATGCGCCGCAGCGTCTGGCGGCGCTGGAGCAACAGTACGCGGCCGCGTTGCAGCAGGTCAGCGCGCTGGTGGGCAAACAGCAAACCCTTAGCGAGCTGCTGGAACAGGAACAAGGCCAGCTCCAGCAGCATCAGCAGGCCTGGAACGACGCGTTGGAGCAGAGCCCGTTTGCCGCCGAGGCGGACTATCTGGCCGCGCTGCTCAGCGACGAGCAACAAGCTGAATTGCACGAACTCAAGCGCCAACTGGACAAGGCGTTGACCGAGGCGCAAGCCCTGCAGCTTGCCAGCACCCAGGCATTGATGCAGTTGCAGGCCACGCCGCAGACGGCGTTCGACAGCGAGCAACTTGAGCAGCAGGCGCAGCAACTCAACGACCAGCTCAAACAGCTGAGCCAACGCCAGGGCGAGATCCGCAGCCAGTTACAAGGTGACGCCAGCCGCCGCCTGAGCCAACAGGCCCTGTTCGCTGCAATCGGCGACAAGAGCGCCGAGCACGACCTATGGCAACACCTCAATGGCCTGATCGGTTCCGCCGATGGTGCCAAGTACCGCAAGTTCGCCCAGGGGCTGACCCTCGATCATCTGGTGTACCTGGCCAACCAGCAGCTGCAGCGTCTGCATGGTCGCTACCAACTGGCCCGGCGTGGCAGCGGTGAGCTGGAGCTGGAGGTGCTGGACACCTGGCAGGGCGATGTGGCGCGTGACTGCCGAACCTTGTCCGGCGGCGAGAGTTTTCTGGTCAGTCTGGCCCTGGCCTTGGCGCTGTCCGACCTGGTCAGTCACAAGACCAGCATCGATTCGCTGTTCCTCGACGAAGGCTTCGGCACCCTTGATGGTGAAACCCTGGAAGTGGCCCTGGATGCCCTCGATGCGCTGAATGCCAGTGGCAAGATGATCGGCGTGATCAGCCATGTGGAAGCGCTCAAGGAGCGTATTCCGGTGCAGCTGAAAGTGCACAAGGGAGTGGGGTTGGGCTACAGCGCGCTGGATCGGCGCTATGCGGTGGTGAATAGCTGAAGCGTCCCGCGCCGACTCCTGCAAAGGGCCCGCCGCTGTTGACGCCCCGCCGAGTCGCAGCGGCTTTAGCCGCGAAGTTTTAGATCTTCCGTGTGCAAGGGGTAGCGGCTGAAGCCGCTCCTACGGAATGCAGCGCAACCGGTTATTCGACTGACGTGACCGAGCTGATCTGCTCGTCGGAATAGGTGCCGCGGTAGAAACGCGCTAGGGTGCCGTCGCGTTTCATCTCGTCGAGTACCGCCTGCCAGCGCTGGATGGTGCTATCCGGCGTGACCAGGGAAAAGGCGATATACAGCTCGCGGATATCCAGCTCAAGCACCCGTTTGATGGTGGTGGGCGGCAGGCCGAGAGTGGCCAGAAAGGCATCTTTTTCAATATCGCTGGTGGCCCACATGGCCACCCGCTTGTGCAGCAGCATGCTCAGGCATTGTTCCGGCAAGGTTGGCAGGGCCAGGTTGGCGAAGCCTTTTTGCTGCAGCATCTCGGCGCTGCTGTCGCCGTTGTAGGCACAGATGCTGGTGCCGTCGCGGGCCTGGTCCAGGCTGGTCAGCGGCTGGGCATTTTCTTCCAGGGCATACAGGCCGCGGGAAATCCGTTTGATCGGCCCGACCCACTTGAACAGTGCTTCACGCTCACGGGTGCGGGCGGTTTCGAACAGCGCTACCTGCTGGTTGCTGAGGGCATAGTCGTAAGCGCGTTTCCACGGGTGCAGTTCGATCTCGGCGGTTTCGCCAGCGCGGCGCATCAGCTCGCGGACCATCTCGGCGGTGGGGCCGGTGACCCGTCCGGAGGGTTCCTGGTATTCGCCAGGCGGTGAGTGTTCAGTGAGCACGCGCAACGTGCCGAGGCTGTTCTGCGGCTCGGCAATGCTCAGGGCGGGGAGGATGGCAAGCAAAGTGAAAGCGAAAGCGCGGGCGAAGCAGGAAGCCGGACGGGCACGTACGGCCATGCGCGCGTTCTCCTGCGTCATGTGTCACCTGCCTCAGCCATCAGTCGAAGCCGCAGGCTATCAGAACTCGGCGGCTTCGACAGAGGCAATTGAATGCCCTGATTCAGTGCGCTTTAGAGCGCCTGGCGCTGCGCTGACGTTGCTCGCGAACCAGCTCGATAAAGTGCTGCGCGCCGAGGCCCAACGGCTTGCTGGTGGACCACACCAGATCCACCCATAACGACAGCTGGGAGATATTGCTCAGCTGCAGTTCCACCAGGCTGCCAGCCAGCAATTGCGGGCGCACCAGTGACTCGGGCAGATAACCCCAACCCAGCCCTGCCTGCATCATGCGCAGCGCCGCCGTATGGCTGTCGGTGCGCCAATGGTGATGGGCTTGCAGAAAACGCGGTTGCAACGGCTCGGGGTCGCGACCGGCGACCACTATCTGGCGATGCTCGGCCAGCTCATCGATACGCAACTGGCGACCCGTCGCAATTGCCGGGTGCTGCGGGGCGATTACCGCCAGCAGCGTTTCCTGGGTGGTTTCCTGGCAACACTCGCGGCTGTCGAAGTTGGGGTTTTCGAACACCAACGCCAGCTGCACCCGGCCTTCATGCAGCAGGCGGATGGCGTCGGCTTCAGGGGCGGCCAGCACTTCCACGTCCAGCGTAGGAAAACGCTCGGCCAGTTTCGCCAACGGCGTGGCCCAGTCGGAGGCCAGCAGCTCCGGGGCGATGGCCAGGCTCAGACAGCTTTCCAGGCCGGTGGACAGCGCCAGAGCCTGGGCTTCCCACAACTCGAACTGCTGCAGCATAAAGCGCGCCTTGGCCTGCAACGCCAGGGCGGCGGCGGTGGGCTGGGGCTCGCGCCCGCGGCGGTCGAACAGCTGCAGATTAAGGTCGGCTTCCAGGTTGCTGATGGTCATGCTCACCGCCGAGGGCACCCGCCCGATACTGCGCGCGGCGGCGGAAAACGAGCCCTTGTCGAGCACTGCGAGAAACACCTGCACCGCATCTTTGCTAAGGCTCATCTATCAGATTTCCTGAAACAAGCTAACTAAAGGTTTCAGTTCATTAGAAATACAGTGGCGGCACATTGGCAAGCGTGGGCGCGCAGTGATGCAAGGCAAAAAACGCAAAGTGGTACAGGCGATCAGTTACGAGGCGGTGGCACTGGTCTTTATTACCCCGGCGATGGCCTGGGTATTTGACGGCGGTCTGGCGCTGTCCGGTGCCTTGGCATTGGGCCTGTGTGCGGTGGCGATGGTCTGGAACATGCTGTTCAACAGCCTGTTCGAAGCCTGGGAAAAACGTCAGCGCCAACCCCGACGTACCGTGGCAAGACGGGTGCTGCACGCCATTGCCTTCGAGCTGGGTTTGTTGCTGATGAGCGTGCCGATGCTGGTCTGGGCGCTGAATATTGGCTGGTGGCAGGCACTGGCCACCGACTTTTCCCTGATGCTGTTTTTCCTCTTGTATGCCTTTGCCTTCCAGTGGGGTTTCGACCTGCTCTTCGGTGTGCCGAGCGCCACCTTGGCGGAGGGCCCGGCTCAAACCGGGTGCGCTACTTGATCGGCCCGATGCCAGGAAGCATCTGGATGTCCTTCAGGTAATAGGCATACCACTGCAGTTCATTGCGGCTGAAATGGCTGATATCACGTTTGGCGATGCGCATGGCGTTGGCATAGGCGTCGGCGTAGCTGCTGCCCTGGTACTTCATGGCATAGGCCGCGGCCATTTCACCTGTACGGTCCTTGCCGGCTTCGCAGTGGATATACAGCACCAGCGGCAGGCCCGTCTGTTGGCTGGCGAGCAGCAGGCTCTGGATGTTTTCCATCAGCACATCGGTGTTGCTCAGGGTGGGAATCTTTTCCAGCTTTTTGCGCACGTCTTCCGGGTAGTCGTTGGGCGAGCGCAGGGCACCGTACACCGGGTGGTTGATCAGCCGGCCCTTCTGACTGTTTTTCTGCCAGAAGCTTTGTTCGATCCGCAGATCGGCCGCTTCCTCTGGGTTGATGTCGTTGATCAGGCTGATATCGACCAGATAAAACTGCTCCGGCAGTTGCTTGTCCTTTGCCGCCTTTTTCAGCGCAGCGACCAGGTCGTTGTAGCTGAACTCATTGCCCTGAATCGGAATATTGCCGCGGAACAGAAAGTTGCCTGAACTGGGCACGTGGGCGATCAGCGAGACCAGCTCCGGGTTGAATTTGCGCGCGCCAAGGGTTTCCTCGCTCTGCTGGTGCAGAACCAGGGCATATACATCGCGGGCGTCCTGAATGGCCGGGCTGCCGCAGGCTGATAAAAACAGCAGGGCGGGGAGGGTAAAGGCGATGAATCGACGGTTGAACATGGCTGCTCCTGAATGGCATTGCGGCTGCAGCCGCGCTTGTTTCACGGTTGGGCCGGATGGCCTGCCAGTTAGTTGATCGGACCTATGCTGGGCACTTTGCGCACGTCTTTCAGGTAGTAGGCATACCACTGCAATTCGTTGCGGCTGAACTGGCTGATAGCGCGCTTGGCAATGGCGTTGGCGTTGGCGTAGGCCTTGGCATAGGAGCTGCCCAGGTACTTCATGGCGTAGGCGGCTGCCACTTCGCCAGTGCGGTCTTTGCCGGCTTCGCAGTGCACGTAAATGGCCAGCGTCACGCCAGACATCTGCGGCATTTTCAGCAGGGCCTGAAGATCGACCACCAGGTCGTCGATGCGGCTGATGGTGGGGATTTTTTCCAGCCGTTTGCGCAGGGCGCTGGGGTAGTCGTTGGGGGAGGTAATGCTGCCGTACACCGGGTGATTGATCAGCTTGCCCAGGGTGGGGTTCTGTTGCCAGAAGCCCTGTTCGATCTTGAGGTCGGCGGCCTCGGCGGGGTTGATGCTGTTCACCAGGCTGACATCGATCAGATACACCTTGTCCGGCAGCGGCACGCCCGGGCTGGCGTTGCGCATGGCGGCCACCAGTTGCTGGTAGCTGAAGGCCTTGTTGCTGATCGGCATATTGCCGCGGAACAGAAAGTTGCCGGTGTTGCTGTCATGGTCGACCAGGTGAACCAGCTCCGGGGAGAAGCTGCTGCCTGCGGTGATTTCCTTGAGTTGCTCCTCGAGCACTTTGCCGTAGAGGCTGCGGATATCGTTGACTGGCGCGGCGTTGGCATAACCGCTGATGGCGCCGAGGATGGCGGTGGAGAGGGAAAACCCGATAGCTGATGGTTGATTCATGACTGCTCGTCCCTGGAGGGGAGGCGGACCTGTTGTCTGCCTGTCGAGGTCATGCTCAGCCAGAGCGAGTTGTGGGGCTGTAGGCTCCTTCGGTTGCGCCATGAGGAGCGCTAGCGCAGCCGTGTAGGCTGCTGGGCGGAAAATCAGCCCAGGGCTGTCCAGCGCGCTTTGCGCCAGGCCCGGCGCTGATTCTTGTCGAGAAAGGTCCAGGCTACGAAGCGGCTCTGTTTCTGCCCTTGGGCCATGTCCACCACGCGGATGTCGCCGGCCCCCAGTTGTTGCAGGCGCTGCTGCAGCAAGGCGACGTTACTGATCTTCGACACCAGGGTGCTGAAGCAGAACACCTGCTCGGCAAAGCCCGCGCTCTCATCGGCCATCAGGCTGATAAACGCCAACTCTCCGCCCTCGTAGTGCAGTTCATTGCTCTGCCCGCCGAAGTTCAATTCCGGCAGCTGGCGACTGGGGTCGAGCTTGCCGAGGTTTTTCCATTTGCGCTGGCTGCCGGCGCGAGACTCTTGCGCAGAGGCGTGAAACGGCGGGTTGCACAGGGTGAAGTCGAAGCGTTCGTCACTACCGATCAACCCCTGGAAAATATGCACTGGGTCGGCCTGCTGACGCAGTTCGATATGGCCGGCGAGTTGGGGGTTGAGCTTGAGAATCGCTGCCGCCGAGGCCAGTGACTGCGGGTCGATATCGGCCCCGACAAACTGCCAGCCATATTCATGCTGACCAATCAGCGGGTAGATGCAGTTGGCGCCCACGCCAATATCCAGGCCACGCACACCTTTGCCATGGGGGATAACACCGTCATGGCTGGCGCCGAGCAGGTCGGCCAGATAGTGCAGGTAGTCGGCCCGGCCCGGCACCGGCGGGCACAGGTAGGCCGGCGGAATATCCCAGCCACGCACGCCATAGAACTGTTGCAGCAGGGTGCGGTTAAAGGCTTTCACCGCCGCCGGGTTGGCGAAGTCGATGCTTTCCTTACCGTAGGGATTGATGATCACAAAGGCACCCAGTTCGGGGTTGGCCTTGATCATCTGGGCGAAGTCGTACCGCCCCTGGTGGCGGTTGCGCGGGTGCAGCACGGCTTTCTTTTCTGCCACGGGTGCGGGCTTTTTTGCAGACATCAGGGGTAACCCAATACGTGTTTGATCTGCGCCAGATGGGCACCTATCCAGTGCTTGTCGATCGCGCCCCAGCTGCGGATTTCATAGTGCCCGGCGTTGTTGCGCTCACCGACCTGCTGGGCGAATTGGCAGTCGATATCCAGATCGGCCAGGGCCAGCAGGGTGTCCTGAGCGGTACGCCGGGGCATGCCGGTGGCGACCATCAGGGCCGGCACCGTGCTGGCGGTGCCGCTGTCGATCAGCCAGGCCACGTACAGACGCCGGTAAAAGCTGCTTTTGGTTTTGCTTACGTCCATGGTCGCTCCTGCCATCAGTGCAGCTGTTTGCGGTCGCGGGCGCGCAGGGCGCGGTGACGACTGGCGAAGAACAGCTGGAGAAATCTGCGCAGCAGCCAGCCGGCGAACAGCGGCTCGACGGTCAGTTGGTCAACCACCCGGGTGCCGCCTTCGGCCAGGCGTTCCAGGCTGCGCTGGTGCCGCCACAGACGGGTGCCGGTCATGGGCGATTGCTCGATAAAGCCGACGCCGGATGTGAGTTCCAGCAGGGTCAGTTTCGAAGTGCCCAGTGGCAACAGACCGAACAGCCACAGCCAACTGGTGAACAGCGGCTGGCCGGGTTCTACGTCGACGTCTTCCAGGTTGCGCACGCTGAATGGAATGCTCATCCACAGCCACGGGCGCATTTCCTTGCGCAGGCAACGCACGTCGGTGATCCAGCGCCAGACTTGTGCAGGCTCGGATTTCAGCGTGGATTCGAAGCGCAGGGAGATGGTCATCCGTGTTTCCGATTTCGTAAAAAACTCGGCCCTGATAAACAGGGCCGGGTAGGGGGCTTACAAACTGGCGATACGGGCGCGCTGTTCAGTGAACTTGGCCACCGCCTGTTCGGCTTCGGCCAGCTTGGCGCGCTCTTTGGCGATCACATCGGCGGGTGCCTTGTCGACGAACGCGGCGTTGCCGAGTTTGCCGCCCACACGGCCGACTTCCTGGCTCAGGCGTTGAATCTCCTTGTCCAGGCGCGCCAGTTCGGCGTCCTTGTCGATCAGGCCGGCCATTGGCACCAGCACCTGCATATCGCCCACCAGCGCGGTGGCGGACATCGGCGCTTCGGCATCGGCCGCGAGCACGGTGACATTATCCAGCTTGGCCAGCTTGTTCAGCAGCGGCGCGTTGTCGTTGAGACGACGCTGGTCCTCGGCACTGGCGTTCTGCAGGAAGATGTCGATGCGCTTGGCCATGGAGATATTCATCTCGCCACGGATCTGGCGCAGGCCGAGCATCAGCGCTTTTACCCATTCGATATCGCCTTCGGCAGCGGCATCGATGCGTGCTTCGTTGGCCACCGGCCAGGCTTGCAGCATGATGGTTTCACCGCTAACGCCAGCGGCGTTTTTAATGCGTTGCCAGATTTCTTCAGTGATAAACGGCATGAACGGGTGGGCCAGACGCAGGATCACTTCCAGCACGCGCACCAGGGTGCGACGGGTGCCGCGCTGGCGCTCGATGGGGGCGTTCTCGTCCCACAGCACCGGCTTGACCAGCTCCAGGTACCAGGCGCAGTACTCGTCCCAGACGAATTCGTACAGGCTTTGTGCAGCCAGGTCGAAGCGGAAGTTGTCCAGTTGGCGGGTCACTTCGGCCTCGGTGCGTTGCAGCTGCGAGATGATCCAGCGGTCGACCGACGACAGTTCGACTTCTTCACCGTTGACGCCGGTGTCCTGGCCGTCGGTGTTTTCGATCACGAAGTTGGCGGCGTTCCACAGCTTGTTGCAGAAGTTGCGGTAGCCCTCGACGCGGCCCATATCGAACTTGATATCGCGGCCGGTGGAGGCCAGCGAGCAGAAGGTAAAGCGCAGGGCGTCGGTGCCGTAGCTGGCGATACCTTCGGGGAATTCGGCTTTGGTCTGCTTGGCGATTTTCTCCGCCATCTTCGGCTGCATCAGGCCGCTGGTGCGTTTTTCCAGCAGGGTTTCCAGGTCGATGCCATCGACGATGTCCAGCGGGTCCAGAACGTTGCCCTTGGACTTGGACATTTTCTGCCCTTGGCCATCGCGGACCAGGCCATGCACGTACACGGTCTTGAATGGAATCTGCCCGGTCAGGTGGGTGGACAGCATGATCATCCGGGCAACCCAGAAGAAGATGATGTCGAAACCGGTCACCAGCACGTCGGTGGGGTGGAAGGTTTTCAGCGCTTCAGTCTGGTTCGGCCAGCCGAGGGTGGAGAAGGTCCACAGACCGGAGCTGAACCAGGTGTCGAGCACGTCGTCATCCTGACGCAGGGCGATATCGCCGAGGTTGTGCTTGGCGCGCACCTCTGCTTCATCGCGGCCTACGTACACCTGACCGGCTTCGTCGTACCAGGCTGGAATGCGGTGGCCCCACCAGAGTTGACGGCTGATGCACCAGTCCTGGATGTCACGCATCCAGCTGAAGTACATGTTTTCGTATTGCTTGGGCACAAACTGGATCTCGCCGCTTTCGACCACGGCGATGGCTTTTTCGGCCAGCGGTTTGGTGGAGACGTACCACTGATCGGTCAGCCACGGCTCGATGACGGTGCCGGAGCGGTCGCCCTTCGGCACTTTCAGGGCGTGGTCGTCGACCTTTTCCAGCAGACCCTGGGCGTCGAGGTCGGCGACCATTTGTTTACGGGCGACGAAGCGATCCATGCCGGCGTATTGCGGCGGCAGGCTGGCTTCAAAGGTGTCATTGACGCTGCCGTCGATATTGAACACTTGCGCGCGGCCGAGGATGGCGGCGTTCTTGTCCAGCACGTTGATCAGCGGCAGGTTGTGGCGCTTGCCGACTTCGTAGTCGTTGAAGTCGTGAGCCGGGGTGATCTTCACACAGCCGGTGCCGAATTCCGGGTCGCAGTATTCATCGGCGACGATAGGAATCAGGCGGCCCACCAATGGCAATTTGACGAACTTGCCGATCAGCGCCTGGTAGCGTTCATCGCTCGGGTGCACCGCTACGGCGCTATCGCCCAGCAGGGTTTCCGGGCGAGTGGTGGCAACGATCAGGTAGTCCAGGCCATCGGCAGTTTTGGCACCGTCGGCCAGCGGGTAGCGCAGGTTCCACAGGAAGCCTTTCTCGTCGTGGTTTTCCACTTCGAGGTCGGAAATTGCCGTGTGCAGCTTGGTGTCCCAGTTGACCAGGCGCTTGCCGCGGTAGATCAGGCCGTCTTCATGCAAACGCACGAAGGCTTCCTGTACGGCTTCGGACAGGTCGGGGTCCATGGTGAATTTTTCGCGGCTCCAGTCAACCGAGGAGCCGAGGCGGCGGATCTGCCGGCTGATATTGCCGCCGGACTGGTCTTTCCATTCCCAGACTTTTTCCAGGAATTTGTCGCGGCCCAGGTCGTGACGGCTCAGGCCCTGGGCACCGATCTGGCGTTCCACCAGCATCTGCGTGGCGATGCCAGCGTGGTCTGTACCCGGCTGCCACAGGGTGTTGCGACCCTGCATACGGCGGAAGCGGATCAGCGCATCCATGATCGCGTTGTTGAAGCCGTGGCCCATATGCAGGCTGCCGGTGACGTTCGGCGGCGGGATCATGATGGTGTAGGAGTCGCCGCTACCTTGCGGGGCGAAATAGTTCTTCGACTCCCAGGTTTCGTACCAGGAGGTTTCAATGGCGTGAGGCTGGTACGTCTTGTCCATGCGGATTCGGACCCTGTTCGGCAGCTAATCGGAAAGCCGGCAAGTATAACGGGGGATGATCGCGAGGGGGTAATGCGCGTGATGCGCATGGCGCTGCTACTGGACTCACCACCGTCGTCCCAGCGCAGGCCGGGGCCCAGCGTTGTTCAGGAGAACGCGCATGTCTGAAAATTCTGGGCCCCAGCCTGCGCTGGGACGACGGCGTTTTGGCTCAGCTTTTACGCTGTGGCAATAACCGGGTCAGGCGCGCTTCCAGCCGGCGTTTGAGTTCGGCTTCGATCTGCGGCACGAAGTCGTCGATCACGTCTTGCAGAATCAGTTGAGCGGCGGCGCGCAATTCGGCGTCCAGGCGCAGCAGGTCGCTGGTGGTGTTGCTGCTTTCCACGCTGCGCTGCACGGCCTGCGTGATGCTCGGCTGCACTGGCGTAGCAGGCTGCGGCGCATGAGTCTGGGCAATGGCGGCCGAGGCGGTGCCCGCTGTCGGAGCATGCGCAGCGGGAGCTACTGCTGCTGCTGGCGATGGATCGGGGCTCACCACGGCAGGCGGTGGTGTATGCGCTGGTGCTGCCGGAATGCTGGGGGCGGCCGGCAGTGGGCGGGTTGCACTGGGCGGCGGCGTCAATGGCGCGGTCGGGGCAGACACCGGGGTGCTGTGGCCAGGAACAACAATATCCGACAGCAGCGGAATCTGGCCCATTTCCACCGAATCGGTGAGCAGCGGCAGATCCAGCAAGTCATCAGGAATGCCGGTGTGGGAGGGCTCGTTATTGCTCAAGAACTCGCGGATCGACTCCAGGTCGTCGAGCAAGTGATTGGGCTTTTGCGGCGGTTTTGGTGTGTCCATGGCGTGGCTACAGTTCAACTCGCTTGGGGTCATAACCCTGCTGACGATAGGTGCGGAAGTTTTCCCGCGAGCTCGCCAGTTGTTCGGGTTGCTGATTGACGATCTCGATCACCCGGCTGAAACGCTGTACATGGGGTGACAGGCTGCTGTTGAGGTTGATCAACAGGCCCTGGCTGGCCGCAGGCTCATCGTCCAGGCCGATCACCACGGGCGCTTCGGGCGCGTCGCGGTGCAGGCTGTGGGGCACGAAGGTTTCGGCCTTGAAACGCCACAAAAGTTCGTCGACTTCCGTGCATTGCGCCTCGTCACTGGCGCGCATAAATACCGGCATGCCATGGCGCCAGGCCTTCATCGCCAACTGGCAGGCCGTGCGCAGGCGGTCGGCGGGGGCGGTGGAGGAGAGCACGTAGAATTCGATGCGGGGCATGGTGAGCTTGGTTCGTAGGATGCGGGGATTGCCCTTCGTAGGAGCGGCTTTAGCCGCGATGCTCTTGATTTTAAAAAGCATCGCGGCTAAAGCCGCTCCTACGCGGGAGCGGTGTTGGCTTTTAAACCTTAGCGCGGTCCAGCAGGTATTGGGTTAGCAATGGCACCGGGCGACCAGTGGCACCTTTGTCTTTGCCACCGCTGATCCAGGCGGTACCGGCGATATCCAGGTGCGCCCAGTTGAATTTCTTCGCGAAGCGCGACAGGAAGCAGGCCGCCGTGATGGTGCCGGCTTTCGGCCCGCCGATGTTGGCGATGTCGGCGAACGGGCTGTCCAGCTGTTCCTGGTATTCGTCGAACAACGGGAGCTGCCAGGCGCGGTCATCGGCGGTCTGGCCGGCGCTGAGCAGTTGTTGCAGCAGTTCGTCATTGTTACCCAGCAGGCCCGAGGTGTGGCTGCCGAGGGCCACGATGCAGGCACCAGTCAGGGTGGCGATATCGATCACCGCCTGCGGCTTGAAGCGTTCGGTGTAGGTCAGCGCATCGCACAGCACCAGACGGCCTTCGGCGTCGGTATTGAGGATTTCCACAGTCTGCCCGCTCATGGTGGTGACGATATCGCCCGGGCGGGTCGCGCTGCCGCTGGGCATGTTCTCGGCACAGGCCATGACGCCCACCAGGTTGATTGGCAGTTGCAGTTCCAGCACCGCCTTGAAGGTACCGAACACGCTGGCGGCACCGCCCATGTCGTACTTCATTTCGTCCATACCGGCCGCCGGCTTGATGCTGATGCCGCCGGTGTCGAAGGTGATGCCTTTACCCACCAGAGCAAACGGCTTGTCGCCTTTCTTGCCGCCGTTGTACTGCAGCACGATCAGGCGCGGTGGTTGCACGCTACCCTGGGCAACGGCAAGGAACGAACCCATGCCAAGTTCCTTGAGCTTCTTCTCGTCCAGCACTTCGACTTTCAGCGACTTATAGGCCTTGCCCAGGGCTTTGGCCTGCTCGCCAAGGTAAGTCGGGTGGCAGATGTTCGGCGGCAAATTGCCCAGGTCGCGGGTCAAGGCCATGCCAGCGGCGATGGCTTGTGCCTGTTGGCTGGCGCGCTCGACGTCGGCGAGGCTGGCTTTTTCGGTCAGCAGAATGATTTTGCTAAGGGTACGGGCTTCGCTTTTCTGGCTCTTGAACTGTTCGAAGCTGTACTGGTTGTCGGCCAGGGTTTCCACCAGCAGGCGGGTTTTGCTGTAGGTGTCGCGGCCTTTTACCTGCAGATCGTCCAGGGCCAGTACTGCTTCTTTGCCGCCCAGACCTTTCAATACGCCTTGCACGGCGGTGATCAATTTGCGCAGTTGGCGGTCAGAGAGTTCGCTCTCTTTACCGCTGCCGACCAACAGCACGCGTTCGGCTTTGAGGTTGGGCAGGCTTTGCAGCAGCAGGGTCTGGCCGACTTTGCCAGCCAGGTCGCCGCGTTTGAGAATGCTGCTGATGGCACCGTTACTGGCCACATCGAGAATCTGGGCGGCGGCGCTGAGGGCGCGGCCTTCGCCAACGGCGACTACCAGGGTGGCGGTTTTCAGTGCGTCTGGACGTGCGTTCTTAACAACAAATTCCATGGCGAGGAGTCCCCAAGACAACCGGTAGGTATTACAGGATAATGCCGCGCTTGATCGGTGTGAAAACCGCGCGGCGAGGTAAAGCCTTTGAAAAACGGGCTCGGACTGCGCAGCAGGCTCTAGTAAACTCCGCGTCCTTGTCGTTGTTCGGCAGGCGTGACCCGCGATGGTTTCGTATCCACACCTGCAAATTTTCGGTCGCTGGCCTTTACTGGGCTGGCAACAGGTCGGCTAGTTTGAGCTTAGCCGCCTGAGCCTGACAACCCTGGAGTGTCTGGTTTGATTGTCTTCCGCTATCTGTCCCGTGAAGTGATGCTGACCCTGAGTGCGGTAAGTGCCGTGCTGTTGGTGATCATCATGAGCGGTCGTTTTATCAAGTACCTGGCCCAGGCAGCGTCCGGCGCACTCGACCCGAGTGTGCTGTTTCTGATCATGGGCTTTCGGATGCCGGGCTTTCTGGAGCTGATTCTGCCGCTGGGATTGTTCCTCGGCATTCTGCTGGCCTACGGGCGTCTGTACCTGGACAGCGAAATGACCGTGCTGGCCGCCACCGGCATGAGCCAGCAACGTCTGTTGGCTTACACCCTGGCACCGGCCACTCTGGTGGCGCTGCTGGTTGCCTGGCTGAGCCTGGGCCTGGCACCGCAAGGTGTGGCGCAGGTGGCGAAGATTCTCAATGAGCAAGATGCCCTGACCGAGTTCGACACCCTGGTGCCTGGCCGCTTCCAGGCCATGCGCAGCGGCACGCGGGTCACCTACACCCAGGAGATGACGGAAGACCGCAGCCAGCTCGGTGGAATTTTCATCTCGGAAAAACGCCTGTCCAAAGAAGGCGATAAAGAGCGTGGCATCACCGTGTTGGTGGCCGACAAGGGTCGCCAGGAAGTCCAGGCGGATGGCAGCCGCTACCTGATTCTGGAAAACGGCTACCGCTATGACGGTAACCCCGGTGCCGCCGATTACCGCGCGATCAAGTACGACACCTACGGCGTGCTCTTGGTAAAACCGGAAGTCAGCAGCGATATCAGCGAGCGTGAAGCCCTGCCTAGCCGCGAGCTGATCGGCAGCGACGAGCCGCGCAAACAGGCCGAGCTGCAATGGCGCCTGTCGATTCCGTTGCTGGTATTTGTAGTCACCTTGCTGGCGGTGCCACTGTCGCGGGTCAACCCGCGCCAGGGTCGTTTCCTCAAGTTGCTGCCGGCGATTCTTCTTTATATGGCTTATCTGTCGTTGCTGATCGCTGCGCGTGGCGCGCTGGACAAAGGCAAGATCCCCATGGGCATCGGCTTGTGGTGGGTACACGGATTATTTTTGCTGATCGGCCTGGCCCTGCAGTTCTGGGAGCCGTTGCGCCTGAAGCTGGCGGGTCGCCGCATGGCGCGGGAGTTGGCCCATGGTTAAGTTGGATCGTTACATCGGCACCAGTGTGTTCTTCGCCATTCTGTCGGTGTTGGGCATCATCGTTGGCCTGGCGTTGCTGTTCGCCTTTATCGACGAGTTGGGCGACGTACAGGGCAGCTATGGCCTGGATGACGCCGCCTGGTATGTGCTCCTCACTACGCCGCGGCGGGTCTATGAAATGCTGCCGATGGCGGCGCTGATTGGTTGCCTGATCGGTCTGGGCAGCCTGGCCAGCAGCAGCGAGCTGACCATCATGCGCGCAGCCGGGGTATCGGTTGGGCGGATCGTCTGGGCGGTGATGAAACCGATGCTGGTACTGATGCTGGCCGGCATTCTGATTGGCGAGTATGTCGCGCCCTGGAGCGAGAATATCGGCCAGGCCGCGCGCTCCATGGCGCAAGGCGGCGGCGACGCGCAAAGCTCCAAGCGCGGCCTGTGGCACCGTCAGGGCGATGAGTTTGTGCACATCAACGCCGTGCAACCCAACGGCGTGCTGTACGGCGTAACCCGCTACAAGTTCGACGACCAGCGTCACCTGCAATCGTCCAGCTTTGCCAAGAAAGCCCAGTACCAGGGCGATCACTGGCAACTGGAAGATGTCGCGACCACGCTGTTCCACGAGCGCAACACCGAGGTGGTGCAAACCCCGAGCGAGCGCTGGGACGTGCAACTGACGCCGCAACTGCTCGGCACCGTGGTGCTTGAGCCGGAAGCGTTGTCCGTGAGCGGGTTATGGCGCTATATCCACTACCTGGCGGATCAGGGCCTGGCCAATGGCAAGTACTGGCTGGCGTTCTGGACCAAGGTGCTGCAGCCGGTGGTTACCGCTGCGCTGGTGCTGATGGCCATCTCCTTTATCTTCGGCCCGCTGCGTTCGGTGACCCTGGGCCAGCGTGTGTTTACCGGCGTGCTGGTGGGCTTTGTGTTCCGCATTGCCCAGGACCTGCTGGGGCCGTCGAGCCTGGTGTTTGGTTTCCCGCCGTTGTTGGCGGTGCTGATCCCGAGCTTGATCTGCGGTGTCGCCGGGTTCTGGATGTTGCGGCGCGCGGGGTAATTCCGAGCTGCATAAAAAAGCCCGCAGATGTGCGGGCTTTTTGGTTTCTGTGGTTGGACTGTTGGGCTTCGCTGCGCTCAACCCAATCTACGTCTTCTTTTTCTTCGGAATATGCACCAAACGGCTGTCCGAATAGATGTCCTGCCAGTTGCGCTTCTGCTTGTCCCAGAGCATCCAGAAAAAGCCCAGGCCCAGGCACAGCCATGAGGCAATCGACAGCATAAAGCGCAGCAACGCCTGCCACAGGCTGATGGCGCTGCCATCGGCATTCTGTACCCGCACGCCCCATACCTGCATGCCCAGGGTCTGGCCCGAGTGGGTCCAGAACTTGGCGAAGAAGGCGAAAATGGCGAACAGCACAACGGTGGAGAGCACCGGATCAACATCCAAGGCTTTGTTGTTGGCCAACTCCAACAGACGGTCGCTGCCGAAGATCAGGCGTAAAACGACTTGCTGGTACAGCAGGCCGGTGACTATTGCGATGGCCACGCACAGCAGGAAGTCATAGAACATCGCGGCGAGGCGGCGGAGCAGGCCGGCAGCGGGGAAATCGCCTTGGGGCTGGAGAAGACGTTTGGACATGCGGAGCTCGCGGTGGGTGAAAAGCGCGAGGCACTTTACTGCAAAAGACTGGCATTGATAAAACTTGCGCGCTTTTACCGCAGCGTAAGCCCGAACTGGAAACAAAAAAGGCGCCCCGAAGGACGCCTTTTTTGTTCAGGCCAAGCTTAGTTCACAACTTGAACTTGATCAGCTTGCAGGCCTTTTTGACCTTGTACCGAAACGAAGCTGACTTTCTGGCCTTCTTTCAGGCTCTTGAAGCCGTCGCCTTCGATAGCGCGGAAGTGTACGAACAGATCCGGACCGCTTTCTGGAGTGATAAAACCAAAACCTTTCTCGTCGTTAAACCACTTGACGGTACCGTTCTGACGATTCGACATATCTTATTTCCTTGGAGCTTTAGTTAATGACAGCCTCGAGACGAGGGCTGGACTGGTTGCGGAATATTGAGTGCGTTTAGGCGCGATCCCGGCAACACAGTGGGCGGAACGATAGTTAACTTCGGGGTGAAAAACAACCCCCGGAAATAGCCCTTAGAGCGCCTGATTACGGCCGTTTCAGGGCTTTTTGGCATAGCGCTAAAACCATCCGGAATAGCCGCCTCCGATGCGCCGAAATAAAGCGGCAAAGCCTCCATGCGGTAATTGACGAGCGGAAATTTCCGAGAATACAATTAGCTTGCTAACTAATTAAATTCTCGTGTTCCCCGATGACCCTCGAAGCGCTCCAGCTCAATATCAGCAGCGGCATGGTGACGGCGTCCCGCCATTGGCGGCGCATTTGCCAGGCGACGCTGGTCAATTACGGCATTTCCGAAGCCTGCGCCGTGCCGTTGCTGATGATCGTGCGCCTCGGTGATGGCGTGCGGCAGGTGGCAGTGGCCCAGGCTGCCGGGTTGGAAAGCCCGTCGCTGGTGCGCCTGCTCGATCAACTGTGCCGCGCCGGTTTCGTCTGCCGCAGTGAAGACCCGGACGACCGCCGCGCCAAGGCCCTGAGCCTGACGCTGCGTGGCCGCGAGCTGGCTGAATCGATTGAAAACGAGCTGGTGCGTTTGCGCCGCGAGGTGCTGCAAAACATTCCCCCGGCAGACCTCGAAGCCGCCTTGCGCGTGGTGCGTGCCTTTGAAGAAGCCGGGCGCAGCAGTGCCGTCGAGCCCGGCGGCGGTGAGCTGCAATGAGCGGTTTTTTTACCGGCGTACCGCCAGCACGCGACTGGTTTTATGGCGTGCGCACCTTTGCCGCGTCGATGCTGGCGCTGTATATCGCCATGATCATGCAGATGCCGCGGCCTTATTGGGCGATGGCCACTGTCTATATCGTCTCCAGCCCCTTTGTCGGTCCCACCAGTTCCAAAGCGCTATATCGGGCAGTGGGCACCCTGGTGGGTGCCGCTGCTGCCGTGCTGTTTGTGCCGATGTTTGTGCAATCGCCTGCGCTGCTGGTCGTGGTGGTGGCGTTGTGGACGGGCACCTTACTATTCCTGTCCCTGAACCTGCGCACGGCCAACAGCTACGCGTTGATGCTGTCGGGCTACACCTTGCCGCTTATTGCTCTGCCGGTGGTGGATAACCCCGGCGCAGTGTTCGATATCGCCTCGTCGCGGACCCAGGAGATCTTTCTCGGCATCATCTGCGCAGCGGTGGTTGGCGCGGTGTTCTGGCCGCGTCGTCTGGCACCGGTGGTGATGGATGCCGCTACGGCCTGGTTCGCCGATGCCACTCGCTATAGCCAGCACTTTCTCAGTCGTGGTGCGGTGCCGTCCGAGGTCGGCAACCTGCGTGCGGCGATGGTCGCCAGCTTCAACACCCTGGAACTGATGATTGGCCAGCTTCCCCATGAGGGTGCCCGGCCGCAGACCGTGCGCAATGCCAAGGAGCTGCGTGGGCGGATGATTCATCTGTTGCCGGTAATCGACGGGCTGGATGATGCCCTGCTCGCCATCGAACGCCGCTCGCCCGATCTGGTCGCCATCCTTGCGCCGTTGTTGGCGCAGAGTCAGCAATGGCTGCTGAGCACCGCCGAGGATGCCGCACCCCAGCGCTGGCAGGCGCTGCGCGACCAGCTCGAAGTCCTGCAACCCACAGCCGAAGCGCTGGACGAACGCCGTCAGTTGCTGCTCTCAAACGCCCTGTATCGCCTGGGCGAGTGGATCGATCTGTGGCAAGACTGCCGCAGTCTGCAACACGCGATTCTGCTCGACGATCAGACGCCGTGGCGCGCCGTGTACCGCCATTGGCGCCTGGGTCGGCTGACGCCGTTTTTCGACCGTGGGCTGATGCTCTATTCGGTGTTTTCCACCATCAGCGCGATCATTGTCGCCTCGCTGTTGTGGATCGGCCTGGGCTGGACCGATGGCGGCAGCGCGGTGATTCTCGCCGCCGTGGCCTGCAGCTTCTTCGCCGCCATGGACGACCCGGCACCGCAGATCTACCGCTTCTTCTTCTGGACCGCGATGTCGGCGCTGTTTGCCAGCCTCTACCTGTTTCTGATCCTGCCCAACTTGCACGACTTCCCGATGCTGGTGCTGGCCTTCGCCGTGCCGTTTATCTGCATCGGCACGCTGACGGTGCAGCCGCGGTTCTACCTCGGCATGCTGCTGACGCTGGTCAACACCTCGTCCTTTATCAGTATCCAGGGCACCTACGACGCCAACTTCATGACCTTTATCAACAGCAACCTGGCCGGTCCGGTGGGCTTGCTGTTCGCTTTTGTCTGGACCCTGGTGATGCGCCCTTTTGGTGTGGAAGTGGCGGCCAAGCGCCTGACCCGATTCAGCTGGCGCGATATCGTCGCCCTGACCGAGCCAGCCACTCTGGCCGAGCACCGGCGCATGGGCGTACGCATGCTCGACCGACTGATGCAGCACCTGCCGCGCCTGACCCAGACCGGGCAGGACAGCGGTGCCGCGCTGCGTGATTTGCGCGTTGCGTTATGCCTGTTGGACGTATTGGCCTATCTGCCGCGGTTGCCGGCCGGTGCGCAAACCCAGCTGCAGAACGTGGTCGCCGAAGTCGGCGAGTACTTCCGCGCCTGCCTGAAAGCTGGCGAGCGTCTGCCGGCACCCAAGGGCTTGCTGATGACCATGGATCGTGCGCGGCGGGCGATCAATTATTCCGTGTGCGCCGAGGCCGAACAGGCCCGGCTGCACAGCCTGTTGGCCCTCAGTGGTCTGCGCTTGGCGTTGTTGCCGGGGGTGGAAGTGCTGGTGGAGGCGGGCGATACGCAAGAACAACTGCCCTACGGCCTCGATGGAGCTGCTCTGTGATCGGTGATCTGGATATCAGCGGGGTGTTCCTGCCCACGCTGCTGGTGATGATGGCGTTCACCTATCTGTTGTACCTGCTGGTGCACGGTCTGTTGAACCGCGCCCACTTCTACCGCCTGGTCTGGCACCGGGCCCTGTTTAACGTTGGTCTCTACGCCGTACTGCTCGGTGCGGTGGATGCTATTTGCCGAAGCCTGATGCTATGAAAAAACCTATGTTGACCCTGGGCCGCGTGGTCCTGACGTTGTTGATGGTGACCCTGGCAACCGTCGTGGTCTGGCGCATGGTGATGTATTACATGTTCGCGCCCTGGACCCGCGACGGCCATATCCGCGCCGATATCATCCAGATCGCCCCGGATGTTTCCGGGCTGATCGAGAAGGTCGAGGTGCGCGACAACCAGCCGGTCAAACGCGGTGACGTGCTGTTTACCATCGATCAGGACCGTTTCACCTTGGCCCTGCGCCAGGCTGAAGCCAGCGCCGCCGAGCAGAAAGAAGCCTTGGCCCAGGCGCAACGTGAAGCCAAACGTAACCGTGGTCTGGGCAATCTGGTCGCCCGTGAGCAACTGGAAGAAAGCCAGTCCCGGGAAAGCCGTGCGCAATCGGCGGTCGCCGCTGCCCAGGTGGCCGTGGATGCCGCCAAGCTCAACCTGGAGCGTTCGGTGATTCGCAGCCCGGTGGACGGTTACCTCAACGACCGCGCCCCGCGCGCCCATGAGTTCGTCACCGCCGGGCGGCCGGTGTTGTCGGTGGTCGACGGTGAGTCCTTCCATATCGATGGCTATTTCGAAGAGACCAAGCTGCAACATATTCAGATCGGCCAGGCGGTGGATATCCGCGTACTCGGCGACAACACCCGCCTGCGTGGCCATGTACAGAGCATCGTCGCCGCCGTGGAAGACCGTGACCGCAGCAGTGGCAGCAATATGCTGCCGAGCGTCAATCCAGCGTTCAGCTGGGTGCAGTTGGCTCAGCGGATTCCGGTGCGTATCGCCTTTGACGACGTGCCGGCAGACTTCCGCATGATTGCCGGGCGTACCGCGACCGTGTCGATCATCGACGGCAACGACAAGAAGGCGGAGGCCGCGCAATGAACGGCCATGCCGCGCGGGGCTTGTTGATGGCTGCTGGCTTCAGTCTGGTGTTGTCGGCGTGTCAGGCGGTTGGCCCGGATTATCAGCTGCCTAAAGACGCCGCCTTGCAGCGCCCGGACCTGCAAGGGCAACTGGCGACAGGTAACAGTGATGTGGTGTCGGCACCGGTGCCGACTGACTGGTGGAAGCTTTATCAGGACCCGCGCCTGGATCAACTGGTGCAGCAGGCCATGGCCTCCAACACCGATCTGCGCGTAGCGGCGGCCAACCTGGCCCGCGCCCGTACGCAGGTGGAAGAGGCGCAAGCCGAAGGTGGTTTCAGTGGCAATGCCAAGTTTGGTGCCGAGCGTTTACAGGAGTCTGGCGAAGCCTTTCTGCTCACCGAAAAAGTGCCGGTAGCCAATATCGGCAGCGGCTCGATCAGCACCTCCTACCAGTTCGATCTGTGGGGCACCTTGCAGCGCGGTATCGAATCGGCCCAGGCCAATGCCGATGCCGCTCAGGCCGCTGCGGACACCGCGCGTATCACCCTGGTGGCCGAGGTGGTCCGGGCCTACACCCAGGTCTGCGCCGCCAACGAAGAGCGCGAAATCGCGCAGAAATCTCTGGATCTGCAAGAGGAAGGCGTAACCCTGGTGCAGCGCCTGCGCGATGCCGGACGCGGTGATGAAACCCAGGTCACGCGCACGCAAACCCAATTCAAGTCGCTGCGGGCGGAAATGCCGCGCTACGACGCCGCACAACAGGCGGGCCTGTTCACCTTGTCGATGCTGCTGGCCAAGCCGGTGAGCCAGTTGCCAGCTGGTGTCAGTGATTGCGCCGAACTGCCGCATATCGCCCAGCTGTTGCCGGTGGGCGATGGTGCCGAGCTGCTCAAACGTCGGCCGGATATCCGTCAGGCTGAACGCACGCTGGCGGCGGCCACCGCGAAAATCGGCGTGGCGACCGGACAGCTGTACCCGAATATCAGCATCGGTGCGACCGTGGGTTCGGTGGGCATTCTCGACCACTTGGGCGAACCGGCTACCAACCGTTGGGGGTTTGGTCCGCTGATCAGCTGGACTATTCCCACCAATGGCGCGCGGGCACGGATTCGTGAAACCGAAGCTGGCACCCAGGCGGCGTTGGCGCATTTTGATGGCGTGGTACTAAACGCTGTACGGGAAACCCAGACCGGTCTGGTGCAATACAGCGCCTTGCTCGACCGCCGCGACGCCCTGGCTGATGCCGAGCATTCAGCGCAACAGGCGGCCAACCAGACGCATCAATTCTTCCAGGCAGGGCGTGCGTCGTTCCTGGCGGATTTGCAGGCGACCAAGACCTACACCGATATGCGTGCACAGTTGGCGGCGGCCAACACCCAGGTGGCGATGGCGCAGATCAATCTGTTCTTGGCGTTGGGTGGAGGGTGGTAGGACGCCAAGCCCTAAAGGCAAGAGCTTCGCGGCTGAAGCCGTGCCTACGGATTGCACGACCTAGTAGGAGCGGCCGGTCCGGCGCTCCGGTTAGCCGCGATGCTTTGGACAAATCGCAGGCATAAAAAAAGGCCCTATAAATAGGACCTTCTTCGTATGTGTGGTGCCCCGGGGGAGACTCGAACTCCCACTCCTTGCGAAAACGGATTTTGAATCCGCCGCGTCTACCAATTCCGCCACCAGGGCACATAGGGCGCGCAGTATAGGGAGAGCTTTTGGGTTGGTCAACGGGGTTGCGTGGTCAAATTTACCTATTTCCGTTAAACTTCGCGCCCCTGAAAAATGACCTCCCATCATGCGTGTTGCCGATTTCAATTTCGAGCTGCCGGACGCCCTGATCGCGCGCCATCCCCTGGCGCAACGCCAAGGTAGCCGCCTGCTCAGCCTCGACGGCCCAACCGGTGCCCTGGCCCATCGCCAGTTCGCCGATCTCTTGGAATACCTGCGCCCCGGCGACCTGATGGTGTTCAACAACACCCGCGTGATTCCCGCGCGGCTGTTTGGCCAAAAGGCCTCCGGCGGCAAGCTGGAAGTGCTGGTGGAGCGGGTGCTGGATAACCGCCGCGTGCTCGCCCATGTGCGTTCGAGCAAGTCGCCTAAACCCGGTTCGACCATTCTGCTTGATGGCGGTGCCGAAGCCACGATGCTGGCGCGTCACGATGCGTTGTTCGAGCTGGGCTTCAATGAAGACGTGTTGCCGCTGCTGGAGCGCGTTGGCCATATGCCGTTGCCTCCTTATATAGACCGGCCCGACGACAGCGCCGACCGCGAGCGTTATCAAACTGTGTACGCCGAGCGTGCCGGTGCGGTGGCGGCACCCACGGCGGGGCTGCATTTTGATCAGCCGCTGCTGGAGGCCATCCGCGGCATGGGCGTGGAAACCGCCTTCGTCACCCTGCATGTCGGTGCCGGTACGTTTCAGCCGGTGCGGGTGGAGAAGATCGAAGACCACCATATGCACAATGAGTGGTTGGAAGTGACGCAGGACGTGGTCGATGCCGTGGCTGCTTGCCGTGCACGCGGCGGTCGGGTGATCGCCGTCGGCACCACCAGCGTGCGTTCGCTGGAAAGCGCGGCGCGCGATGGCCAGTTGAAGCCCTTCAGCGGCGACACCGATATCTTTATTTACCCAGGCCGGCCGTTCCATGTGGTCGATGCGCTGGTGACCAATTTCCATCTGCCCGAATCGACCTTGCTGATGTTGGTTTCGGCCTTTGCCGGTTATCCGCAAACCATGGCGGCCTACGCCACGGCGATTGCCGAGGGTTACCGGTTCTTCAGTTACGGTGATGCCATGTTCATTACCCGCAATCCCGCCGCGCGCGGACCCGAGGAGCAAGCATGAGCCGCACCTGCCGCATGACCTTCGAACTGCTGGCCACCGACGGCAAAGCCCGCCGTGGCCGCCTGACCTTCCCCCGTGGCGTGGTGGAAACCCCGGCGTTCATGCCAGTGGGCACCTATGGCACGGTCAAGGGCATGCTGCCCCGTGACATCGAAGCGATCGGCGCGCAGATGATCCTCGGCAACACCTTCCATCTGTGGCTGCGCCCGGGCATGGACGTGATCAAGGCCCACGGTGGGCTGCACGATTTCATGCAGTGGAAAGGCCCGATCCTCACCGATTCCGGCGGCTTCCAGGTGTTCAGCCTGGGCGCGATGCGCAAGATCAAGGAGGAGGGCGTGACCTTCGCCTCGCCGGTCAACGGCAGCAAGGTATTCATGGGGCCGGAAGAGTCGATGCAAGTGCAGCGCGACCTCGGTTCCGACATCGTGATGATTTTTGACGAGTGCACGCCGTACCCGGCGGACCTCGATGTGGCGCGCACCTCCATGGAGCTGTCGCTGCGTTGGGCCAAGCGCTCGAAGGTCGCCCATGGCGACAACACCGCGGCGCTGTTCGGCATCGTGCAGGGCGGTATGCACCAGGAACTGCGCATGCGCTCGCTGGAAGGCCTGAGCGAAATCGGTTTCGACGGTTTGGCCATTGGCGGTTTGTCGGTGGGTGAGCCCAAGGAAGAGATGATCCGCGTGCTCGACTACCTGCCGGGGCAGATGCCGGCGGACAAACCGCGTTACCTGATGGGGGTTGGCAAGCCGGAAGACCTGGTCGAAGGTGTGCGCCGTGGTGTGGATATGTTCGACTGCGTGATGCCTACGCGTAACGCCCGCAACGGTCATCTGTTCGTCGATACCGGGGTTCTGAAGATCCGCAATTCGGCTCATAAGCAAGACAACAGCACGCTGGATCCGACCTGCGATTGCTACACCTGTCAGAACTTCTCCCGGGCCTATCTGCACCACTTGGACAAGTGCGACGAAATGCTCGGTAGCATGTTGAATACCATCCACAATTTGCGTCATTACCAGCGCCTTATGGCTGGTTTGCGCGAGGCTATTCAACAGGGTACATTGGCCGCCTTCGTCGATTCCTTCTATGCCCGGCGCGGGCTCACGACACCGCCGCTGGACTGATTGACCACCTTATAAAGAATCTCTAACAGGAGTTTTACATGGGCTTTTTCATTTCCGACGCTCTCGCTGACGGCGCAGCGCCAGCCGCTGCTGCCGGCCCTATGGGCGGCGACAGCATGTCGATCATCTTCCTGGTCGGCTTTATGGTCATCTTCTACCTGATGATCTGGCGTCCACAGGCCAAGCGCGCGAAAGAGCAGAAGAACCTCTTGAGCAACCTGGCCAAGGGCGACGAAGTGGTGACCTCCGGTGGCATCGCCGGCAAGATCACCAAAGTGACCGACGACTTCGTGGTCATCGAAGTATCCGACACTGTCGAACTGAAAATTCAGAAAGGTGCCATTGGTGCCACGCTGCCCAAGGGCACTCTGAAAGCCATCTAACTTCACCATTTTTACCATTCGACGGGGCGCTAAAGGCGCCCCGCGTCATAAGCGGGCGGCGTCATGCTGAACAAATACCCTCTGTGGAAATACCTGCTGATCGCTGCGGTTCTGGTGATCGGCTTCATTTACTCTGCGCCGAACTTGTACCCGGACGATCCGGCTGTACAGATCAGCGGTGCCAGCACGGCGTTGCAGGTCAGTCAGGCTGATCTGGATCGTGCGAGCAAGGCACTGACCGACGCAGGTATCGAGGTCAAAGCGGCCACTCTGGCTGCGCAGGGGAAAGGCGGTCTGATCCGTCTGCTGAAAAAAGAACAGCAACTGCCGGCCAAGGACGTTGTGCGCAAGGCCATGGGCGACGACTACGTGGTCGCCCTGAACCTGGCGCAAACCACCCCGAACTGGCTGCGTAGTCTGGGCGCCAGCCCGATGAAGCTGGGTCTGGACTTGTCCGGTGGTGTGCACTTCCTGCTGGAAGTGGACATGGAAAAAGCCCTGGATGCCCGTCGCAAAGTCTACGAAGGCGATGTGAAGAGCCTGCTGCGCAAAGAGCGCGTGAAGTATCGCAGCCTGCCTGATCAGGATGGCGCCATTCAGTTGGGGTTCAGTGATGAAGATTCGCTGAGCAAAGCCCAGGCGCTGATCCGCAAGGACTTCACCGATTTCCAGGTGACTGCTGTCGAGCGTAACGGCATGCAAGTGCTGCGTCTGGCGATGACCGCGGCCAAGCTGGCCGAGATCCGCGAGTACTCGATCAAGCAGAACTTGACCACTGTACGTAACCGCGTCAACGAACTGGGTGTGGCTGAGCCGCTGGTTCAGCGTCAGGGTGCCAACCGCATCGTGGTTGAACTGCCAGGCGTGCAGGACACTGCTGAAGCCAAACGTATTCTCGGCAAAACCGCCAACCTGGAATTCCGTCTGGCCGCAGGCCCGGATGCCACCAAGGCTACTACCGAATCGTTCGAGTTCCGCGAGCCGGGCCGTCGCCCCGTGCCGCTGGAGCGCGGTTTGATCATCACCGGTGACCAGGTGACTGACGCCAAGGCCAGCTTCGACGAAAACGGTCGTCCGCAAGTGAACATCACCCTTGATGGTCATGGCGGCGAGCTGATGAGCCGTGCCACGCGCAGCAACGTCGGCCGCAGCATGGCGGTGATCTTCATCGAGCAGAAGCCGACCACCACCTACACCAAGCAAGTGGTCAACGGCGTCGAAAAAGACGTCGCGCTGCAGACCTTCAAAGAAGAGAAGAAGATCATCAGCCTGGCGACCATCCAGTCGCCGCTGGGTAGCTCGTTCCGTATCACCGGTCTGGAAGGCAAGGGCGAGTCGTCAGAACTGGCTCTGCTGCTGCGTGCCGGTGGTCTGGCGGCGCCGATGTACTTCGCCGAAGAACGCACCATTGGCCCGAGCCTGGGTGCGGACAACATCACCAAAGGTATCGATGCGTCGCTGTGGGGCATGCTGCTGGTGTCGCTGTTTATCATGGCCATCTACCGCTTCTTCGGCGTGCTTGCGACTGTGGCATTGGCCTTCAACATGGTCATGCTGCTGGCGCTGATGTCGCTGCTGGGCGCAACCCTGACCCTGCCGGGTATTGCCGGTATCGTCTTGACCATGGGTATGGCGGTGGACGCCAACGTGCTGATCTTCTCGCGGATACGTGAGGAAATAGCCAATGGCATGTCGGTGCAGCGCGCCATTCACGAAGGTTTCGACCGTGCTTACGCGGCGATTCTCGATGCCAACCTGACTACCTTGCTGGTCGGCGGCATCCTGTTCGCCATGGGCACCGGGCCGATCAAAGGCTTCGCCGTGACCATGTCGCTGGGTATCGTCACTTCGATGTTCACCGCCATCATGGTTACCCGCGGCATGGTTAACCTGATTTTCGGTGGTCGTGACTTCAAGAAGTTGTGGATCTAAGGGGCCGCTATGAAACGTACGATTAAGTTTATGGCCGTGCGCAACATCGCGTTCGGCTTCACCTTGCTGCTCACCGCCATTGCGCTGTTCAGCATGTTCCACAAAGGCCTCAACTACGGCCTGGACTTCACCGGCGGTACGCTGATCGAGCTGACCTATGAGCGCGACGCGAACCTCTTGCAGGTGCGGGAAGAGCTGCAGAAAGCCGGTTTCGCCGATGCTGTAGTGCAGAGCTTTGGTGCCACCAACGAATTGCTGGTGCGCATGCCTGGCGACGATCCGCAACTGGGCAGTCGCGTAGCTGACGCGCTGCGTAAAGTGGATGCCGATAACCCGGCCACCGTGAAACGTGTTGAGTTTGTCGGCCCACAGGTGGGTGAAGAGCTGCGCGACCAGGGTGGTCTGGGCATGCTGCTGGCTCTGGGCGGCATCATGCTGTACCTGGCGTTCCGCTTTCAGTGGAAGTTTGCAGTGGGTGCCATCGTTTCCCTGATTCACGACGTGATCGTGGCCGTCGGGGTTATTTCCTACTTCCAGATCACCTTCGACCTGACGGTGCTTGCGGCGGTGCTGGCGATCATCGGTTACTCGCTGAACGACACCATCGTGGTCTTCGACCGTGTGCGGGAAAACTTCCGCGTACTGCGTAAAGCCACGCTGATCGAGAACATCGACATCTCCACTACCCAGACCCTGCTGCGTACCATGGCCACGTCGATTTCGACCTTGCTGGCAATTGCCGCACTGCTGTTCTGGGGTGGTGACAACCTGCACGGCTTCTCCATCACCCTGTTTATCGGTGTATTGGCGGGTACCTATTCGTCGATCTATATCGCCAACGTGGTGCTGATCTGGCTCAACCTGAATGTTGAAGACCTTATCCCCCCGGCGACTACCGAGACGGTGGACGAGCGTCCGTAAGCTTCGTTGCAATACTGTGACCGCGGTCGCCTTTGGCGCACCGCGGTTTTTTATGGGCGTTTGTTTTTGAACTGACCGTAGGAAAAGGACTCCAAGGCTAGGAGAAAGGCGCTACGGCGCTTCTGTGGCAACCAGGAGGTTTCAAGTGAACAAGTCGATGCTAGTTGGTGCGGTGCTGGGTGCGGTAGGTGTTACCGCCGGAGGTGCTGTTGCAACTTACAGCTTGGTGGGTGGCGGTCCAGAATACGCGCAGGTATTGGCGGTAGAGCCGATCAACGAAACCATCAAGACTCCGCGGCAGGTTTGCAAAGATGTCACCGTGACCCGGCAGAAGCCGGTCAAAGATCAACATCAAATCGTCGGTAGCGTGCTGGGTGCCGTGGCCGGTGGCCTGCTCGGCAACCAGGTGGGCGGCGGTAACGGCAAGAAGATCGCCACCGTGGCCGGTGCAGTTGGCGGTGGTTACGCCGGCAACAAGGTGCAGGAAAATATGCAGGAAAACGACACCTACACCACCACCGAAACCAAGTGCAACACGGTCACCGACACCAGCGACAAGCTGGTCGGCTACAACGTGAAGTACCAATTGAAAGACAAGGTTGGCCAGGTGCGGATGGACCGTGATCCCGGCAGCAAGATTCCGGTGGATGAGAAGACTGGTCAGTTGATCCTCGGTCAGAACCAGCCGGCTCAATAACCCGGCCATAAAAAAGCGCCCCTTGGGGCGCTTTTTTATTCCTGAAAAACTTAGCGTTTTTGCTGAGCCGACAGGTGCGGTTGGATCGCGGTGAGCACCGCCTTGAAGCATTTGGTGTTGCCGGCAACCACGTGACCTTTTTCCAGGAATTCGTGACCGCCGGTGAAGTCGCTGACCAGGCCGCCTGCTTCTTGAATCAGCAGTACGCCCGCAGCCATGTCCCACTCCGACAAACCCGCTTCCCAGAACGCATCGAAACGGCCGGCAGCGACGTAAGCCAGATCCAGGCTGGCAGCGCCAGCGCGGCGGATACCTGCGGTCTGGCCAACCAGGCTGCGGAACATGCCCAGGTAGTTATCCAGGCCGTCCATCTGGTCGTCACGGAACGGGAAGCCGGTGCCGAGCAGGGCACCTTCCAGGCTGGTGCGGCCGCTAACACGCAGGCGACGGCCATTCAGTTGGGCACCACGGCCACGGCTGGCGGTGAATTCTTCCTGGCGAACCGGGTCGAGAACGACGGCGTGTTCGAGGCGGCCGCGGTATTTGCAGGCGATGCTCACGGCGAAGTGCGGAATGCCGCGCAGGAAGTTGGTGGTGCCGTCCAGTGGGTCGATGATCCACAGATAGTCTTCGCCGTCACCGCTGCCTGGGTGCAGGCCGGTTTCTTCGCCGAGGATGGCGTGGGTTGGGTAGGCTTTGCGCAGCGCGGTGATAATGCTGGTTTCAGCGGCGCGGTCGACTTCGGACACGTAGTCCTTGGCGTCTTTCTCATCGACCTTGATGGTGTCCAGGCGCTCGATGGAGCGGAAGATCAGTTCACTGGCGCTGCGGGCGGCGCGCAGCGCGATATTCAGCATTGGCTGCATGGAGGGTCACCTGGGTCGTTAAAGAAAGCCGGGCAGTCTATCAGAAAACCTTAGATGAAGAAGAGCCGCCTGTACTTCACATGGTGTTTGCTGGGGTGCTTCTGTAAGATTTGCCTCCCTTTATCGTCTGTGTGAGCGCCTGCGTTGCTGGAAAATATCCGCGTGGTTTTGGTCAATACCAGTCATCCCGGCAATATCGGTGGTGCCGCGCGGGCGATGAAAAACATGGGGCTGTCGCGCCTGGTGTTGGTCGATCCGCAGGATTTCCCCAGTCATGAAGCCAGCGCGCGTGCCTCTGGTGCCGATGGCATTCTCGAATCCGCTCAGGTGGTCGCCACCCTTGAAGAGGCCCTGGTCGGTTGCACTCTGGTGCTCGGCACCAGTGCCCGTGATCGTCGCATGCCCTGGCCGATGCTCGATCCGCGCGAGTGTGGCGTGCAGGCAGTAGAGCGGGCGGCGGAGGGCGGCGAGGTGGCGCTGGTATTTGGTCGCGAATACGCAGGTCTTACCAATGACGAGCTGCAACGCTGTCATTACCACGTCCATATCCCATCCGATCCGGACTTCAGCTCGCTGAATCTCGCTGCCGCCGTCCAGGTGCTTGCCTACGAAGTGCGCATGGGCTGGCTGGCGAGCCAAGGGCAGAGCAAGCGCGCGGACAAGGTCGAAGTGGCATCGCCGCGTAGCGAGCAGCTGTCGACCATGGATGAGCTGGAACTGTTCTACGGGCACTTGGAAAGCACCCTGGTGCAAATCGGTTTTCTCGATCCGGAAAACCCCCGGCATTTGATGTCGCGCCTGCGCCGGCTGTTCGCCCGCAGCGCGGTAAGTCAGTCGGAAATGAATATTCTGCGTGGCATTTTGACCGAAACTCAAAAGGCCGCTCGCGGAGAGCCCCACAAGCGGAGAAGTGAAGATGTTTGAGCGCGTAAGAGAAGACATTCAAAGCGTATTCCATCGTGACCCAGCGGCGCGTAACGCTTTTGAAGTCCTGACGTGCTACCCGGGGCTGCATGCCATCTGGCTGCATCGGCTGTCCGGCTGGTTGTGGTTGGCGGGCTGGAAATGGCTGGCGCGCATGGTATCGAACTTCGGCCGCTGGTTGACTGGCATCGAAATTCACCCGGGTGCCAAGATCGGCAAGCGCTTCTTTATCGACCATGGCATGGGCATCGTCATTGGTGAAACCGCCGAGATCGGTGACGACGTCACCCTTTACCAGGGCGTGACCCTCGGCGGCACCAGTTGGAACAAGGGCAAGCGCCATCCGACGCTGGAAAGCGGCGTAGTGGTGGGGGCGGGTGCCAAGGTGCTCGGTCCGTTCACCGTTGGTGCTAATGCCAAGGTCGGTTCCAACGCCGTAGTCACCAAGGCGGTGCCGGCAGGTGCCACGGTGGTGGGGATTCCAGGGCGGATCATCGTCAAGTCGGACGATGAAGTAGAGGCCAAGCGTCAGGCTATCGCTGAGAAGCTCGGCTTCGATGCCTACGGGGTCAGTCAGGACATGCCTGACCCCGTGGCCAAGGCCATCGGCCAGTTGCTTGACCATCTCCATGCGGTGGACGGTCGTCTGGAAGGCATGTGCTCGGCCCTCAGTGCGCTGGGGAGTGACTACTGCGCCAAAGAGCTGCCAGCCCTGCGTGATGAAGACTTTACCGACGTGTGCAAAGGTCTGGACGACAAGCCGGCCGCCTGATGCACCCTGAAGTGCGTTTTTTGCTATGATTCGCGCCCTTCATTCTGCGCAATCCCGAGTATTTATGTAGGTCTTATAGTTGACCTAAATACTCGGGAATAGCATACTTGCAGCATATTCAGTGATCTTGCGGTACAAGCCATGCGACTGACTACCAAGGGCCGTTACGCCGTGACCGCCATGCTTGATCTGGCGCTTCACGCCCAACACGGTCCGGTATCCCTGGCGGATATTTCCGAGCGTCAGGGTATTTCCCTGTCCTATCTCGAGCAGCTGTTCGCCAAACTGCGTCGCGGCAATCTGGTTTCCAGCGTGCGCGGTCCGGGTGGTGGATATCAGTTGTCGCGTGATATGCGCGGCATCCAGGTCGTCCAAGTGATCGACGCCGTCAATGAGTCGGTGGATGCCACTCGCTGCCAAGGGCTGAGCGGTTGCCATGACGGCGACACTTGTCTGACCCATCACCTGTGGTCCGACCTCAGTCAGCAGATTCACGAATTTCTTAGCGGTATCAGTCTGGCCGACCTGGTCATGCGCCATGAGGTGCAGGACATCGCCAGACGCCAGGACCAGCGTCACTGCTCAAGCAGAACGCCACGCATGGATAAAATTGAAGCGTCCGCCATCGATTGAGTAGGGCGCCAGGCTGATTGGCCTACACCTGATTAGGAGACATCAATGAAATTGCCGATTTATCTCGATTACTCCGCCACCACGCCGATTGACCCGCGTGTTGCGCAGAAAATGAGTGAATGCCTGCTGGTCGACGGTAACTTCGGTAACCCGGCCTCGCGTTCCCACGTATTCGGCTGGAAAGCCGAAGAAGCGGTGGAAAACGGTCGCCGTCAGGTGGCTGAGCTGGTTAATGCCGATCCACGTGAAATCGTCTGGACTTCCGGTGCCACCGAGTCCGACAACCTGGCGATCAAGGGTGTTGCACACTTCTATTCGACCAAGGGCAAACACATCATTACCTCGAAGATCGAGCACAAAGCCGTGCTGGATACCACGCGCCAACTTGAGCGCGAAGGCTTCGAAGTCACCTATCTCGACCCGCAAGAAGATGGCCTGATCACTCCGGCCATGATCGAAGCGGCGCTGCGTGACGACACCATTCTGGTTTCGATCATGCACGTGAACAACGAAATCGGCGTTATCAACGACATCGCTGCAATCGGCGAGCTGACCCGCTCGCGTGGCGTGTTGTTGCATGTCGATGCGGCGCAGTCCACCGGCAAGGTCGAGATCGACCTGAGCAAGCTGAAAGTCGATCTGATGTCGTTCTCGGCGCACAAAACCTACGGTCCTAAAGGCATTGGCGCGCTGTACGTCAGCCGTAAGCCACGTGTACGTCTGGAAGCCCAGACCCACGGCGGTGGCCATGAGCGCGGTATGCGTTCGGGCACCCTGGCGACTCACCAGATCGTTGGCATGGGCGAAGCGTTCCGCATTGCCAAAGAAGAAATGGCCCAGGAAAACCAGCGCATTGCAGCCCTGAGCGAGCGTTTCTTCAAGCAGGTTGATGGTCTCGAAGAACTGTACGTAAACGGCAGCATTACTGCCCGCGTACCGCACAACCTGAACCTCAGCTTCAACTATGTGGAAGGCGAGTCGCTGATCATGGCGCTCAAGGATCTGGCTGTTTCGTCCGGCTCGGCCTGCACCTCGGCATCGCTTGAGCCTTCGTATGTACTGCGCGCCCTGGGCCGCAACGACGAACTGGCACACAGTTCCATCCGCTTCACCTTCGGCCGTTTCACCACCGAAGAAGAAGTCGATTACGCCGCGGCGAAAGTCCGCGAAGCGGTTACCAAGCTGCGCGAACTGTCGCCGCTTTGGGACATGTTTAAAGAAGGCGTCGACATTTCCAAGGTGGAATGGGCGGCACACTAATTAGCTGCCACCAGAGCGGCACCTGCTCCTGATGAGAGAGAACTGAATCATGGCTTACAGCGAAAAGGTCATCGACCACTACGAGAACCCGCGCAACGTCGGCAAGATGGACGCGGAAGACCCTGACGTCGGCACCGGCATGGTCGGCGCACCGGCGTGCGGCGACGTGATGCGTCTGCAGATCAAGGTTAACGATCAGGGCGTGATTGAAGACGCCAAGTTCAAAACCTATGGCTGCGGTTCGGCAATCGCTTCCAGCTCCCTCGCTACCGAGTGGATGAAGGGCAAGACCCTGGACGAAGCGGAAACCATCAAGAACACCCAGCTGGCCGAAGAACTGGCCTTGCCGCCGGTGAAAATCCACTGCTCGGTACTCGCTGAAGACGCCATCAAGGCGGCCGTTCGCGACTACAAGCAGAAGAAAGGCCTGCTTTAACTAGCAGTCGTTTGCGACCAAGGAGTTCTCATGGCTATCAGCATGACCGAAGCGGCGGCCCAACACGTTCGCCGCTCCCTCGACGGGCGTGGCAAAGGTGACGGCATTCGTCTGGGTGTTCGCACCACCGGTTGCTCGGGCCTGGCCTATGTCCTGGAGTTCGTCGACGAAGCACAGAGCGAAGATCAGGTGTTCGAGAGTCATGGCGTGAAAGTGATCATCGACCCGAAAAGCCTGGTGTACCTCGACGGCACTGAGCTGGACTTCGTCAAGGAAGGCCTGAACGAAGGCTTCAAGTTCAATAACCCTAACGTGCGCGGTGAATGTGGCTGCGGCGAGAGCTTCAACATCTGAGGCTGGCTGTGGGTACCCCTTGTCACTTTGCGTTATTTGAGCTGCAACCCAGTTTTCGCCTGGACCTCGACCAATTGGCTGCGCGTTATCGCGAGCTGGCGCGGACCGTGCACCCTGACCGTTTTGCCGACGCCTCCGAGCGCGAACAGCGTCTGGCGCTGGAGCATTCCGCTAGCCTCAACGAGGCCTACCAGACGTTGAAAAGCGCACCCAAACGGGCGCGTTATCTGCTCGGGTTGCGTGGCCATGAGTTGCCGCTCGAAGTTACGGTGCAGGATCCCGAGTTCCTCATGCAGCAAATGCAGTGGCGCGAGGAGCTGGAAGACCTGCAGGACAGCGCCGATCTGGCCGGTGTCGCCACCTTCAAGCGACGCCTGAAGGTTGCTCAGGACGAGCTCAATGACAGTTTCGCAGCCTGTTGGGATGTGACTGCACGCCATGAAGAGGCCGAGCGCCTGGTTCGTCGCATGCAGTTCCTCGACAAGCTCAGCTACGAAGTGCGCCAGCTGGAAGAGCGCCTCGACGATTAACTTCCGCGCCGCTCACGCGGCGCGCCTGATGCGCAGACAAGCATGGCATTACTGCAGATCGCTGAACCCGGGCAAAGCCCGCAACCGCACCAACGCCGCCTGGCCGTTGGTATCGACCTGGGCACCACCAACTCGCTGGTAGCCGCGCTGCGCAGTGGCATTTCGGCGCCGCTGGCCGATGCCGAGGGTGCAGTTATCCTGCCGTCGGCGGTGCGCTACCACAGTGATCGCGTCGAGGTCGGTCAGTCGGCAAAAGCGGCGGCCGCCAGCGATCCGTTCAACACCGTGCTGTCGGTCAAGCGCCTGATGGGCCGTGGCCTGGCTGACGTCAAGCAGCTGGGCGAGCAGCTGCCTTACCGCTTTGTCGGTGGCGAATCGCATATGCCCTTTATCGACACGGTGCAGGGTCCGAAAAGCCCGGTGGAAGTGTCGGCCGATATCCTTAAAGTGCTGCGTGTGCGCGCCGAAGCGGCCCTGGGTGGCGAATTGGTAGGCGCGGTGATCACCGTTCCGGCCTATTTCGACGACTCCCAGCGCCAGGCCACCAAAGACGCTGCGCGTTTGGCTGGTCTCAACGTGCTGCGCCTGCTCAATGAGCCCACGGCTGCAGCGGTGGCCTACGGTCTTGACCAGAAAGCCGAAGGCGTCGTTGCCATTTATGACCTGGGCGGCGGCACCTTCGATATCTCGATTCTGCGCCTGACTGGCGGTGTGTTCGAAGTGCTGGCCACCGGCGGTGATAGCGCTCTCGGCGGTGATGATTTCGATCACGCGATTGCCGGCTGGATCGTTGAGCAAGCCGGTATCTCCGCTGATATCGCCCCGGGCGAGCAGCGCAGTCTGTTGCAGGCCGCCTGCGCGGCGAAAGAAGCGCTGACCAACGCTGATGCCGTAGCTGTCAGCTACGGCGAGTGGCGCGGTGAACTGACCCGCGCCCACTTCGATAGCCTGATCGAGCCGATGCTGCAACGCAGCCTCAAGTCGTGCCGCCGCGCGGTGCGCGACGCCGGCATCGAGATCGAAGAAGTGGAAGCCGTGGTGATGGTCGGCGGTTCGACCCGTGTGCCGCGTGTACGCGCCGCTGTGGGTGAGCTGTTTGCCCGTCAGCCGCTGACCGATATCGATCCGGATCAAGTGGTGGCCATCGGTGCCGCGATCCAGGCCGACACACTGGCTGGCAACAAGCGCGACGGCGAAGAGCTGTTGCTGCTCGACGTGATTCCGCTGTCCCTGGGGCTGGAAACCATGGGCGGCCTGATGGAGAAGGTTATTCCGCGCAACACCACGATTCCCGTGGCCCGCGCGCAGGACTTCACCACCTACAAAGATGGCCAGACGGCCATGATGATTCATGTGCTGCAGGGCGAGCGCGAGCTGATCAGCGACTGCCGCTCCCTGGCGCGCTTCGAATTGCGCGGTATTCCGGCGATGGTGGCGGGCGCGGCGAAAATTCGCGTGACCTTCCAGGTGGATGCCGATGGCCTGCTCAGCGTTGCCGCACGTGAACTGGCCTCCGGCGTGGAAGCCAGCATCCAGGTAAAGCCGTCCTACGGCCTGACCGACGGCGAAATCGCCCGCATGCTTCAGGACTCGTTCCAGAACGCCGGTGGTGACAAGGTTGCCCGTGTGTTGCGTGAGCAGCAGGTGGATGCCGAGCGCCTGATCGAGGCGGTGCAGGCGGCCTTGCTGGCGGATGGCGAGCGTTTGCTCGACGCCGAAGAGCGCCTGGTGATCGACCTGCAGGTGCAGGAGCTGACCGAATTGATGAAAGGTACTGATGGTTACGCCATCGAGCAGCAGACCAAGCGTCTGTCGCAAGTGACCGATGCGTTTGCCGCCCGCCGCCTGGACTCGACGGTGAAAGCCGCGCTGGCGGGGCGCAATCTGAATGAAATCGAGGATATCTGATGCCGCAGGTCATTTTTCTGCCCCACCCGAAGTTCTGTCCGGAGGGCATGGTTGTAGAGGCTGAGCCTGGTACGTCGATTCTCGATCTGGCTCACGAGCACCATATCGAGATGGAAAGTGCCTGTGGCGGCGTTTGCGCCTGCACGACATGCCATTGCATCGTGCGTGAAGGGTTCGAATCGCTGGAAGAGGCGGACGAACTGGAAGAAGACTTCCTCGATCGCGCCTGGGGCCTGGAAGCGCAGTCGCGCCTGGCGTGTCAGGCGATTGTCGGCACCGAAGATATCACCGTCGAAATCCCCAAATACTCGCTCAACCACGCCGCCGAAGCGCCGCACTGATTCAAGGAACTGACATGAGTCTGAAGTGGACTGATGTACTGGAAATTGCCATTCAACTGGCCGATAGCAAGCCAGACGTGGATCCGCGCTACGTCAACTTCGTCGACCTGCAGCGCTGGGTGATCGCCCTGCCAGAGTTCGACGACGATCCGCAACGTGGTGGTGAGAAGGTGTTGGAGGCTATTCAATCGGCCTGGATCGAAGAAGTCGACTGAATTCGTCGCATTCGGCCGCACCACGGCTGGGCGCGAGCCCTACGCATTTACCCGGAACCCGCGTATAATTCGCGGGTTTAATTTTTGGCTTAACTCTTAGTTTCTGGAGCTTCACATGGCTGTTCAACGCACTTTCTCCATCATCAAGCCCGACGCCGTTGCTAAAAACGTAATTGGCGAGATCGTTACCCGTTTCGAAAAAGCCGGCCTGCGCGTCGTAGCTTCGAAAATGAAGCAACTGTCCAAAGCCGAAGCCGAAGGCTTCTACGCTGAGCACAGCGCCCGTGGCTTCTTCGGCGAACTGGTTGCCTTCATGATCTCCGGCCCGGTTGTTGTTCAGGTTCTGGAAGGCGAAGACGCCATTGCCAAAAACCGCGAACTGATGGGCGCTACCAACCCTAAAGAAGCTGCTGCCGGCACCATCCGTGCTGACTTCGCCGACTCCATCGACGCCAACGCCGTTCACGGTTCGGACTCCGAAGCCGCTGCCGCTCGCGAAATCTCGTACTTCTTCGCTGCTACCGAAGTAACTGCACGTACTCGCTAATTAGCGAACGGGCGAGGGTGAAGACATGACTGAAGCTACCGGCAAAATCAATCTCCTGGGTCTGACCCAGCCTGAGATGGAAGAATTCTTCGACTCTATCGGGGAGAAGCGTTTCCGTGCCGGTCAGGTGATGAAGTGGATTCACCACTTTGGCGTCGATGATTTCGCCGCCATGACCAATGTGGGCAAGGTCTTGCGCGAAAAGCTCGAGGCCCGTGCCTACATTCGTGGACCGGAGGTGGTGAGTGAAGACATATCCACCGACGGAACCCGCAAATGGGTAGTGCGCGTGGCGTCCGGCAGCTGTGTCGAGACCGTGTACATTCCCCAGGGCAATCGCGGCACTCTCTGCGTTTCGTCGCAGGCTGGTTGCGCGCTGGATTGCAGTTTCTGCTCTACCGGTAAACAAGGTTTCAATAGCGATCTGACGGCGGCCGAGATCATCGGCCAGGTGTGGATCGCCAACAAATCGTTCGGCAGTGTGCCGGCGAAGATTGATCGCGCCATCACCAACGTGGTGATGATGGGCATGGGCGAGCCGTTGTTGAACTTCGACAACGTGGTCGCCGCCATGAAACTGATGATGGATGACCTCGGCTACGGCATCTCCAAGCGCAAGGTGACCCTGTCCACCTCCGGCGTGGTGCCGATGATCGACAAACTCGGCGAAGTCATCGACGTGTCCCTGGCCTTGTCGCTGCACGCGCCCAACGATGCGCTGCGCAACACGCTTGTGCCGATCAATAAGAAGTATCCTCTGGCGGTGTTGTTGGCTGCCTGCAAGCGTTATGTGGCGCGCCTCGGCGAGAAACGCGTGTTGACCATCGAGTACACCCTGCTCAAGGACGTCAACGACCGCACCGAGCACGCCGAGGAAATGATCGAGTTGCTCAAGGACATTCCTTGCAAGATCAACCTGATCCCGTTCAACCCTTTCCCCCATTCCGGTTACGAGCGGCCGAGCAACAACAGTATTCGTCGCTTCCAGGACCTGCTGTATAAAGCAGGGCACAACGTCACCGTGCGCACCACGCGCGGCGAAGACATTGACGCCGCCTGCGGGCAACTGGTTGGCCAGGTTATGGACCGTACCCGCCGTAGTGAGCGCTACATCGCGGTGCGCCAACTGAGCAACGAGGCTGACGCCCCACGTACCGCTGTAAACCGAACCTAAGGTAGAACACCTATGACATTGCGCGCTGCGCTGCTGCTTCTGTTCACTGGCTTACTGTTTGGCTGTGTATCAACGGGTCATGTCGATCCGATGAAAACCGACAAAGGGCGTGATGAAGCGCGTGATGCGTACATTCAGCTGGGTATCGGCTACCTCAACCAGGGCAACACTGAACAAGCCAAGGTGCCGTTGAAGAAGGCCCTTGAACTCGATCCCAGCAACGCGGACGCCAACGGTGCGCTTGCCATTCTGTTCCAGACTGAAATGGAACCCGATCTGGCTGACGAACACTTTCGCAAAGCTATCTCCAGCCGTCCCGATTCGCGTTTCCTGAACAACTATGGTGCCTTCCTGTATGAACAAGGTCGCTACGCCGAGGCCAAGGAACGCTACCTGCAAGCAGTCAAAGACAATATGTACCCCGAGCGTTCGCGGGTGTTCCAGAACCTCGGCCTGGTGTCGCTGAAACTCAACGACCGTGCTGAAGCCAAACAGTATTTCGAACGCTCTATCCGTCTGAACAAACGCCAGGCCCGTCCGCAACTGGAACTGGCCAAGATGGCTTATGAAGAGAAGGACTACGTGCTGGCGCGCAAGTACTACGACTCCTTCAGTAAGCTCTCCGAACAGAACGCTGAAAGCCTGTTGCTGGGCGCGCGTTTGGCAAAAATCTTTGATGACCGGGACAAAGCGGCAACCCTCGGTCTGCAGCTCAAACGCCTCTATCCCGGTACGCCGGAATACAAGCAATACATGTCGGAGCAATGATGAAAGCGGTGCATCCCGAAGCTCTAGCTGTTTCTCGCAGCAATCCTGGCGAGACACTGCGTAAGGCCCGCGAGAACAAAAACTGGTCGCTGGCTGACGTTGCCGCCCAGCTCAATCTGACCGCTCAGCGCCTCAGCCAGCTGGAAGCCGGTCAGTTCGACCAGCTGCCAGGGCACACCTTTGCCCGTGGTTATGTCCGCGCCTACGCCAAGTTGCTGGGCATGGATCAGACCCTGATCGTTCAGGAGTTCGACCAGTACACCGGCACCAATGCCTCTGGCAGCGCCGTGCATGAGCTGGGTCGGATCGAAGAGCCAATGCGCCTGTCGCAAAATCTACTGCGTCTGGTCTGCTTCCTGTTGTTGCTGGCCCTGGCCGGCGGCGGCTTCTTCTGGTGGCAGGATCAATCGGCCAGCCGTGGTGGTGAAACTGCAGGTATCAGCCTGGGCCATGTGGAAGTCGATGGTGCCGATGGCACCACCGAAATCCACCCGCTGGACGAACCTGAGGACCAGGCAGTCGCTGACGCTGAAGGCTTGCAGGAAGGCTCGCCGGCCGAAGTCTCGCCCGAGTTGGCCGCGCAACCGGAAAATCCGGCTGCTGAAGCTCCTGCTGCTACTCCTGCTGCGCCTGCCGCACCGGTTGCCAGTGTCCCGCCACCGGCGGCACCGGTGGCCGCCACTCCTGTCGCGCCAGCGCCAACCACACCCGCTGCACCTGCTGCCGCTCCAGCAGCCCCGGCGGTGCCCGTGGTAGCCGGCGTCGGCGAAGGTGTAGTGGCCATGGATTTCAACGCCAACTGCTGGATTCAGCTCACCGATGGCAACGGTAAAGTGGTGGTCAGTGGCTTGAAACGCGCGGGTGAGAAACTCGAGGTTTCTGGCAAGGCACCGCTCGAGCTGCGCCTGGGCTTTGCCCGTGGTGTGCAAGTTCGCTACAACGGCCAGCTGGTCGACGTGGCACCGTTCACCAGTGGCGAAACTGCCCGTATCAAGTTGGGACAATAAGCATGCACGCTGAATCGCCAATCATCCGTCGCGTCTCGCGCAAGATCTGGGTTGGTTCCGTACCGGTCGGTGGTGATGCACCGATTGCTGTGCAGAGCATGACCAACAGCGACACCTGCGATGTTGCCGCCACCGTGGCGCAGATCCGCCGCCTGGAAGACGCTGGCGCCGATATCGTGCGCGTCTCCGTGCCGGACATGGACGCGGCCGAAGCCTTCGGCAAGATCAAACAGCAGGTCAAGGTGCCGCTGGTTGCCGACATTCACTTCGATTACAAGATTGCCCTGCGCGTGGCTGAGCTTGGTGTCGATTGCCTGCGTATCAACCCGGGCAACATCGGTCGCGAAGACCGGGTTAAAGCAGTGGTTGAAGCCGCCCGCGACCGCGGTATTCCAATCCGTATCGGCGTCAACGCCGGTTCGCTGGAAAAAGACCTGCAGAAAAAATATGGCGAACCGACCCCTGAAGCCCTGGTTGAATCGGCCTTGCGCCATGTCGAGCATCTCGACCGGCTGAACTTCCCCGACTTCAAAGTCAGCGTAAAAGCCTCCGACGTGTTTATGGCCGTCGCCGCTTACCGCCTGCTCGCCAAGCAAATCGAACAACCGCTGCACCTGGGGATTACCGAGGCCGGTGGCCTGCGTTCCGGTACGGTGAAGTCCGCCGTGGGCCTGGGCATGCTGCTTGCCGACGGAATTGGCGATACCATCCGCATCTCCCTGGCGGCAGACCCGGTGGAAGAGGTCAAAGTCGGCTACGACATCCTCAAATCCCTGCGTTTGCGTTCCCGTGGCATCAACTTCATTGCCTGCCCGAGCTGCTCGCGGCAGAACTTCGACGTGGTGAAAACCATGAACGAACTGGAAGGGCGCCTGGAAGACTTGCTGGTTCCGCTGGACGTGGCCGTAATCGGCTGTATCGTCAACGGCCCCGGCGAAGCCAAAGAGGCCCATATCGGCCTCACCGGCGGTACACCGAACAACCTGGTGTATATCGATGGCAAGCCAGCTTCCAAGCTGACCAATGACAATCTGGTGGATGAGCTTGAACAGCTGATCCGGCAGAAAGCGGCCGAAAAGGTCGAAGCCGACGCAGCGCTGATCGCCCGTGGCTAAAAAGATCATTAAGGATTTTGTGTGAGTAAGTCCCTGCAAGCCATCCGTGGCATGAACGACATCCTGCCGGAGCAAACCCCGCTCTGGCGTTATTTCGAAAACAGCGTGGCACGCCTGCTCGATGGTTACGGCTATCGGCAGATCCGCATGCCTATCGTTGAAGCCACCGAGCTGTTCAAACGCTCGATCGGTGAAGTGACCGACATCGTCGAAAAAGAGATGTACACCTTCGACGACCGCAATGGCGACTCACTGACCCTGCGCCCCGAAGGCACTGCCAGCTGCGTGCGCGCGGTGCTGGAACACGGTATTTCCGGCGGCGGCCAGGTGCAGAAACTCTGGTACATCGGCCCGATGTTTCGCCACGAGCGTCCGCAGAAAGGCCGCTATCGCCAGTTCCACCAGATCGGTGTGGAAGTGTTCAACCTCGATGGTCCGGATATCGATGCCGAGCTGATCGTGCTCACTTGGCGCCTCTGGGGTCTGCTGGGCATCCGCGATGCGGTAAAGCTCGAGCTCAACAGCCTGGGTACCAGCGAAGCCCGTGCCACCTACCGTGATGCGCTGGTGCAGTATCTGTCGGCCCGTGCCGACCAACTCGACGAAGACAGCAAACGCCGTCTGCACAGCAATCCGCTGCGTGTGCTCGACAGCAAAGTGCCGGAAACCCAGGCGCTGCTGAGCGACGCACCAAAGCTGCAGGATTACCTGGACGAAGCCTCGCGCCTGCACTTCGAAGGTCTGAAAGCGCGTCTGGATGCCGCCGGCATTCCTTACGTGCTCAACCCCAAGCTGGTGCGTGGTCTGGATTACTACAGCAAAACCGTATTCGAATGGGTCACCGACAAGCTCGGTGCCCAGGGCACCGTATGCGCCGGTGGCCGTTACGATGGGCTGGTCGAGCAGATGGGCGGCAAGCCTACTGCCGGCGTGGGTTTTGCCATGGGCATCGAGCGCTTGATCCTGCTCCTGGAAACCCTGGAAAAAGTACCGGAAGAAATCGCCCGTCAGGTGGATGTGTACCTCTGTGCGTTTGGCGATGCCGCCGAACTCGCCGGGCTGCAACTGGCGGAGCGTCTGCGTGACCAGGTACCGGGCGTGCGCCTGGTGGTCAACGCCGGGGCTGGCAGCTTCAAAAGCCAGCTGAAGAAAGCCGACAAGAGTGGTGCGCTGTTCGCTGTGGTACTGGGCGAAGACGAACTGGCTCAGCAAGTGGTAGGTTTCAAACCGCTCCGTGGTCAGGGCGAACAACAAAACATTGCCTGGGATGCTCTGGCCGAGCACCTGGAAGCCTGTTTGCAACAGATTTGATCAGTCAGATTCAATCAAACAGGTTCGAGCATTCAGCGAGTTTTAAGGAGCATTGGCGTGTCGAGTACCGAAGACGAACAACTGGCGGACATCAAGGACTGGTGGAACCGCAACGGCAAACCGCTGTTGACCGGTGGCGTACTGGCCCTGGCCGTCGTGGTGGGCTGGAACACCTGGCACAAGTACCAGGCCACCCAGGCGCAGACTGCCTCGGTGCTCTACCAGCAATTGCTGGAAACCACCTTTGATCCGTCCGGCAAACCGGATGTGGCCAAAGTGGCGGACCTGTCCAGCAAGCTGAAAAGCGAATTCGCCGGCACTTACTACGCTCAGTACGCCAGCCTGTTCGCCGCCAAAACTGCGGTGGATACCGGCAAACTCGACGACGCGGTTGTCGAGCTGCAAAGCGTGATCGCCAAGCCGGTGGATGCCACCGTCGGCGAGCTGGCGCGTCAGCGTCTGGCCCGTGTTCTGGCTGCACAGAACAAGGCTGAAGAAGGTCTCAAGCTGCTGGATGGCGACGCCGAGAAAGCGTTCATTGCCAGCCGCGAAGAGCTGAAGGGTGATCTGCTGGTGAAAGTCGGCCGTGCCGACGATGCCCGCAGCGCCTACGAGAAGGCCAAGGCAGCCCTGTCCGATGAAGCGGCAGTGGGTGGCTTGCAAATGAAGCTCGACGATCTGGCCAAAGGGGATGCGTGAAGTGATGCGCTGGAAATATGCCGCACTGTTGGCCCTGGCCGTACTTGCCACGGGTTGCAGCAGCACTAGCAAGAAAGAGTTGCCACCGGCGGAACTGCCGGACTTCACCGAAGAAGTCGAGCTGCACAAAGAATGGAGCCGCTCGGTTGGCGACGGCCAGGGCGACACCTTCAACATGCTGGTTCCAGCAGTTGATGGCGACACCATCTTTGCCGCCGATGTAAACGGCGAAGTCATGGCGATCAACCGCTTCTCCGGCGACAAGCTGTGGGAAACCGATCTCGACCTGCCTGTTTCGGGTGCCGTTGGCGCCGGTAACGGTCTGGTTCTGGTAGGTACCCTGAAGGGCGAAGTGGTTGCCCTGAACGGTGCCACCGGCGAAGAAAAATGGCGTGCCAAGGTCACCAGCGAAGTGCTGGCAGCACCGGCCACCAACGGCGACGTTGTGGTTGTGCAGACCCAGGACGACCGCGTGATCGGCCTTGAAGCCAGCACCGGTGCGCAGCGCTGGATCTACGAAAATACCCCGGCGGTACTGACCCTGCGTGGTACCGGTGCACCGCTGGTGAATGACCGTCTGGCGTATGCCGGCCTGTCCACTGGCAAGGTTGTCGCCCTCGATACCCAACGTGGTCTGCCGGCCTGGGAACAACGCGTTGCCGTGCCGCAAGGCCGCTCCGAGCTGGATCGCGTGGTGGATATCGACGGCGGCCTGCTGCTGTCGGGCAATACCCTCTACGCTGTGAGCTACAACGGTCGCGTTGCCGGTCTGGATGCCAGCAACGGTCGCATCATCTGGCAGAAAGAAGCCTCCAGTAACGTCGGCCTGGCAGAAAGCATCGGTAGCGTTTACCTGTGCCTGGCCAATGGCACGGTGGAAAGCGTCGATGAGCGTTCCGCTTCGTCGCTGTGGAGCAACGATTCCCTGGCCCGCCGTCAGCTGTCGGCACCGGAAGTGTTCTCCAGCTACGTGGCCTTTGGTGATTTCGAAGGTTACCTGCATCTGGTCAGCCAGGTAGATGGTCGTTTTGTCGGGCGTACGCGCATCGACAGCGATGGTCTGCGTGCCCGGCCATTGGTGGTCGCCGATTGGCTCTATGCTTTCGGTAACAGCGGTGAGCTGGTTGCCCTGACCATCAAGAAGTAGGACTCGCCGCGCTGACGCAGGCTTACGGGCCTGCGTCGGGCAGTGAGGCCTGCGCAACAATGAGTTCGGCCGCTGCCGTTTGACGGTAGCGGCCTTTGTATTTTCAGTAATTGAGTGGAGGGGCCGTATGGTTCCCGTAATCGCCCTGGTGGGCCGTCCTAACGTCGGCAAGTCCACCCTGTTTAACCGCCTGACCAGAAGTCGCGACGCCATTGTCGGCGACCTGGCTGGTCTGACCCGTGATCGCCAGTACGGTGAGGCCAAATGGCAAGGGCGAACCTACATCCTCATCGACACCGGCGGTATTTCCGGTGACGAGCACGGCATGGACGAAAAGATGGCCGAGCAGTCGCTGCTGGCCATCGAAGAAGCCGACGTGGTGCTGTTTCTGGTGGATTCGCGGGCTGGCTTCACCGCCGCCGACCAGATGATTGGCGAGCACCTGCGCAAGCGCAACAAGACCTCGTACGTGGTGGCCAACAAGGTCGACAACATCGACCCGGACCTGGCCCGCGCCGAGTTCTCGCCGCTGGGCATGGGCGATGCCATTCCGATTGCCGGTGCCCACGGTCGCGGTCTCGCGCAGATGATGGAAATCGCCCTGGGCGGCTTCCCGAAAGATGTGGAAGAACTGGCCGAAGGTGAAGAAGAGGAAGTGGTTGCCGAAGGTCAGGAAGCCAAGCGCATTCCCGGCCCGAGCGAAAAAGACGGCATCAAAATCGCCATCATCGGTCGCCCTAACGTGGGTAAATCGACCCTGGTCAACCGCATGCTCGGTGAAGACCGGGTCATCGTGTACGACCAACCGGGCACCACCCGCGACAGCATCTACATTCCCTTCGAACGTAACGAAGAGAAGTACACCCTGATCGACACCGCTGGTGTACGTAAGCGCGGCAAGATCCACGAGGAAGTCGAGAAGTTCTCGGTGGTGAAAACCCTGCAGGCGATCAAAGACGCCAACGTGGTGATCTTCGTCATGGACGCCCGCGAAGGGGTGGTCGACCACGACCTCAACCTGCTGGGTTTTGCCCTGGAGTCGGGTCGCGCCCTAGTGATCGCCCTGAACAAATGGGACGGCATGGAGCCGAGCGAACGCGACTACGTGAAGACCGAGCTGCAACGCCGGTTGTTCTTCGTCGACTTCGCCGATATCCACTTTATTTCCGCCCTGCACGGTACGGGCGTCGGCAACCTGTATCAGTCGGTACAGAACGCCTTCAAATCCGCCGTTACCCGCTGGCCGACCAGCCGCCTGACGCAGATTCTCGAAGACGCCGTCAGCGAGCACGCCCCGCCCATGGTCGGCAGCCGCCGTATCAAGCTGCGCTACGCCCACCTGGGGGGCGCCAACCCGCCGCTGATCGTGATCCACGGTAACCAAGTGGAAGCGGTGCCCAAATCCTATGTGCGTTACCTGGAAAACACCTACCGCCGCGTGCTGAAGCTGGTGGGTACGCCGATTCGCATCGAGTTCAAAGGCGGCGAGAACCCGTACGAAGGCAAGAAAAACACCCTGACCGATCGCCAGGTCAACAAGAAACGCCGCCTGATGTCGCACCACAAGAAGGCCGACAAGAAACGTAGAGATAAAAAGTGAATTCGATCCTGTAGGAGCGGTTTTAGCCGCGGTGCTCTTGAATCAAAGGCATCGTGGCCAAAGCGGCTCCTACGGAACGCGTTCAAACTGGTTCTAGCGATATGCCAAAGGGCACCTCCGGGTGCCCTTTTTCGTCGCCGGTCGATCCGTTATCCTCGCCCGTCATGGCCGCGCCAGCGCCAGTACCGGTCGAACAGGAAAGCGTGATGATCACCAGCAAGTTGCCCAATATCGGCACCACCATCTTCACCCGCATGTCGCAGTTGGCCAACGAGGTCGGCGCGCTCAATCTCTCTCAAGGTTTCCCCGATTTCGATGGCCCGCAGGCATTGCTCGATGCGGTTGCCCGCCATGTGCACAGCGGCCACAACCAATACGCGCCGATGACCGGTCTGCCCGCGCTGCGTGAGCAGGTGGCGGCGAAGGTCGAGCGTTGCTATGGCCGCACCGTCAGTGCCGATAGCGAGATCACCATCACCCCCGGTGCCACCCAGGCGATTTTCTGTGCGATCCAGACCGTGATCCGCGCTGGCGATGAGGTGATCGTCTTCGACCCCAGCTATGACAGCTACGAGCCGTCGGTGGATCTCGCCGGCGGCCGCTGCGTGCATGTGCCCCTCAGCCAGCCGGACTTCGCCATCGACTGGCAGCGCCTGGGCGATGCCATCAGCCCGCGTACGCGTCTGATCATTCTCAATAGCCCACATAACCCTAGCGGCGCGCTGATCACCCGCAGCGAGCTGGATCAACTGGCGGCGCTGATCCACGACCGCGATATCTACCTGATCAGCGATGAGGTCTACGAGCACCTGGTGTTCGACGGCGCGCAACATGACAGCGTGCTGGCCCATGACGAGTTGTATCAACGTGCCTTTGTGGTCAGCTCGTTCGGCAAGAGCTACCACGTCACCGGCTGGAAAACCGGCTATGTGGTGGCACCGCCGGCGCTGAGTGCCGAGCTGCGCAAAGTGCACCAGTACGTCAGCTTCTGCGGCGTAACGCCGCTGCAATGGGGCCTGGCTGAGTTTATGGCCGCCAATCCGCAGCACGTCAGCGAGCTGCCGGCGTTCTACCAGGCCAAGCGCGACCTGTTCTGCGACCGCCTGGAAAATTCGCGTTTTCGCTTTACCCGCGCCGCCGGCACCTTTTTCCAGTTGGCTGATTACTCGGCCATCCGTGCCGACCTCGACGACGTTGCCATGGCCGAATGGCTGACCCGCGAGCACGGCGTAGCGGTCATTCCGATTTCAGTGTTCTACCAAGAACCCCCGAAAGACCTGCGTCTGGTGCGCTTCTGCTTTGCCAAGCGTGAATCGACCCTGATCCAGGCGGCGGAGAAGCTATGTCAGATCTGAACCCTGGGCGCGCCATAAAAGACCTGCCCGACCTCAAGCTGGCCCTGGTGCAAACCACGCTGGCCTGGCACGACGCGGTGGCTAACTTCACCCACTTTGAAGCGCTGCTGGAACAGGCCCGTGGTGCCGATCTGATCGTGCTGCCGGAGATGTTTACCACCGGCTTCTCCATGGATTCCGAGACCCTGGCCGAACCGGAGGAGGGGGCCAGCTACGCCTGGCTGCGCGCCCAAGCCAAACGCCTGAACGCCGTGGTCACCGGCAGTGTGATCATTCAGGCCGCCGACGGCAGCCACCGCAACCGTCTGCTGTGGGCGCGCCCTGACGGTACGGTGCTGCACTACGACAAGCGCCACCTGTTCCGCATGGCTGGCGAGCACAAACACTACAGCCCCGGCGAACGCCAAGTGCAGGTAGAGCTGCGCGGTTGGCGCATTCGCCCGCTGATCTGCTACGACCTGCGCTTCCCCGTGTGGAGCCGCGACCCCCACGACACGGACCTGCTGCTATACACCGCCAACTGGCCAGCAGCGCGGCGTTTGCACTGGAACCGGCTGTTGCCGGCGCGGGCGATTGAAAACCTCTGCTACGTGGCCGCGGTGAACCGCGTGGGCAGCGACGGCAAAGGCCATCCCTATAGCGGTGACAGCCAGGTGCTGGATTTCCAGGGTGACGCCCTGCTGGAGGCGCATGCCGCCGATGGCGTGTTCAGCGTGACCCTCAAGGCCGCCGATCTGGCTGCCTACCGCGAGCGCTTCCCGGCCAATCTGGATGCCGATCCGTTTCATCTGGATTGAATGCGTGAGTCCTCAGTCGCCTTTTTCCTCCATATCGGCTTTGACGATGACCCGGTAGTTGACCATCAGGATCGAGCCCTCGCTGGTGTCCTGGTAGTTACCCACGACAATGTTCAGATGGTCCACGCCATGGATCAGCGAGTCATGGCGGTTGCGCATTATCTGCGCGCGGATCATCAGCTCGTTGCCGGCCTCGATGGTGGCACCCTGGTCATTGAGGAAGGTGCCCGTCACGTCGAAGGTGGCGTCCTGCCCGCTCGCCATCATCGACTGGTTGGAGTTGGTCATATTGGCCGCGCTGGTGATTTTCAGGTTGTTTCCCGCATAGATCAGGCCGCCATTGTCGTTGAGTAACGTCGAGCCACTGCGCATCTCCATATCCTGATCAGCAATGATGGTGCCGGTATTGGTCAAGGCACCCAGGCTGGACATCAGCAGATTGCCCCGACTGGAGATATCGCCAGCCGTGTTCAGGTTGTTCTCGGCATTGATGTTCAGGTCCGCCTGGCTGTGGATCAGGCTTCGCTCTTCGCTGATCCAGCTGTTTCTCGCCGATAGGGTAGCGTTGCCCAGCGAAACCACCTGGGAGCCACTGTTGAAGCGCAGGTCCTGGGCGACGATATCGAGCAGCCCGGCGGATGCCAGCCGACCGGCGCTGGTAAAGGTCGCGGCGATATCCAGGTCGAGATTGCCGAATGTGGTGAGCGAACCCGTCAGGCTGTTGCTGAGGCCGTCGAGGGTGACCTGCAGGTTGCGTTTGGCCAATAGCTCCCCGGCGTTCAGCAGCTGGCTGATTGCGCCTTCGCTCGGGCGAATCAGCAGGTCGCGTCCGGCGCTTATCGAGGCAGTTTCGGCGTTGCTGTGCGGGCCGTTACCCAGCAGGAGGCTGAGGTCGGTCTGGGCTGTCAGCCCGGCCTGATTGTTCAGGGTGGTGGCGACGATAGTGGCCGCTGCATCGCTGAACAATCCGCCGCATAGGCTTTGGATTGCCAGGGCGTCGGTGCAGAGGTTATTCAATTGCCCGGCGTTTACCCGCATATCGCCGGCGCTACGGACAATGCCCAGATTGTTCAAGGTGCCGGCGCTGATCTGGATACCGCGTGCGCTGCTGTCGACTATGGCACCCTGGTTATTGCTGAAGCGTTTGGCGTTGATCACGATGCCGCCGGCCGAGGTGATGTTGGCGTTGCTGGTCAGCTTGAAATATTCATCGTATTGCCCGGGACGGCGGGCCACCTGCAACCTGCCATTTTTCATCAGCAGCGGCTGATCGCGGCCCAGCAGCCCGCCAAAAAGGCTGTCGTAGGCCTGTAGTGTGCCGTTCAGGATAAAGTCGTCGACCTGAATGGACAGGGCAGGGGCGCTGGCGTCCGTGCTGCTGGTCGTCAGGTTGGCCGCGTTGATCTGCAGGGTTTTGGCCTGGGCAATAAAGCGGCTGCTCAGTACATCGGCGTTCAGGCTGATGCTGTCACCGGCAGTGATCTGCAGGGTGCCGCCGGCCTGGATACCTGACCCGGCAGCGCTCCCGTTGAGCAGAACCTTGCTGGCACTGCTCAGGGTGATCCGCTGGCCGGCCTTGGCGCGGGCCAGGTCGATATCGCCATTGGCCTGAACCTGGATGTCCTGAGCTGCCTGAATCAATCCGGCGGTGCGCACGCCCACGGAATTTTCACTGCTGATCAGGGTGATATTGCGGCCATACATGGCACCGGCGACCGAGCCCTCGATGGCGACGCTCGGGGTGTTGGCAGCGTTGCTGGCCAGCACATTGGCAGTGCGTTGCTTGCTGTCGTAGCGATTCAGCCCGGTGATCAGCTGCACGTCGGCATCGGAGCCCGGCGCTCCGATGCGGCCATTGAGCGTCACCACCCGGGCGACGATATCGAAGTAGCTGAGGCCCTGGGTGTCGACGCCTTGTTCGCCCACCAGCACCCGGCCATTGCCATCCTCCTGGCGCAGGTACAGACCGTCGGCCAGTTCGGCGCGCCCGGTGCTGGCGACAAAGCCATGCACATTGCGCGTGCTGACACCGTTGAGGGTAATGCCATTGGGGTTGGCGACAATCAGGTCTGCCTTGCCGCCAAACACCTCCAGGGTGCCCGCCAGGCTGCTGGGCTGATTGCCGGTGACCTCGGTGAGGATCACCAGGGCTCGCTGACTGAGGTTGGGGTTGGCGTCCAGATTGCCAGCCAGCTGGCTGCGTCCGCCCGTCAGGCTGTTGTTGAACACCGCCCCGGGCTGGTCGACGTTGAACAGGCTGAACTGGTTACGGGACAGCCCCTTGCTGTCGGGTGCGGCAATATTGATCACCGGTACCCCGGAGGGGGCTACCAGTACCGTGGCCTGCTGGTTGGGTGCGGCGTTGGTATCTACCTGAATTTCCGCTGCTGCCAGCCCTGGGAAGCTGGCGGCAAGCAGTAACGGTGCAAGGTAAGAGCACCTTCGCATGTTGCGTTGATTTGCCAAAAGCCTGTGACGATCCATGGCCCTGCTCCTTCGCGGGTGAACGATGGATAAGGCTAAAGGACAGCAAATGCGGGGAATGCAGCGCCGATCTTTGCCCACTGTCAGTTGGCTCTTGAGTCGGCAGCGAGATGAGGTAGAAAACCACGCGCTGGCAGCGCCACCCCTCGGCCAATAAAAAGCCCCGCACTGGGCGGGGCTTGTTCATTTCCGGCGGATCACTCGGCCAAGGCCACTTCCGGGGTTTCCGGCGGCTTGGGCAAGGACGACAGCAACGCCATGATCAGCGCTGCGAGGTAGGGCAGGGACTGCACCAGCAGCATTGCTACCCAGAACTTCACGTCATTGCTCGGGAAGCCCTGGACGATGCCGATGCCCACCGCCGCGCCCCACAGCAGCAGCATGATGAACACCTCTTCCCGCGCCTCGGCCATGGCCACCATAAAGCCGTGGCTGGAACGCATTTTCGGCGTACGGAAGAACGGGATGCTGGTGGTGAAGAAGCCGTACAGCACCGCCTTGGCGATGGTGTGCGACAACGCCAGGCCTGCCAGTGCCGCGCAGAACGCATCCTTCAGGTTGACGCCGACGGCGCGCTGGTAAAGGAACACGATCTTGCCGAACTTGAAGAAAAACAGCGCCAGTGGCGGGATGGCGAAAATCAGCAGCGGCGGGTCGACCCGTTGCGGCACGATGATCATCGCCGCCGACCACAGCAGGGCACCGGCGGTGAAGAAGATATTCAGACCGTCCGCCACCCACGGCAGCCAACCGGCCACGAAGTGGTAACGCTGACCGCGCTTGAGCTCGGTGTCCTTGCCGCGGAACAGCTCGCGGGCGTGGCCCTTCATGATCTGAATGGCGCCATAGGCCCAACGGAAACGCTGCTTCTTGTAGTCGATAAAGGTGTCTGGCATCAGACCCTTGCCGAAGCTGTCGTAGGCGTAGGCGGCGGAATAACCTTTCTCGAACACCCGCAGACCCAGCTCGGCGTCTTCGCAGATGGTCCAGTCGGCCCACTTCAGCTCGTCCATCACGGTACGGCGAATCATGGTCATGGTGCCGTGCTGAATGATCGCGTCGCGGTCGTTGCGGGTCACCATGCCGATGTGGAAGAAGCCTTTGTATTCGGCGTAGCAGAGCTTTTTGAAGGCGCTGCCGTCCTGGTCGCGGTAGTCCTGCGGCGATTGCACCACGGCGATTTTCGGGTCGGCGAAGTGCGGCACCATGTGCTTGAGCCAGTTCGGGTCGACGCAGTAGTCCGAGTCGATCACTGCCACCACTTCAGCATCCGGCGCGGTGTGCGGCAGGATGTAGTTCAGCGCGCCGCCCTTGAAACCATGCAACGGGGCCACGTGGAAGAAACGGAAGCGCGGCCCGAGTACGTTTTCGCAGTAGGCCTGCACTGGTTCCCACACGGCCGGGTCTTTGGTGTTGTTGTCGATGATCAGCACTTCGAAGTCCGGGTAATCCAGTGCTGCCAGCGCGTCGAGGGTCTGTTTGACCATCTCCGGCGGCTCGTTGTAGCAGGGCACGTGGATCGACACTTTCGGCCGGTAGTTGCTGTCGCCGCTGACCGGGATAAAAGGCCGGCGACGTTTGTGTACCCAGACGGCCTCGGCCAGTTCATGGGCTTCGGTAAGCAGCACGATAAACACGCCGATGGCACCGACACCGAGCAACAGGCCCACTGTCAGGCTGAACCAGGTGCTGTATTGCTGGCTGTAGTCGTAGCCGATCCATACCAGCACCGAACCGCCGGCAAACGCGACGAAAGTCAGGAAGGTACGGCCGCGTTGACGCAGGGCGCTGCCGTCAATCAGCAGCAAGGCCAGGGCGAGCATGGCCAGCACCACCGAGCCGATGGCCAGCACGCGCCATTGCGGAATGGCCACTACCGGGCCTTCGAAGGCGAATTTCTGTTGCCGGGCGGCGTTGAACACGCCCCAGTAAGCGCCTACCGAGCCTTCGTCACTGGCCTTCCACGGTTGGTCGAAGGCTTCGATGACGAAGTAGTTGTAGCCTTTGGCGTTCAGCGTATTGACCAGCGTACGCAGGTAGATCGCCTGGTCCGCCTGGGTGGCGTCTGCACCACCGCGCATACGGCCGTTGCTCGGCCAGCCCACTTCGGAGAGCAGCAGCGGCTTTTTCGGGAAGATGCGTTTCAGGTCGCGCGCGCGGTCGAGCACGAACTGGGTGGAGTCTTCCATGGGAATGAATTCCCAGTACGGCAGGATGTGCGCGGCCACCAGGTCAGTGTGCTTGGCCAACTGCGGGTATTTTTCCCAGATGTGCCATTGCTCGGAGGTGGTCACCGGCACTTTCACTTGCGCGCGGACGCGGTCAAGGAAGGTGATCAGTTGCTTGGTGGTGACTTCGCGGCGGAACAGCGCCTCGTTACCTACCACTACCCGGACAACACTGCGCGAGGAGTTGGCAATCTCGATACCGCGGGCGATTTCGCGCTCGTTGCGCTCCTCGTCCGGGCTGATCCAGATACCCAGGGTCACCCGCAGGCCGAATTCTTCGGCGATTTTCGGGATGTCGCCGAGGGTGCCATCCACCGAGTAGGTGCGGATGTTGTCGGTGTGTTTGCTCAGCAGTTCGAGGTCTTCTCGAATCTGTTCGTCGGTGGGGTATTGATCCTTCTGCGGGTTCTGGTCGAGCCGGAACGGCGAGAAGGAGAAACCGGAGATCTGTTCGGGCCAGTCAGGTGCAGTCACCGGACGGTTGTACAGCGCCCATATGCCGGTGAAGAGCGCGGCGATTGCCACGAATACCACCAGGTTGAGTCCAAATTTACGCGATGACATAGACGTTTCAGGTTCCAAAGGGTGGAACGGAGAGATGCCGGCGAGCGCCGGTCGGCGCGCATCCTACTCCGGCGTCAAATAGCTGTATAGCTCCAGCGATTTGCCCGGTTTTATTGCCCGCCAACCTTGGTCATCACCGCCTGTTTTTAGTTCGGTCATGGCCAGGGTGCGCTGGCGTTTTACTGGCATCGACGAGTTGCCGATACCGGTGGCAGTTAAGCATAGGCAGGCACCGCTGCGCACGCTCTGGACCATACTTGCCAGTAGCAAACTGAGGTACGCGTGAGACAAGGCTTGGGCCTGGCGACGGCGCTTCATATAATGCGCGCCGATTTGCCGGGTGCTCCCCTGACAGAGGGTGCCGTATAGAGGTGTGTGATGAGTACAGATGAACAACGCTTTGGCGGCATAGCCCGCCTGTACGGCCGCGACGGCCTGGCCCGCCTGGCGGCCGCCCATGTGGCGGTGGTCGGCATTGGTGGTGTCGGTTCGTGGACCGCCGAGGCGTTGGCGCGCAGTGGCGTCGGCGAGATTTCGCTGTTCGATCTGGACGATGTCTGCGTAACCAATACCAACCGGCAGATTCACGCTTTGCAGGGTTCCATTGGCCAGTCCAAGGTCGAGGTGATGGCCGAGCGCATCCGCGCCATCAACCCCGCCTGCGTGGTGCATGCGGTCAGCGACTTCGTCACCCGCGAGACCATGGCCGAGTACATCACCGTGCAGTTGGACTGCGTGATCGACTGCATCGACAGCGTCAACGCCAAGGCGGCGCTGATCGCCTGGTGCAAGCGGCGCAAGATCCAGATCATCACCACCGGCGGTGCTGGCGGGCAGATCGATCCATTGCTGATCCAGGTCGGCGATCTGAACAAAACCACCAACGACCCTCTGGCTTCCAGCGTGCGCTCGGCGCTGCGTCGCGATTACGGCTTTTCCCGCACGCCGGGCCGTCACTACAGCGTGCCCTGCGTGTATTCGCGCGAGCAACTGCGCTACCCGAAACCTGATGGCAGCATTTGCCTGGAGAAAAAGTTCGTTGGCGACGGGGTCAAGCTCGACTGCGCCGGCGGCTTTGGCGCGGTGATGATGGTGACCGCCACCTTCGGTATGGTGGCGGCGGCCAAGGCAGTGGATAAGTTGCTGGCCGGCATTCGCAGGCCGTCGGAGCGCATGCCGGGCTGACCTCTACGATCATCCCCGTAGAAGCGGCTTCAGCCGCGATGCTTTTAAAGTCGCAGATGGTTCCAAGGTCAAAAGCATCGCGGCTGAAGCCGCTGCTACCGATCAATAGGCCTATGTATCCGGAAATTTACCTGTCGATTACCCAGTCATTACCCGTTTTTCCCGGCACTTGAGGCACACTGCGCGGGTCTCCGGTGCGCCGGATTTCTTTGCGGATACCCTGCATGTCCAAACGTCCTTTTCAGGCCGGCCGTCTGCCGCTGGCCCTGCTGCTGAGCAGTGCGCTGTTAGGTGCCTGCGCCAGCAAACCCAACGATTTGCGCAATCCCCATGAAGCCATCGCGGCCTTTGCCGAGAAGTCTTACCAGGCACCGCAACAGGGCCCGAGCCAGGGCTGGGACGCTGAGTTCAGCGTGGCCGAGCAGCCGGTGGAAGTCAGTTGGCTGGCCCCCGCGCAGGCCCAGAGCGCACCGTTGGTGGTGTATCTGCCGGGGCTGGGCGAGGGAGCCAGTGCCGGTCTGCAATGGCGCCGCACCTGGGCCGATGCAGGCTACGCGGTGGTGTCGATCCAGCCGCAGGAATATGGTCGTGCCGTCTACTCCAGCAGTGAGGCGAAAGCGGGTACCTTCCGTGGCATCGCCCAGCGTGCCTACTCCGATAAGGCGCTGAGCGAGCGCATCGCGGTGGTTCAGCAGGTGCTCAACCAACTGCGGGTGCGCGGGCAGGCCAGCGATCCGCAAGTGGCGGGCGTCGATTGGAACAACCTGGTCATCGCCGGCTTTGACCTGGGTGCGCAGACCGCCGCCGCCCTGGCGGGGGACAGCATGCTCAAGGGCTGGCAACCGAAAGCGGTGCTGCTGCTCAGCCCTTATGTCGGCCCCGGCAGCCCGGTGGCGCGCCTGGATGTTCCGCTGTTGAGTGTGACGGGCCCCCATGACGAAGACCCGTTCAGTTGGGTGGACTCCCCCGAGCGGCGCCTGGCCATGTGGCGCGGCAACCCGAACCCGGGCAGCTATCAGTTGATTTCCAAGAATGCCCAGCATCAGATGTTCAGCGGCTCGCTGGATGAGTTGCCAGGGCCGGATGAGGGCGGCCATCCCCGTCCGCAACGGGATGCCGATTTGTCCCCGGGTGCGGGCGGCAGGGACGGCACCAGTGGCATTCCGGGTGCCGATGGCGGCGAAGCGCCGAAACGGCGGCCGCATCCGGACACCATGGGTCACGGTCAGGACAGCCTGAACTGGTTCGATGCCCGGCAGATCGCCAATGTGCAGACGGTCAGCACCGCGTTTCTGGATGCCACTGTGCGGCGCTCCGCTGAGGCCAGAACCTGGCTTGGCCAGGACGCCGCCCAGGCCATCGGCCCGGCCGCATCGCTGGAAGCGCGTTAAGCGGTCAACTCGGCCATTCGCGTCAGCACGGCCTGCAGGCCGTTGCTGCGCGACGGTGAGAGGTGGCGGGCCAGGCCCAGCTGGGTAAACCAGTTGCTCAGGTCCAGCGCCTGCAACTCGGCGGCGGGCAGGCCATTGACCCGGACCAGCAGCAGCGCCAGCAGCCCGCGAATCAGGCGGGCATCGCTGGTGGCGCGATACTGCCAGCGGCCATCTTGCTGGTCGCCCACCAGCCACACCTGACTTTCACACCCGCTGACCTTGTTGGCTTCGCAGCGCTCGTCCTCGCTCAGGGCTTCAAGCTGCTCACCCCAGCTCATCAGCAGGCGTGCCCGTTGCTCCCAGCTGGATGGCGCGGCGAAGGCTTGCAGGGCCGCTTCGGCGGCGACGGGCAGGCTCACTGGAGAATCTCCAGGGCTTGATCCAGCGCGGCAAAGAAACGCTGCAGATCACTGCTGTCGTTGTACATAGCCAGCGACACCCGAATCGCTCCCGGCAACCCCAGGCCACGCAACAGCGGCATGGCGCAGTGATGCCCGGCGCGCACGGCGATGCCTTGCTCGGTGAGCAAATGGGCGAGGTCGGCGCTGTGCACGTTGTCCACCACAAAGCTGGCCAGGGCCGTGTGTGGTGCACCGAGCACCCTCACCCCGGCGCGGGCGTTAAGGCCTGCGAGCAGTTCCTGATGCAAGGCCGTTTCATGGCGCTGCACGGCCGCCAGGTCCAGGCCCGCCAGATAGCTCAGCGTCGCGCCCAACGCGATGACTGCGGATACCGCTGGGGTGCCGGCCTCGAAACCCAGCGGTGCCGGGCGAAATTTGGCGGTGTGGTAGTCGGTTTGCAGCAGCATCTCGCCGCCAAACTGCCAGGGCAGTAAGCGCTGCAAGGTGGCGGCGCGGCCATAGAGCACGCCGACGCCATCCGGTCCATAGAGCTTGTGGCTGGAGCAGACATAGAAGTCGCAGCCCAATTGCTGCATATCGTGACGTCCATGGACCACGCCCTGGGCACCATCGACCACAGTCATCGCACCGTGGGCCTGGGCCATGGCCAGTAGTTCGGCCACGGGCTGCCAGGTACCCAGCACGTTGGACAGCTGACTGACCGCCAGCAGGCGGGTGCGTGGGCCGATCAGATGTTGGGCGGCCACCAGGTCGACCTGGCCAGCGGCGGTGATCGGCAACACGATCAACGCCAGGTCGCGGCGCTGCGCCAGCTGTTGCCAGGGCAGCAGGTTGGCGTGGTGTTCGAGGGCGCTGATGACGATCGCGTCGCCAGGGTGGAAGTGTTCTTCCAGGCCATAGGCGAGCAGGTTCAGCGCTTCGGTGGCACCGCGGGTGAAGATGATTTCATCGCGGCTGGCGGCATTCAGCCAGGTGGCAACTTTACTGCGAGCGTCTTCGAACGCCCGGGTGGCGCGCTCGCCAGGCAGGTGCTGGGCGCGGTGCACATTGGCAGCGCCGGCGCTGTAGTAACCCAGCAGGGCATCGAGCATGGCCTGGGGTTTCTGCGAGGTGGCGGCGCTGTCGAGATAGGTCTGGCCTTCGGCGGCGAGAGCGGCGAGGGCAGGGAAGTCGTTGCGCCAGGGGGATTGGATAGACATCGGGGAACCCTGGGAGGCGTGCTTGTTGTAGGAGCGGCTTTAGCCGCGATGCTTGTGATTTTAGAAGCATCGCGGCTAAAGCCGCTCCTACGGAGCAGCGTCCGGCGTGATGGCGCTATCAGTTATGGGCGTGCAGGGCTGCGTTCAGCTCGATCGCGGTCTTGTGCGATTTGGCTTCAACCGCGCCGGTCTGCGAGTTGCGGCGGAACAGCAGGTCTGGCTGGCCTGCCAGGTCGCGGGCCTTGAGCACTTTTACCAGTTGGTTCTGATCATCCAGCAGTGCCACTTTGGTGCCGGCGGTGATGTACAGGCCGGACTCCACGGTGTTGCGGTCGCCCAACGGAATGCCGATACCGGCGTTGGCACCGATCAGGCAGCCCTCGCCAACGCTGATGACGATATTGCCGCCGCCGGACAGGGTGCCCATGGTCGAGCAACCGCCGCCCAGGTCCGAGCCCTTGCCGACAAACACGCCTGCCGATACGCGGCCTTCGATCATGCCCGGGCCAGCGGTGCCGGCGTTGAAGTTGATAAAACCTTCGTGCATGACTGTGGTGCCTTCGCCGACGTAGGCACCCAGGCGGATGCGCGAGCTGTCGGCCAGACGCACGCCAGCCGGGACCACGTAGTCGGTCATTTTCGGGAACTTGTCCACCGAGAACACTTCCAGCAGCTCGCCTTTCAGGCGGGCTTCCAGCTGACGCTCGGCCAGTTCACTGAGGTCGACGGCACCCTGGCTGGTCCAGGCCACGTTCGGCAGCAACGGGAAGATGCCGGCCAGGCTCAGGCCGTGCGGTTTGACCAGGCGATGGGAGAGCAGGTGCAGCTTCAGGTAGGCCTCTGGGGTGGAGGTCAGCGCCGCGTCTTCAGCCAGCAGGGTAGCCACCAGCGGGCGGTGGCTTTCCGCCAGGCGGGTGAGCAGGGCGGCTTGGGCGCTATCGACGTTCTTCAGCAGGTCGGCCAGTTCGGTGGCCTGGTTGCTGGTGAAGCTGATGGCCTGATTGCCGCCGCTGTAGCCGAGCTTTTCGCTGACCTTGGCTACCAGATCGGCGCCTGGGTTAAGCAGGGGCAGGGCGTAGAACACTTCCAGCCAGTTGCCTTCGCGGTTTTGGGTGCCGACGCCGAAGGCCAGGCTGAACAGGGAATTGGACATGGTGTTTCCTCTTGCTGAATTAGGTTGACTCGCGCCGGTTGGCGGCGGCTGTCACGGTGTTTTATCCGCGTGCCCGGGCGTTGCCGGGCCGCGATTTATTTGAAGGCGGCTTCGTAGCGCTCGGGTTTGAAACCCAGCAGCGTCTGGCTGCCCAGATCCAGTACCGGCCGCTTGATCATCGATGGTTGGGCCATCATCAGTTCAATCGCCTTGGCCTGGTCGAGGTCGCTTTTGTCAGCGTCGCTCAACTTGCGAAAGGTGGTGCCGGCGCGGTTCAACACGCTTTCCCAGCCATGTTCGCTGCACCACTGCTGCAGGTGCTCACGGTCGATGCCCACGGCTTTGTAGTCGTGAAAGACGTAGTCGATCTTGTGCTCTTCCAGCCAGGTGCGGGCTTTTTTCATCGTGTCACAGGCTTTGATGCCGTACAGGGTGATGCTCATGCGTTTGCCTTGTTCTGAATAAAGGCGCGAATCCGCGTGGCGGCTTCCACGCATTCGGCCAGCGGCGCGACCAGGGCCATGCGTACACGGCCGGCGCCAGGGTTGAAACCATCGACTTGGCGCGAAAGATACGAGCCCGGCACCACGGTGACGTGCTCCTGGGCGAACAGATCACGGGTGAATTCCGCATCGTCACCTGGAGTTTTCGCCCACAGGTAGAAGCCGCCGTCCGGACGTTTTACGTCCATGACTGGCTCAAGGATATCCAGCACGGCGGCGTATTTTTCCCGGTACAGGTCGCGGTTGGCGCGTACATGGGCTTCGTCATTCCAGGCGGCCACACTGGCCAGCTGGGTTTGTACCGGCATGGCGCAGCCGTGGTAGGTACGGTACAGCAGGAATGATTTCAGGATTGCGGCATCACCGGCCACGAACCCGGAGCGCAGGCCCGGCAGGTTGGAGCGTTTGGACAGGCTGTGGAATACCACGCAGCGGGCAAAGTCGCTGCGGCCCATGGCGGCGCAGGCACTGAGCAGGCCGGCCGGTGGGTTGGCTTCGTCGAAGTACAGCTCGCTGTAGCACTCGTCGGCAGCGATCACGAAGTCGTATTGGTCGGCCAGCTTGATCAGCTTTTGCAGGGTGTCTTGCGGAATCAGCGCACCGGTGGGGTTGCCGGGGGAGCACAAAAACAGGATCTGGCAGCGCTGCCAGACGTCAGCCGAGACGGCGTCGAAGTCCGGGTTGAAGCCGTTTTCTTCCAGGCACGGCAGGTAGTGCGGCTTGGCACCGGCGAGCAGGGCGGCACCTTCGTAGATCTGGTAGAACGGGTTGGGGCTGACCACCAGGCCGTCGTCGCTACGCTGCACCACGGTCTGGGTAAAGGCGAACAGTGCTTCGCGGGTGCCATTCACCGGCAGCACATGGCGGGCGGCATCCAGCCAGCCGGCTGGGACGTTGAAGCGGCGTTCGCACCATTTCGCAATCGACTCGCGCAGGGCTGGAATACCCAAGGTGGTCGGGTACACGGCGAGCTGGTCGAGGTTATCGCTCAGGGCCTTGGCGACGAAGTCCGGCGAGCGATGTTTGGGTTCGCCAATCGACAGCGCAATCGCCTTCTTCTCAGCCGGTGGCTGGGCGCTGGCCAACAGGGCGCGGAGCTTCTCGAACGGGTAGGGCTGCAGGTGGTTCAGGGCGTCATTCATGTTCGGGCGTCGCTATTCAAATACTGATACGGGAGAGTTCGACCCGGTTGCCGTCGGCATCGGAGAGCTGTTGGATGATCGCGTCCTGCAACCGGGCACACAGATCGGGATCGGACAGCGGCTGGTTGTGCGCATCGGTGACGAAGAATATGTCTTCCACGCGCTCGCCCAGGGTGGCGATCTTGGCGTTCTGCAGCGACAGGTCGAAATCGAGGAAGATCTTGCCAATCCGCGCCAACAGGCCGGGGCGGTCCGGGGAGGTGAGTTCGAGTACGGTAACCGGGCGGCCGGCGTCGTTGGAAATCACCACCTGCGGAGCAAAAGCGAAGTGCTTGAGCTGGCGCGGCACCCGGCGCTGGATGATGGCCGGGTAGTCGTCCGGGTGGCTCAGGGCATTGACCAGGCCTTCACGGATTTCCTTGATACGCGCCGGGTTGTCGCCAATCGAGCCGCCGTCGGCGTCGAGCACGATATAGGTATCGAGGGTGAACTGGCTGCTGGAAGTGATCACCCGGGCGTCATGGATGTTCAGGTTGAGCTGGTCCATGGCGGCCACGGTTACCGCGAAGAAATCGTGCTGGTCGGGGGCGTAGATAAAAATCTGCGTGCCGCCTTCGAATTCGCGCTGGGTGGTTTCCTTGATCAGCACCAGCGGATCGTGGGCCGAGCTGTGCTGCAGGATCGCGTCGGTGTGCCAGGCCACGTCGCCAGCGGTGTGGCGCAGGAAGTAGTCATCACCGAGTTGCGACCACAGTTGTTCGGCATCGTCCGGATCGGTGCCGCTGCGCACCAGAATGTCGAGGGCGGCGTTCTGCGTCTGGCGGATCTGCTCTTCGCGGTCCACCGGGTGCTCCAGACCACGGCGCAGGGCGCGTTTGGTCTCGCTGTAGAGCTGGCGCAGCAGGCTGGCGCGCCAGGAGTTCCACAGCGTCGGGTTGGTGGCGTTGATGTCGGCCACGGTGAGCACGTAGAGGTAATCCAGGTGCACCTGGTCGCCGACCATCTGGGCGAAGTCGTGGATCACCTGCGGGTCGGACAAGTCCTTGCGCTGCGCGGTGGTCGACATCACCAGGTGGTTCTGTACCAGCCAGACGATCAGGCGGGAATCCCAGGCTGGCAGTTGGTGGCGTTCGCAGAAGGCCTGGGCGTCCACCGCGCCGAGCTCGGAATGGTCGCCACCACGGCCTTTGCCGATGTCGTGATACAGGCCGGCCAGGTAGATCAGTTCCGGCTTGGGCAGGGTGCCCATCAACTTGCTGGCCAGCGGGAATTTCTCGGAAATCGGCGTGTACTGCAGTTTGCGCAGATGCTTGATCAGGTTCAGCGTGTGCGCATCGACGGTGTAGATATGAAACAGGTCATGCTGCATCTGCCCGACGATATCGCCGAATTCCGGCAGGTAACGGCCGAGAATGCCGTAGCGGTTCATCCGCCGCAGGTTGCGGTGAATGCCGATCTCGCACTTGAACAACTCGATAAACAGGCTGGTATTGCGAATGTCCTTGCGGAACTCGTCGTCGATCAGGTGCCGGTGTTCGCGCAACAGGCGCACGGTGTCGGCGCGTACACCTTTGATCTCGGGGTTCTGCGCCATCAGCACGAACACTTCGAGAATGGCGAACGGCGTGCGTTTGAATACGTTGGAAGCGGTGACTTCGATATAGCCGTCGCGCAATTGGAAGCGGCTGTTGATCGGCGACACCTGGCTTTCTTCGCCGCTGCGCAGAATCACCTCTTCGAAGTGCTGCACCACCAGCTCGCTCAGCTCGGAGATGCTCATCACCACGCGGTAGTAGTTCTGCATAAAGTGTTCGATGGCCAGCTTGCCGTTGCTGTCCTCGAAACCCAGCAGCTTGGCGATGGCGCGCTGGTGATCGAACAGCAGGCGGTCTTCGGCGCGGCCGGCGAGCATATGTAGCGCGTAACGCACCTTCCAGAGAAATTCCTGGGACGAGGCCAGCAGCGAATACTCGCTTTCCAGCAAAAAGCCCTGGCCGACCATGGCGTGCAGATTCAGCGTGCCGAAATGCCGGCGGGCCACCCAGAGAATGGTCTGGATATCGCGCAGGCCCCCGGGCGAGCCTTTGACGTTGGGCTCCAGGTTGTATTCGGTGTCGTTGTACTTGGCGTGGCGGGCGATTTGCTCGTCGCGCTTGGCCAGAAAGAATTCCTTGCTTGGCCACATCTTGCTGGTGCTGGTGACCTCGATCATGCGTTGGCGCAAACGCTCGGGGCCGGCAATGGTGCGGCTTTCCATCAGGTTGGTGACCACCGTCAGGTCCGCGCGGGCTTCGGAGGCGCATTCATCCACCGAGCGCACGCTTTGCCCCACTTCCAGGCCGATGTCCCACAGCAGGGTGAGGAAACGTTCGATGGAATCGCGGAAGATTTCGTGGTCGGCGCTGTCGAGCAACAGCAGCAGGTCGATGTCCGAGTAGGGGTGCAGCTCGCCACGGCCGTAGCCGCCGACGGCCAGCAGGGCGATATCGGCGTCTTCGCTCCAGTCGAACTGGGCCCAGGCTTCGCGCAGGATCTGGTCGATGCACCAGGCGCGGTCTTCAACCAGGCGCCGCACATCGCGGCCTTCCTTGAAGCGCGCATCGAGCACCTCATGGGCGCGGCGGATGGCTTTTTTGAACGCCGCGATGGGGCTGGCTTTCAGCGCCAGTTCCGCCTGGAACTGGCCGCGGTCGAACAACTCGGGGTCCACCTGCGGCATTCAGCAGCTTTCCTTTCTATTTATATACGAGGACGAGAGACGGAATTCACTCAGGCCGAGGTGCGCGCAATGGTGTCGTCTTTGCGCAGGGTGAAGATCTCGTAGCCGGTGGCGGTTACCGCCAGGGTGTGCTCCCACTGCGCCGACAGCTTGCGGTCCTTGGTGATAGCGGTCCAGCCATCGCCCAGCACCTTGGTGTCGGCGCGGCCCTGGTTGATCATCGGCTCGATGGTGAAGGTCATGCCTTCTTTCAGCTCCATGCCGGTGCCGGCGCGACCGTAATGCAGAATCTGTGGCTCTTCGTGGAAGACCTTGCCGATGCCGTGGCCGCAGAACTCGCGCACCACCGAGAAGCCGTTCTTTTCCGCGTGCTTCTGAATCACTTCGCCGATGTCGCCCAGGCGGCAACCGGGCTTGACCAGCTCAATGGCCTTGTACATGCACTCTTGAGTGACTTGCGACAAGCGCTCGGCCCACACCGGCACGCTGCCGACGTGGAACATGCGGCTGGTGTCGCCGTGGTAGCCGTCTTTGATTACGGTGACGTCGATGTTCAGCGTGTCGCCATCTTTCAGCGGCTTCTCGTTCGGAATGCCGTGGCACACCACATGGTTGATCGAGGTGCAGATCGACTTGGGGTAGCCCTTGTAGTTCAGCGGCGCGGGAATGGCCTGCTGAACGTTGACGATGTAGTCGTGGCAAATGCGGTCGAGTTCTTCGGTGGTGACGCCGGGTTTGACGTATTCGCCGATCATTTCCAGCACTTCACTGGCCAGACGGCCGGCGATGCGCATTTTTTCGATTTCCTCGGGCGTCTTGATAGTGACGGTCATACGAACTCTCTCAGCGCCCGTTCGGCGCTCGGCAAAAATACGGAAAGCGCGATTCTAGCATTCCAAGGGGGCTAACTAGCCAGTTAAGGGGTGATTCCTACGGGCTCATGGTCCTTTCCTTATAGTAGAGGGAGATTTGCGTCTGATCGGTGGGTAGCTTGCAGCGTACTTTTGGGTTCCGTTTCCCTGCCTGCTGTGGTATAAAATGCGCCGCTTTCCGGGCACTAGCCTGAAAGCCTAAACCCCACACACGTATCGACACGATGGCCTGGGTGCCTCTCAGTAGTTCTCTCTAACAAGAACAGCTGGGGGTTGGTCATTGGGATACGTGGAGGCCTAACCCGACTTATCAAGGAACTATCATGTCCCAAGTCAATATGCGCGATATGCTGAAGGCCGGTGTGCACTTCGGCCACCAGACCCGTTACTGGAACCCGAAAATGGGCAAGTACATTTTCGGCGCGCGCAACAAGATCCACATCATCAACCTGGAAAAAACCCTGCCGATGTTCAACGACGCTCTGTCGTTCGTTGAGAAACTGGCTTCGGGCAAAAACAAGATTCTGTTCGTCGGCACCAAGCGTTCCGCTGGCAAGATCGTTGCTGAAGAAGCAGCACGTTGCGGTTCGCCGTTCGTCGATCACCGCTGGTTGGGCGGCATGCTGACCAACTACAAAACCATCCGCCAGTCGATCAAGCGTCTGCGTGAGTTGGAAGTTCAGTCGCAAGACGGCACTTTCACCAAACTGACCAAAAAAGAAGCTTTGATGCGTACTCGTGATCTGGAAAAACTGGATCGCAGCCTGGGTGGTATCAAGGACATGGGCGGCCTGCCTGATGCCCTGTTCGTAATCGACGTTGATCACGAGCGCATTGCTATCACCGAAGCTAACAAGCTCGGCATCCCGGTTATCGGCGTAGTCGATACCAACAGCAGCCCGGAAGGTGTTGATTTCATCATCCCAGGCAACGATGACGCCATCCGCGCCATCCAGCTGTACATGGGTGCAATGGCTGACGCAGTAGTGCGTGGCCGCAGCAACGCCAACGGCGGCACCGACGAATTCGTCGAAGCTCCTGTTGCTGCTGAACAAGCTGAAGGCTGAGTAGACTGCGTCTAGCGTCTCTCGGTTAGCAAAAAGGGGGCTAGGCCCCCTTTTTGCCACCTTAGAATTGATCGTCATCCGGCTCGCCGGGTGGGACTTATCCAAGAGGATTTCGAAATGGCAGAGATTACTGCAGCGCTGGTTAAAGAACTGCGTGAGCGTACTGGCGAAGGCATGATGGATTGCAAAAAGGCCTTGACCAAGGCTGGCGGCGACATCGAGAAAGCCATCGACGATATGCGTGCTTCGGGTGCCATCAAGGCCGCCAAGAAAGCCGGTAACGTGGCTGCCGAAGGCGCCATCGCGGTCAAGGTTACTGCTGACAACAAGCGTGCCGTGATCATGGAAGTGAACTCGCAGACCGACTTCCTGGCTCTGCAAGACGACTTCAAGAAATTCGTAGCGGACAGCATCGACCAGGCCCTGGCCGAAAACCTGACCACCGTTGAGCCGCTGATCGCTGCTCGTGAAACCGCTCGCGTTGAGCTGGTTGCCAAGGTTGGTGAGAACGTCAACATTCGCCGTCTGACCGCTGTTGAAGGCGACGTGCTGGGTGCTTACGTTCACGGCAACAAAATCGGCGTGATCGTTTCGCTGAAAGGCGGTACTCCGGAGCTGGCTCGTGACATCGCTATGCACGTTGCTGCCAGCAACCCTGAGTTCCTGCTGCCATCGGAAGTTTCTGCTGAAGCCATCGAGCGCGAGAAGGGCGTTTTCCTGTCCCTGAACGAAGACAAGATCAAAGGCAAGCCAGCCGAGATCGTCGAGAAGATGGTTGCAGGCCGTATCTCCAAGTTCCTGGCCGAAGCCAGCCTGGTAGAGCAGTCTTTCGTTAAGGATCCAGAAGTCACCGTTGGTGCTCTGGCCAAGAAAGCCGGCGCTGAAATCGTTTCCTTCGTACGTTACGGCGTTGGTGAAGGCATCGAGAAAGTTGAATCGAACTTCGCAGACGAAGTAGCGGCTCAGCTGGCTGCCAGCAAGCAGTAAAAGACGGGTTTTTACCTGTCGCCCCGAAGAGGCTGCCCGCTCACGCGCGCAGCCTCTTTGTCGAAATGGGGCCGACAATTGCATGTGTAAGAGGTATTGGTGCACTGTGCTGCACCAAATGCCATGAGCGCTGTCCAAGCGCTCGATCAATACGGGCATATCGCCTGTTCAGAATTCAAACGCCGCAGGAGAGATACGCATGGCTCAGCAGGTGAGTGGTCGCCAACCTCGCTACAAACGCATTCTGCTCAAACTTAGCGGCGAAGCCTTGATGGGCTCGGAAGACTTCGGTATCGACCCTAAAGTGCTCGACCGCATGGCCCTTGAAGTCGGCCAACTGGTTGGCATTGGCGTGCAGGTAGGCCTGGTGATTGGTGGCGGTAACCTGTTCCGTGGTGCCGCCTTGAGCGCTGCCGGCATGGATCGTGTCACCGGTGACCATATGGGTATGCTGGCTACGGTAATGAACGCCCTGGCCATGCGCGATGCGCTGGAGCGCTCGAATATCCCCGCTATCGTGATGTCGGCGATTTCCATGGTCGGTGTCACCGATCATTACGATCGCCGCAAAGGCATCCGTCATTTGAACTCCGGGGATGTGGTGATTTTCGCCGCCGGTACCGGTAACCCGTTCTTCACCACCGACTCCGCAGCCTGCCTGCGTGCCATCGAAATCGATGCCGATGTGGTGCTGAAGGCGACCAAGGTGGATGGCGTCTACACCGCCGACCCGTTCAAAGACCCGAATGCCGAAAAATTCGACCGTTTGACCTATGACGAAGTATTGGATCGCAAGCTCGGCGTGATGGACCTTACGGCCATCTGTCTGTGCCGCGATCACAAGATGCCGCTGCGGGTCTTCAATATGAACAAGCCCGGCGCACTGCTGAATATCGTAGTGGGCGGCGCGGAAGGAACCCTGATCGAGGAAGGCGAGCAATGATCAACGAAATCAAGAAAGATGCCCAAGAACGTATGCAGAAGAGCCTGGAATCGCTTGTCCACGCCTTCAGTCGCATTCGCACCGGTCAGGCGCACCCAAGCGTGCTCGGCGGCGTGATGGTGCCTTACTACGGCGCTGATACCCCGCTGAACCAGGTCGCCAACGTCACCGTTAAAGATTCCCGCACACTGCAGATCGTCGCGTTCGAGCGCAACATGCTCAGCGCCGTCGACAAGGCTATCCAGAGCTCCGGCCTGGGTCTGAACCCGACCAACCTCGGCGAGCTGCTGCTGGTGACCATGCCGGCACTTACCGAAGAAACCCGCAAGGGCTTCACCAAGCAGGCCCGTGATGCCGCTGAAGACGGTCGTGTCGCTGTGCGCAACATCCGCCGTGACGCGCTCAGCCAGCTCAAAGACCTGGTCAAAGAGAAAGAGATCAGCGAAGACGAAGAACGCCGTGCGGCCGACGATATCCAGAAACTGACGGACAAGTTCGTTGGTGAGATTGAAGTGGCTGTGAAGCAGAAAGAAGCGGATCTGATGGCCGTTTAACGGCCGGTCTCGTCATGGAAAAGACCGTCAAGACCGGCTCGCCGGGCGTGCCACGACATGTGGCGATCATCATGGATGGCAATAACCGCTGGGCCAAGAAACGCCTGCTGCCTGGTGTTGCTGGGCACAAGGCGGGCGTCGATGCGGTTCGCGCGGTGATCGAGGTGTGTGCCGAGGAAGGCGTCGAAGTGCTGACCCTGTTCGCCTTTTCCAGTGAGAACTGGGATCGGCCGGCAGACGAAGTGGGCGCTTTGATGGAGCTGTTTCTCTCCGCCCTGCGGCGCGAAGCGAAACGGCTCAATGCCAACGGCATCAGCCTGCGCATCATTGGTGACCGCTCGCGCTTTCACCCGGAGCTGCAAAGCGCCATGCGTGAAGCCGAGGCGTTGACTGCCGGCAACGACCGCTTTGTCCTGCAAGTGGCGGCCAACTATGGCGGCCAGTGGGATATCGCCCAGGCTGCGCAACAGTTGGCGCATCAGGTGCAGGCTGGTCATTTGCGTCCGGAAGACATCACTCCGCGTTTGCTCCAGGGACACCTGGCCACTGGCGATCAGCCGTTGCCGGACCTGTGCATCCGTACCGGTGGCGAGCATCGCATCAGCAACTTCCTGCTGTGGCAGCTGGCGTATTCCGAGCTGTATTTCTCCGACCTGTTCTGGCCGGACTTCAAACACGACGCCATGCGCAAAGCGCTGGCCGATTACGCTACCCGCCAGCGTCGCTTTGGTAAGACCAGCGAGCAGGTGGCGGCTGAGGCTCGCGCACAATGTTGAAGCAACGCATCATCACCGCCCTGATTCTGGCACCCATCGCCCTTGGTGGTTTTTTTCTGCTCAGCGGTGCGGCCTTCGCCCTGTTTATCGGTGCGGTGGTAACCCTGGGGGCGTGGGAGTGGGCGCGTCTGGCGGGCTTTGAAGCGCAGCCTGTGCGTGTGGCGTATGCTGCGGCCGTCGCCGTGTTGCTGTTCGTGCTGTATCAGGTGCCAGCGCTGGTGCCGGTTGTGTTGCTGGTCGGCATTGTCTGGTGGTTGGCAGCTACCTTTCTGGTTATCAACTTTCCTGAGAGCAGCCGCTACTGGGTGGCTACGCCGGTCAAGCTGGTGATCGGTTTGCTGATTCTGCTGCCGGCCTGGCAAGGCCTGGTGCTGATCAAGCAATGGCCGTTGGCCAACTGGCTGATTTTTGCCGTGATGATTCTGGTCTGGGGCGCGGATATCGGTGCCTATTTCTCTGGTCGAGCCTTTGGCAAGCGCAAGCTGGCACCCAAGGTCAGTCCGGGCAAAAGCTGGGAAGGCGTGATTGGTGGTTTGCTCACCTGTCTGCTGATCGCTGTCGGTGTGGGTCTGTTCCGTGGCTGGAGTGCCGGTGAGTTCGTACTCGGCTTGGCTGGCGTCGCGCTGATCGTCGCGGTGTCGGTGGTGGGTGATCTGACTGAGAGCATGTTCAAGCGCCAAGCCGGGCTCAAAGACAGCAGCAATCTGCTGCCGGGGCATGGCGGCGTGCTCGACCGTATCGACAGCCTTACCGCTGCCATTCCAATGTTCACCGTGTTGCTCTGGGGCGCAGGCTGGGGTTCGCTGTGAGTCAGCCGCAACAGATCACCGTACTGGGGGCTACCGGCTCCATCGGTCTCAGTACTCTGGATGTAATTGCCCGTCATCCCCAGCGTTATCAGGTATTCGCCCTTAGTGGTTTCTCGCGTCTGGCCGAGCTGGAAGCGCTCTGTCTGCTGCATCGTCCGCGCTATGCGGTAGTCGCCGATGCGGCGGCTGCCGGCAAGCTGCGTGATGCCTTGCGGGCTGCTGGTCTGGCGACCCGGGTGCTGGAAGGGGAGGGCGGTCTCTGCGAGGTCGCAGCCCATCCGCAAGTGGACGCAGTGATGGCGGCCATTGTCGGTGCGGCCGGCTTGAAGCCGACTCTGGCGGCGGTCGAGGCTGGCAAGAAGGTGTTGCTGGCCAATAAAGAAGCGCTGGTGATGTCTGGTGCGCTGTTTATGCAGGCGGTGCGCAAAAGCGGCGCGGTGCTGCTGCCAATCGACAGTGAACACAACGCGATTTTCCAATGCCTGCCCACCGACTATTCCCGCGGCCTCAATGCCGTGGGCGTGCGGCGCATTCTGCTGACCGCCTCTGGCGGTCCCTTCCGGCAAACGCCGCTGGGTGATCTGCAGCATGTGACGCCGGAGCAGGCCTGCGCGCACCCCAACTGGTCCATGGGCCGCAAGATCTCCGTCGACTCGGCGAGCATGATGAACAAAGGCCTGGAGCTGATCGAGGCCTGCTGGTTGTTCGACGCGCCACCCTCCAAGGTCGAAGTGGTGATTCATCCGCAAAGCGTTATTCACTCGCTGGTCGACTATGTCGATGGCTCGGTGTTGGCGCAGTTGGGTAACCCGGATATGCGTACACCCATCAGTCACGCCCTGGCCTGGCCGGAGCGGATCGACTCCGGGGTGTTGCCGCTGGATCTGTTCGCCATTGCCCGTCTGGATTTTCTGCCACCCGATGAGCAGCGCTTCCCTTGTCTACGCCTGGCGCGGCAGGCTGTCGAGGTGAGTGGTACGGCACCCGCGATGCTCAATGCGGCCAATGAGATTGCAGTGGCGGCGTTTCTCGAGCGGCGCATTCGTTTCCCCGAGATCGCGAGTATGATTGACGCGGTCTTGAATGCTCAGCCGGCCCAGCCGGTAGACAGTCTCGATGCCGTGCTGGCGGCCGATGCCAGTGCGCGAGCCCAGGCTGAACACTGGTTGAGTCACCACGGGCGCTAGCTCGGAGGATGCAAATGAATATGCTGTATATGGTGTGCGGCCTGCTGGTCGCCCTGGGCGTGCTGGTTACCTTCCATGAGTTCGGCCATTTCTGGGTCGCTCGCCGCTGCGGTGTGAAGGTGCTGCGCTTCTCTGTCGGCTTTGGCACCCCGCTGGTGCGCTGGTCGGACCGTCATGGCACTGAGTTTGTGGTCGCCGCCATTCCCCTGGGCGGCTACGTGAAGATGCTCGACGAGCGCGAAACCGACGTGCAGATCGCCCACGAAGACCTCCCTTTCGCATTCAATCGCAAGCCGGTGCTGCAACGTATCGCCATTGTTGCTGCTGGCCCTATCGCCAACTTCCTGCTCGCCATCTTCTTCTTCTGGATTCTCGCCATGATGGGCGGCCAGCAGGTGCGTCCGGTGATTGGTGCGGTCGAGCCGCAGGGCCTCGCCGCGCAGGCGGGGCTGGCTGCCGGGCAGGAAATCATTGCTGTCGATGGCGAGAAGACCACCGGTTGGAGTGGTATCGGTCTACAACTGGTACGCCGCCTGGGTGAAAGCGGGCAGGTTGCGGTGCAGGTGCGTGAGCCGGGCTCCAGTACCGAGTCCACCTATCAAGTACAACTGCAGGATTGGCTCAAGGGTGCCGAAGAGCCCGATCCCATTGCTTCCCTGGGGATTCGTCCGTGGCGCCCTGCTGTAGAGCCGGTGCTGACCACCCTTGATCCGGAAGGCCCAGGGCAGGCGGCAGGGCTGAAGGTCGGTGACCGCGTGCTGAGTCTGGATGGTGTGGCATTGGCCGATTGGCAGCAATTGATCGATTACGTGCGTCCGCGTGCCGGGCAGCGCGTGCTGTTGGCGGTGCAGCGTGACGGCAAACAGGTCGAGATTCCGGTCACGCTGGTCTCCAAAGGTAATGACAAGGCCCATTCCGGCTACCTTGGCGCGGGGCCGCTGGTTGGCGAATGGCCGGCCGATATGCTCCGCGAGGTGAGTTTCGGGCCGCTGGAATCGGTCTCTGAAGCGCTGAAGCGCACCTGGACGATGAGCCTCTTGACCCTTGATTCGCTGAAGAAAATGCTCTTTGGCGAGCTGTCGGTAAAAAACTTGAGCGGGCCGATAACCATTGCTAAAGTGGCGGGCGCTTCAGCCCAGTCCGGGGTAGGGGATTTTCTGAATTTCCTGGCCTATCTGAGCATCAGTTTGGGGGTTCTCAATCTTTTGCCGATTCCCGTGCTTGATGGGGGTCACCTGCTTTTCTATCTGATCGAATGGGTGCGTGGTCGCCCTGTATCGGAGCGAGTGCAGGGGTGGGGGATGCAAATCGGCATCAGTCTGGTGGTTGGGGTGATGTTGCTGGCGCTGGTCAATGACCTGAGCCGGTTCTGAGTTTCATCGCAGTACTGTTCACCGAATTACAAAAAGTGCCGCAACCTGCGGCAGATTTTTTATCGTCAGTTGGAATAAGAAAGGACTTCATGAAACGTCTGCTGCTGCTACCTGTGGTGCTCTTCGCACTGATGATCGCCGAAGTTCACGCCGAGTCCTTCACCATCTCCGATATCCGCGTCAACGGCCTGCAGCGGGTTTCCGCCGGCAGCGTGTTCGGCGCCTTGCCCCTGAACGTGGGCGAGACGGCCGATGACCGCCAATTGGTCGAAGCGACCCGCGCGCTGTTCAAAACCGGTTTCTTCCAGGACATCAATCTGGGTCGTGACGGCAACGTGCTGGTCGTGACCGTGGTTGAGCGTCCGTCGATCTCCAGCATCGAGATCGAAGGCAACAAGGCCATCACCAGTGAGGACCTGCTCAAGGGTCTGAACCAGTCCGGTCTGTCCGAAGGCGAGATCTTCCAGCGGGCCACCCTCGAAGGTGTGCGTAACGAGCTGCAACGCCAGTACGTGGCCCAGGGTCGCTACTCGGCCGAGATCGAAGCTGAAGTGATTCCTCAGCCACGCAACCGCGTAGCCCTGAAGATCAACATCAACGAAGGCACAGTAGCGGCCATCGAGCACATCAACGTAGTGGGTAACACCGTATTCCCGGATGAAGACTTGGTTGATCTGTTCGAACTGAAGACCACCAACTGGCTGTCCTTCTTCAAGAACGACGACAAGTACGCCCGCGAAAAACTCTCCGGTGACCTTGAGCGTCTGCGTTCCTACTACCTGGACCGCGGCTACATCAACATGGATATCTCCTCCACCCAGGTATCCATCACCCCGGACAAGAAGCACGTCTACATCACTGTCAACGTAGATGAAGGCCAGAAGTACAGCGTTCGTGAAGTGAAGCTGAGCGGTGACCTCAAGGTTCCGGAAGAAGAAGTCAAAGCCCTGCTGCTGGTGAAGAAAGGCCAGGTGTTTTCGCGCAAGCTGATGACCACGACCTCCGAGCTGATCACCCGCCGTCTGGGTAACGAGGGTTACACCTTTGCTAACGTCAACGGCGTGCCAGAAGCACATGACGACGATCACACCGTTTCCATCACCTTTGCCGTTAACCCGGGCAAGCGTGCCTACGTCAACCGCATCAACTTCCGAGGCAACACCAAGTCCGAAGACGAAGTGCTGCGCCGCGAAATGCGTCAGATGGAAGGCGGCTGGGCATCGACCTACCTGATCGATCAGTCGAAAACCCGTCTGGAACGTCTGGGCTTCTTCAAGGAAGTGAACGTCGAAACTCCGCAAGTGCCGGGCACCGACGACCAGGTTGACGTGAACTACAGCGTAGAAGAGCAAGCGTCCGGTTCGATCACCGCCAGCGTCGGTTTCGCCCAGAACGCCGGTCTGATTCTTGGTGGTTCGATCAGCCAGAACAACTTCCTCGGTACCGGTAACAAGGTCAGCATCGGCCTGACCCGCAGCGAATACCAAACCCGCTACAACTTCGGCTTCGTTGACCCCTACTGGACAGTTGACGGCGTGAGCCTGGGTTACAACGCCTTCTACCGCACCACTGACTACGACGAACTGGACACCGACGTTTCCAGCTACGCGGTAGACAGCTACGGTGGTGGTGTGAGCATCGGCTACCCGATCAGCGAAACCTCGCGTCTGACCTTCGGCCTGACTGTTCAGGAAGACGAAATCAAGACCGGTGACTACACCGTTGACGAGATCATCAACTTCCTCGATCAGGAAGGGGATAACTTCCTCAACTTCAAAGGCTCCATCGGCTGGTCCGAGTCCACCCTCAACCGTGGCGTACTGGCCAACCGTGGTCACTCGCAAAGCCTGGTTCTGGAAAGCACCATTCCAGGTAGCGACCTGTCCTTCTACAAGCTGGACTACCGCGCGCAGATCTTCGCGCCGCTGACCACCAATACCACCATGCGTTTCCATACCGAACTCGGTTATGGCGACGGTTACGGCTCCACCTCCGGCCTGCCGTTCTATGAGAACTACTACGCCGGTGGTTTCAACTCGGTGCGCGGTTTCGAAGACAGCAGTCTCGGCCCACGCAGTACCCCGAGTTATGTAGCCGGTGGCGGTCAGGACAAATACGGTCGTTACACTGACCCGGACCAAGATCCGCTGCCATTCGGCGGTAACGTGTTGATCCAGGGTGGTGCGGAATACCTGTTCCCGCTGCCTTTCGTGAAAGACCAGCGTTCCCTGCGTACCTCGTTGTTCTGGGATGTGGGTAATGTGTTCGATACCAACTGCAGCTCCACGCAGAAAAAACGTGGCGACAGCGGTTGTGATCTCGACCTGAACAGTCTGGCCAGCTCCGTAGGTGTTGGCGTGACCTGGATTACCGCGTTGGGCCCGCTCAGCTTCAGCTTGGCCATGCCAATCAAGAAGCCGGACGACGCCGACACCCAAGTGTTCCAGTTCTCTCTCGGTCAGACTTTCTAATTACCTGATCAAACAACAGTTTTGCAGGAGTACATCGTGCGCAAGTTGATCCAATTGGTACTGTTAAGCGCTGCCGTTCTGGCAGGCCCGGCCTTCGCCGACATGAAAATTGCCGTGCTGAACTATCAGCAGGCACTGCTCGAGTCGGACGCTGCGAAGAAGTACGCAGTCGATGCCGAGAAGAAATTCGGTCCGCAACTGACCAAGCTCAAGGCCCTGGAAACCAGCGCCAAAGGCATTCAGGACCGCCTGGTCAAAGAAGGCGACAAACTGCAGCAAGGCGAGCGTGAGCGTCTGGAGCTTGAATTCAAGCAAAAGGCCCGCGACTTCCAGTTCCAGTCCAAAGAGCTGAACGAAGCCAAAGCCGCTGCTGACCGTGAAATGCTGAAGAAGCTGAAGCCGACTCTGGACAAGGCTGTTGAAGACGTCATCAAGAACGGCGCCTTCGACCTGGTGCTCGAGCGTGGTGCGGTGATCGATGTCAAACCTCAGTACGACATCACTCGCCAAGTCATCGAGCGCATGAACCAGTCGCGTTAATCATGACGGCTTCGGTTTTCTCCCTCGGCCAGTTGGCCGAGCGTCTAGGTGCCACCCTGCGTGGCGCTGCGGACACCCGCATCAGCGGGCTGGCCACCTTGCATGAGGCAGGTCCGGATCAGCTGAGTTTTCTGGCCAACCCCCAATACCGCAAATTCCTCGCCGACTGCAAAGCCGGCGCGGTGTTGCTGACCGCGGCAGATGCCGAAGGTTATGCCGGCGCGGCCTTGGTGGTAGCCAATCCCTACCTGGCCTATGCCGAGCTTTCCCATCTGTTCGATCGCAAACCCCGCGCGACAGCAGGCGTTCACGCCACTGCCATCGTTGCGGCGGATGCTGTGGTCGATGCCACTGCCAGTATCGGTGCTTATGCAGTGATCGAGAGTGGTGCGCAGATCGGTGCCGGGGTGACCATCGGTGCGCAGTGCTTTATCGGCGCGCGTACCGTGATCGGCGAGGGCGGCTGGTTGGCACCACGCGTCACGCTGTACCACGACGTGCAGATCGGCAAGCGGGTGGTGATTCAGTCGGGTGCCGTGATCGGCGGCGAAGGCTTCGGCTTTGCCAATGAAAAAGGCGTGTGGCAGAAGATCGCCCAGATCGGCGGCGTCACCCTGGGTGATGACGTCGAAGTGGGTTCCAACACCACCATCGACCGTGGCGCGCTGGCCGATACCATCATTGGTAACGGGGTGAAGCTGGATAACCAGATCATGATCGCGCACAACGTTCAGGTCGGTGATCACACTGCCATGGCCGCCTGTGTCGGGATTTCCGGCAGCACCAAGATCGGTAAGCACTGTATGCTTGCCGGCGGCGTGGGCCTGGTGGGGCATATTGATATCTGTGATGGCGTGTTCGTCACGGGCATGACCATGGTGACCCGCTCGATTACCGAGCCCGGTTCCTATTCTTCCGGCACCGCCATGCAAACGGCTGCGGAATGGCGCAAGAGCGCTGCCCGTTTCCGTAATCTCGATGACATGGCGCGTCGTCTGCAGCAGCTAGAAAAGCGTCTGGCCGCCGTGACCCCGGCCGACGATGCTTCATCTGATGCGTGACTGACGGCATTCGTCAGTCCCCTTCCTCTATTACAGGCTTTTCCGAACATGATGGACATTAACCAGATCCGCGAATACTTGCCGCACCGCTACCCGTTCCTGCTGGTAGACCGTGTGGTCGATTTGGATGTGGCAGACAAGACCATTCGCGCCTACAAGAATGTCAGCATCAACGAGCCTTTTTTCAACGGTCACTTCCCTGAACACCCGATCATGCCGGGTGTGCTGATCATCGAAGCCATGGCCCAAGCCGCCGGCATCCTGGGTTTCAAGATGCTTGACGTGAAGCCGGCCGATGGCACGCTTTACTACTTCGTCGGCTCCGATAAGCTGCGTTTTCGCCAGCCCGTGACCCCGGGCGACCAGCTGATTCTTGAAGCCAAGTTCATCAGCTCCAAGCGCAGTATCTGGAAGTTCGCCTGCCGCGCCAGTGTTGACGGCAAAGAAGTGTGCTCGGCAGAAATCATCTGTGCGGAAAGGAAACTATGAGTTTGATTGACCCTCGCGCGATCATCGATCCGACTGCCAAGCTCGCCGACGACGTAGAAGTCGGTCCTTGGTCGATCGTCGGTCCCGGTGTGGAAATCGGCGAGGGTACGGTTATCGGCCCCCATGTGATTCTCAAAGGGCCGACGCGCATTGGTAAGCACAACCGCATCTACCAGTTTTCCTCGGTGGGCGAAGACACCCCTGATCTCAAGTACAAGGGCGAAGACACCCGCCTGGTGATCGGCGATCACAACGTCATTCGCGAAGGCGTGACCATTCACCGTGGCACCATCCAGGATCGCGCGGAAACCACCATTGGCGACCACAACCTGATCATGGCCTATGCCCATGTCGGGCATGACAGCGTGATCGGCAACCACTGCATTCTGGTTAACAACACCGCCCTGGCCGGTCATGTGCATGTGCATGACTGGGCGATTCTGTCCGGTTTCACCCTGGTGCATCAGTTCTGCCATATCGGCGCCCACAGCTTTTCCGGCATGGGCACTGCCATCGGCAAGGACGTACCGGCTTATGTCACCGTGTTCGGCAACCCGGCCGAAGCGCGCAGCATGAACTTCGAGGGCATGCGCCGTCGGGGCTTCAGCGAAGAGGCGATTCAGGCCCTGCGCCGTGCCTATAAAGTGGTGTATCGCCAAGGGTTGACCGTCGACAAGGCGCTGGCCGAGCTGGCAGAGTCCGCGGCCCAGTACCCCGAAGTCGCGGTGTTTATCGACTCGATCAAAGCTTCGTCGCGCGGCATTACCCGCTAACCATGGGCGCTCCAGTGCGTATCGCCATCGTTGCCGGTGAGGCGTCAGGCGACATCCTCGGCGCGGGTCTGATGCATGCCCTCAAGGCGCAGCATCCTCAGGTTGAATTCATTGGTGTCGGCGGCCCGCGTATGCAGGCCGAAGGCATGAACGCCTATTTCCCTATGGAGCGCCTGGCCGTAATGGGCCTGGTGGAAGTGCTGGGCCGGCTGCCGGAGCTGCTGTCGCGGCGCAAGCGTCTGCTCCAGACCCTGATCGCGGCCAAGCCCGATGTGTTTATTGGTATCGACGCGCCCGACTTCAACCTCGACCTCGAACTAAAGCTGCGCCGCGCCGGCATCAAGACCGTGCACTACGTCAGCCCCTCGGTCTGGGCCTGGCGGCAGAAGCGCGTGCTGAAGATCCGCGAAGCCTGCGACTTGATGCTGACCCTGTTCCCCTTCGAGGCGAAGTTCTACGACGAGCATCAAGTGCCCGTACGTTTCGTTGGTCATACCCTGGCAGACGCCATCCCGCTGGAAGCCGACCGTGCAGCAGCCCGTGCCGAGCTGAATCTGCCGGAGAGCGGTCCGGTGGTGGCCTTGATGCCGGGTAGCCGTGGCGGTGAAGTGTCTCGTCTGGGCAGTCTGTTTCTCGATGCCGCGGTGCGCCTGCGGGCCTTGCGCCCTGGCGTGCGGTTTGTGCTGCCTTGCGCCAGCCCGGAGCGTCGTATGCAAATCGAAGCGCAGCTAGTCGGTCACGATATCCCCGTGACCCTGCTCGACGGCCACTCGCACACCGCCCTTGCGGCGTGCGACGCCGTGCTGATCGCCTCGGGTACCGCCACGCTGGAGGCGCTGCTGTACAAGCGGCCGATGGTGGTGGCGTACCGCGTAGCGCCGATGACCTACTGCATTCTCAAGCGCATGCTGAAAAGCCCCTATGTGTCGCTGCCCAACCTGCTTGCCGGCCGCCTGTTGGTGCCTGAGCTATTGCAGGACGCCGCCACCCCGGAAGCCTTGGCGCAAACACTGGCACCGCTTCTGACTGGCGGCCAGGCGCAAACCGAATTTTTCGATCAGATCCACCGCACCTTGCGTCGCGACGCATCCACCGAAGCGGCCAAGGCCGTGCTTGAACTGGTGGGAGCGCGCTGATGCAGTTGGGTCTGGATTTCACTCTGGTGGAGGAGCTGGTTGCCGGCGTTGACGAGGTGGGTCGCGGCCCGCTCTGTGGTGCGGTGGTGACGGCGGCGGTGATTCTCGACCCTGCGCGGCCGATCCTCGGCCTCAATGACTCGAAAAAGCTCACCGAAGCCAAGCGCGAAAAGCTCTTCGACGAAATCAAAGAGAAAGCCCTGGCCTGGTGCATCGCTCGCGCCGAGGTCGAAGAAATCGACCAGCTGAATATTCTGCACGCCACCATGCTGGCCATGCAGCGTGCGGTCGAAGGTTTGAGCGTGACACCGCGCCTGGCGCTGATCGACGGCAACCGCTGCCCAAAACTGCAGGTGCCCAGCGCCTCGGTGGTGCAGGGCGACAGCAAGGTGCCGGCCATTGCTGCGGCCTCGATTCTGGCCAAGGTCAGCCGTGACCGCGAGATGCAGGAAATGGAAGCGCTGTATCCGGGTTACGGCATTGGTGGGCATAAAGGTTATCCAACACCAGTACACCTGGAAGCGTTGCAGCGTCTGGGTCCGACGCCGATCCACCGGCGCTCCTTCGCCCCCGTGCGGCGCTTATTGGAAGACGTTTAAAGCTCTGAGCTGATGTTTGCGCCAAGGCCCGGTACAATCCGGGCCTTGTCGTTTTTGCGCTTTATAGGATCAGCATGCCGGCCACCTTTGTTCACCTGCGTTTGCATACCGAGTTCTCCCTGATCGACGGCCTGGTGCGGGTCAAACCGCTGGTCAAGGCGGCCGCCGGTTCAGGTATGCCAGCGGTGGCGGTTACCGATCAGCGCAACCTGTGCTCCCTGGTGAAGTTCTATAAAGCGGCGATGGGCGCTGGCATCAAGCCGATCTGCGGTGCCGACCTGTGGCTGGCGAGCAAAGACGAAGACGGCCAGCTCAGCCGCATGACCCTGCTGGTAATGAATGCCAAGGGTTACCGCAACCTCACTGAATTGATCTCCCGCGGCTTCACCGAAGGTCAGCGCAATGGCGAAGTGATCATTGAGCGTGAGTGGGTCAAGGAAGCGTCCGAGGGGCTGATTGCCCTGTCCGGTGCCAAAGAAGGCGAAATTGGCCTCAATCTGCTGGCCGGCAATATCCAGGAAGCCGAAGCCTCGCTGCGTGAGTGGCAGGACGTGTTCCCCGACCGTTTCTACCTCGAGCTGCAACGCACCAGCCGCGTCAACGACGAAGAATACCTGCACCTGGCGGTCGAACTGGCTGGCCGTTGTGACGCCATGCTGGTGGCCACCAACGACGTGCGTTTTATCAAGCAGGGCGACTTCGAAGCTCACGAAACCCGCGTGTGCATCGGTGAGGGTCGTGCCCTCGATGATCCGCGCCGCGCTCGCAGCTACAGCGACCAGCAGTACCTGAAATCGCCGGAAGAAATGTGGGAGCTGTTCAGCGATATCCCCGAGGCGCTGGAAAACACCGTCGAAATCGCCAAGCGTTGCAATATCGAAATCCTGCTGGGCAAGAGCTTCTTGCCCAACTTCCCGGTGCCGGACGGCATGACCATGGACGAGTTCTTCCGCAAGATCTCCTTCGAGGGGCTGGAAGAGCGTCTGGCGGTGCTGTGGCCGAAAGAGACCACGCCCAACTATGAAGAGAAACGCCAGGTCTATGTCGACCGGCTGAATTTCGAGCTGGATATCATCATCCAGATGGGCTTCCCCGGTTACTTCCTGATCGTGATGGACTTTATCCAGTGGGCCAAGCGCAACGGCATTCCGGTCGGCCCGGGCCGGGGGTCAGGTGCCGGTTCCCTGGTGGCTTACGTGCAGAAGATCACCGACCTCGACCCCCTGCAGTACGACCTGCTGTTCGAACGTTTCCTGAACCCGGAACGGGTATCCATGCCCGACTTCGATATCGACTTCTGCATGGACGGCCGCGACCGCGTAATCGAATACGTGGCCCAAACGTACGGCCGCAACGCGGTTAGCCAGATCATCACCTTCGGCACCATGGCGGCGAAAGCGGTGGTGCGCGACGTGGCGCGGGTGCAGGGCAAGTCTTACGGCTTGGCGGATCGCCTGTCGAAGATGATTCCCTTTGAAGTGGGCATGACCCTGGAAAAAGCCTACGAGCAGGAAGAAATCCTCCGTGACTTCCTCAAGGTCGACGAAGAGGCCGCTGAAATCTGGGAGATGGCCAAGAAGCTTGAAGGCGTTACCCGTAACGTCGGCAAGCACGCCGGTGGTGTGGTTATCGCCCCGACCAAACTCACCGACTTTGCCGCGATCTATTGCGACGACGAAGGCGGCGGTCTGGTAACCCAGTTCGACAAAGACGACGTGGAAGCCGCTGGCCTGGTGAAGTTCGACTTCCTCGGCCTGCGCACCCTGACCATCATCGACTGGGCGCTGAAAACCATTAACCGCGACCGCGCCAAAGTTGGCGACGGCCCGCTGAACATCGACTTTATTCCGCTGGACGACAAGCCGACCTACGCGCTGTTGCAGAAGGCAGAAACCACTGCGGTATTCCAGCTCGAATCGCGCGGCATGAAAGAGCTGATCAAAAAGCTCAAGCCCGACTGCCTGGAAGACCTTATCGCACTGGTGGCGCTGTTCCGTCCGGGCCCGCTGCAGTCCGGCATGGTGGATGACTTTATCAACCGTAAGCACGGTCGTGCCGAGCTGGCCTACCCGCATCCGGACTACCAGTACGACGGCCTCAAGCCGGTGCTGCTGCCGACCTACGGCATCATCCTGTACCAGGAACAGGTGATGCAGATCGCCCAGGTGATGGCCGGCTACACCCTCGGTGAGGCGGATATGCTGCGCCGCGCCATGGGTAAGAAAAAGCCCGAGGAAATGGCCAAGCAACGCGGCGGCTTTATTGACGGTTGCGCGAAGAACAATATCGACGCGGACCTGGCCGGTAACATTTTCGACCTGGTAGAGAAATTCGCCGGTTACGGCTTCAACAAATCCCACTCCGCCGCCTATGGCCTGGTGTCGTACCAGACCGCCTGGCTGAAGGCCCACTACCCATCGCCGTTTATGGCGGCGGTGTTGTCGGCGGATATGCACAACACCGACAAGGTGGTGACCCTGATCGAAGAGTGCCGCAGCATGAAGCTGCGCCTCGACGCACCGGATGTGAATACCTCGGAATTCAAGTTCACGGTGAACGACGACGGCCGCATTGTTTACGGCCTGGGTGCGATCAAGGGTGTGGGCGAGGGGCCGGTGGAGGCGATTGTCGAGTCGCGTCAGGCCGGGCCGTTCAAGGACCTGTTCGACTTCTGCGCCCGTGTCGACCTCAAGCGCATCAACAAGCGCACCACCGATGCCTTGATCCGCAGCGGCGCGCTGGACCGCCTGGGCCCGTACTTCCACGACGAAATCAAAGCCTATCAGGCCAATATCGACCGCAACCGCGCGGTGCTTCTGGCCTCGATGGAAGAAGCGATTCAGGCCGCCGAGCAGACTGCGCGCAGCCACGACAGCGGCCATGCCGACCTGTTTGGCGGGGTGTTCGGTGACGCCGACCTGGACGTCTATGCCAAGCACAAGAAGGCCAAGGAGCTGTCGCTCAAAGAACGTCTGCGCGGTGAGAAGGAAACCCTGGGCCTGTACCTCACCGGTCACCCGATCGACGAGTACGAAGGCGAAATCCGTCGCTTCGCCCGCCAGCGCATCATCGACTTGAAGCCTGCGCGCGACAGCCAGACCATTGCCGGGCTGATCGTCAATCTGCGGGTAATGAAGAACAAGAAGGGCGACAAGATGGGCTTTATCACCCTCGATGACCGCTCCGGGCGCATCGAAGCCTCGTTGTTTGCCGATGCCTTCAACTCCGCCCAGGCGCTGCTGCAGACCGACGCGCTGGTGGTGGTCGAAGGTGAAGTGAGTAACGACGATTTCTCCGGCGGCCTGCGCCTGCGCGCCAAACGCGTGATGAGCCTGGAAGATGCGCGCACCGGCCTGGCCGAAAGCCTGCGGGTGCGGGTGCAGAGCGATGCATTGAAAGGTGATCGCCTGCGTTGGTTGGCTGAGTTGTGCAAGAAGCATCGCGGCGGCTGCCCGATCACCCTCGACTACACCGGCAGCGAAGCCAAGGCCTTGTTGCAGTTCGGTGAAGGCTGGCGGATCGACCCGGCCGATGGATTGATTCAGACATTGCGTGACCAGTTCGGGCGCGACAACGTCTTTTTGCACTATCGCTAGTTTTTGGCGTGCCGAGCGGGGATCCCTGCTCGCCGCACGGTTTTTACTCTCGACCTGACTGCGCCTGTTCCCGTAAGGTAAGGCGCTCAACGGACTAAGCCGCCAGGCCACGGCCTCGGCGCAAGACGGATGACTATGAACCCGAACTTTCTCGATTTCGAACAGCCGATTGCCGATCTGCAAGCCAAGATCGAAGAGCTGCGCCTGGTCGGTAACGACAATTCGCTGAACATCAGTGATGAAATTGCCCGTCTGCAAGACAAGAGCAACACGCTGACCGCGAGCATCTTCGGCAGCCTCACCAGCTGGCAAATCGCCAAGCTGGCCCGCCATCCGCGTCGCCCCTACACCCTCGATTACATCGAACATATCTTCACCGAGTTCGACGAACTGCACGGCGACCGCCATTTTTCTGATGACCCGGCCATCGTTGGCGGCGTAGCCCGTCTCAACGATCAGCCAGTCATGGTGATCGGTCACCAGAAAGGCCGCGAAGTGCGCGAGAAAGTTCGCCGCAACTTCGGCATGCCACGACCAGAGGGCTACCGCAAAGCCTGCCGCCTGATGGAAATGGCTGAGCGTTTCAAAATGCCGATCCTGACCTTTATCGACACCCCGGGCGCCTACCCGGGCATCGACGCCGAAGAGCGTGGCCAGAGCGAAGCCATTGCCTGGAACCTGCGCGTGATGGCGCGGCTGAAAACGCCGATCATCGCCACCGTAATCGGTGAAGGTGGTTCCGGCGGCGCACTGGCCATTGGCGTGTGTGATCAATTGAACATGCTGCAGTACTCCACCTACGCGGTGATCTCGCCGGAAGGTTGTGCTTCCATTCTGTGGAAAACCGCCGAAAAGGCCCCGGATGCTGCTGAAGCCATGGGTATTACTGCCGAGCGCCTGAAAGGCCTGGGCATCGTAGATAAAGTGATCGACGAGCCGCTGGGTGGCGCGCATTCGGCACCGGCCGTGGCCGCTGCCTCGATTCGTGCCGCATTGGGTGAGCAGTTGGCGTCCTTGCAGAAGTTCGATATCGATGCGCTGCTGGCGCGTCGCTACGACCGTCTGATGAGCTACGGCATTGCCTAAATGAATCTGCACGCCAGGTTGCTAGCTGGCCTGGCACCCTGGCGTGCTGCGCCGGCCTGGCATATCGCTTTGTCCGGTGGCCTGGACTCCAGCGTTCTGCTCCACCTCTTGGCGACCCTCGGGCACACCGAGCGCTTGCCACCTCTTAATGCCATTCATATCCATCACGGCCTGCAGGCTGCGGCTGACGGCTGGCCGGCGCATTGTCAGCGGCTGTGTGATGGGTTGGGTGTGCCGCTGCGCATTATTAATGTGCAGGTTGCCCCGGGTGCCAGTTTGGAACGGGCGGCCCGCGAGGCGCGTTATCAGGCGTTTACCCAGGTGTTGGGGGAGGCCGAGGTACTGCTCACCGCGCAGCACCGCGATGACCAGGCGGAGACCTTACTGTTTCGCTTGCTGCGCGGTGCCGGTGTGCGTGGCTTGGCCGGTATTCCAGCGAGCCGCCCGTTAGGGCGGGGCAACGTGGTGCGACCACTGCTGGATTGTTCGCGTGCCGAGTTGCTGGCCTATGCCCACGAGCACGGCCTGAGTTGGGTGGACGATCCCAGCAATGCCGACCCGGCCTACGCGCGCAACCATCTGCGGCATCAGGTGTTCCCGCAGTTCGCCGCGCACTGGCCGCAGGCGGCGCACACACTTGCGCGCAGTGCGGCGCATTTGCGCGAGGCGCAGGGCTTGCTGGACGAACTCGCCGAACTGGACCTGAAGCCGGCGCAAACCCCCAGCCCCTTCGCCTGGCTGAACCTGCCATCGCTGGTTTTGCAACCGTTGCTCAGCCTTTCGCCCGAGCGCCAACGCAATGCCCTGCGCCATTGGCTGGCACCGCTGACCCTGCTGCCCGACAGCGAGCACTGGGCCGGATGGCTGGACTTGCGTGATGCCGGCGCTGAGGCCAAGCCGGTATGGCGTCTGGCTCAGGGTGAGCTGCACCGCGAGGGCGGGCGTCTGTGGTGGTTGAGTGGTGCCTGGCTGGCGGCACCGGTGCCACCACTGGTCTGGTCTGCGCCCGAGCACCCGCTGCAACTCCCGGGCAATGGCCAATTGAGCCTGCAAGGCGAAGCACCCGGTGGGCCATTGCAGGTGCGCTATCGCCAAGGTGGGGAAGTTATGAATCTGCCGGGTCGCGGTCATCGCGATCTCAAACGCCTGCTCAATGAACAGGCAATTCCAGCTTTTGTTCGGCCAAGATTGCCATTGTTGTTTCGCGGTGATGAGTTGGTGGCAGTCGCCAATCTGCCTGCAATCCGCGGCGCTGCTGAGGCGGACTGGCAATTGCAGTGGCAGGCGCCGACGAATGACCAACGTTTGAGCTGAAAGGGTAGTTCCGGTAGACTACGCTCCCGTCTCATACAGCTAATGCGGAGTCCTTCGGATTCTCTGCACGGCTATCAATTTTCACGGCATCGTCTTTGGCTTTGTCGGTAATGGGTGGGCAGCAGCCCTCCTTCAGCTTTCCCCGGCGGCGCAAACCGCCTAAACGCAGACTTCTAGGGTTTTTCATGACGCGCTACATATTCGTCACGGGCGGTGTTGTTTCTTCATTGGGGAAAGGCATCGCCTCGGCTTCATTGGCGGCTATCCTGGAGGCGCGGGGCCTGAAGGTCACCATGCTTAAACTGGACCCTTATATCAACGTCGATCCGGGCACCATGAGCCCGTTCCAGCACGGTGAAGTGTTCGTCACTCACGACGGTGCCGAGACCGACCTCGACCTTGGTCACTATGAGCGGTTTATCCGCACCACCATGACCAAGGGCAATAACTTCACCACCGGCCGCGTCTACGAAGACGTGCTGCGCAAAGAGCGCCGTGGTGACTACCTGGGTGCGACCATCCAGGTCATTCCGCATATCACCGACGAAATCAAACGCCGCATTATCAAAGGTGCAGGCGATGCCGACGTGGCCATGGTGGAAATCGGCGGTACCGTTGGCGACATCGAGTCCCAGCCGTTCCTCGAAGCCATCCGCCAGTTGCGCGTGGAAGTGGGTGCCAAGCGCGCCATGCTGATGCACCTGACCCTGGTGCCGTACATCGCCACCGCTGGCGAAACCAAGACCAAGCCGACCCAGCACTCGGTGAAAGAGCTGCGCTCCATCGGCCTGCAGCCGGACGTGCTGATCTGCCGTTCCGACCACCCGATCGATGTGTCCTCGCGTCGCAAGATTGCTCTGTTCACCAACGTTGAAGAACGTGCGGTGATCGGTCTGGAAGACGTCGACACCATCTACAAGATTCCTTCCGTATTGCACGCCCAGGGCCTGGACGATTTCGTCGTCGAGCGCTTCGGTCTGGAGTGCGGCGGTGCCGACCTGTCCGAGTGGGACCGGGTTGTCGATGCCAAGCTGAACCCGGAAAAAGAAGTCAACATCGCCATGGTCGGCAAGTACATGGAGCTGCTGGACGCTTACAAATCGCTGATCGAAGCGATGAGTCACGCCGGCATCCAGAACCGCACCAAGGTCAACCTGCGTTACATCGATTCCGAAGACATCGAGCAGCAAGGCACCGGCCTGCTGGAAGGCGTGGACGCCATTCTGGTACCCGGCGGCTTCGGTCTGCGCGGCGTGGAAGGCAAGATCACCACGGTGCAATACGCCCGTGAAAACAAGATCCCGTACCTGGGTATCTGCCTCGGTATGCAGGTGGCGGTTATCGAGTTCGCCCGTAACGTGCTGGGCTGGACCGATGCCAACTCCACCGAGTTCGACAAGGTCAGCGGTCACCCGGTTGTCGGTTTGATCACCGAGTGGGAAGACGCCGAAGGCGGTGTGGAAATTCGCACCGAAGCCTCGGACCTGGGCGGCACCATGCGTCTCGGCGCGCAGGATTGCCACCTGATCGAAGGCTCGAAAGTATTCGACTGCTATGCGAAAGAAACCATCGTTGAGCGTCACCGTCACCGCTATGAAGTGAACAACAACCTGCTGCCAAAACTGCAGGAAGCCGGCCTGAAAATCACCGGCCGTTCTGCCGATGGTGCCCTGGTTGAAGTGGTGGAAGCACCGGATCACCCGTGGTTCGTGGCTTGCCAGTTCCACCCGGAGTTCACCTCTACTCCGCGCGATGGTCACCCATTGTTCAGTGGTTTCGTTAACGCCGCACTGGCGCAGAAAGCGAGAAAGGCATGACCCAGAAAGTCATCAAGGTTGGCAATATCGAAATCGCCAACGACAAACCCTTTGTGCTGTTCGGCGGTATCAACGTTCTTGAATCCCGCGACCTGGCGATGAAAGCCTGCGAAGAATACGTGCGCGTTACCGACAAGCTCGGTATCCCTTACGTGTTCAAGGCCAGCTTCGACAAAGCCAACCGCTCCTCTGTGACCTCCTTCCGTGGCCCAGGCCTGGAAGAGGGCATGAAGATTTTCGAAGAAGTGAAGAAAACCTTCGGCGTGCCCGTCATCACTGACGTGCACGAGCCAGAGCAAGCTGCTCCGGTTGCCGCCGTGTGCGACATCATTCAGTTGCCTGCCTTCTTGTCCCGTCAGACCGATCTGGTCGTAGCCATGGCCAAGACCGGCGCGATCATCAACATCAAGAAAGCCCAGTTCCTCGCCCCCCAGGAAATGAAACATATCCTGGCCAAGTGCGTCGAAGCCGGTAACGACCAGTTGATCCTTTGCGAGCGTGGTTCGAGCTTCGGTTACAACAACCTGGTGGTGGACATGCTTGGCTTCGGCATCATGAAGTCGTTTGAATACCCGGTGTTCTTCGACGTGACCCATGCCCTGCAAATGCCGGGCGGGCGTTCCGATTCCGCTGGCGGCCGTCGTGCCCAGGTCACCGACCTGGCCAAGGCTGGCATGAGCCAGGGCCTGGCGGGCTTGTTCCTTGAAGCCCACCCGGACCCGGACAACGCCAAGTGCGATGGCCCCTGTGCCTTGCGTCTGGACAAGCTGGAGCCGTTCCTGACCCAGCTCAAGGCCCTGGACGACCTGGTCAAGAGCTTCCCGCCGATTGAGACTGCCTAAGCGCAGCAACTTTCGGTAAAGTGCCGCTCGGGCGAGCTCTGACCCGTGAGTCAGAGAGTCGTCGAGCCGGCCGCTCTGGTTTCAAGCTGCCTGCATCAACCTCTCTGCAGCGCCGTTTTCGTCATATTTTGGAGTGTTAACAACAATGGCAAAGATCGTCGATATCAAAGGTCGTGAAGTTCTCGACTCCCGTGGCAACCCGACAGTCGAAGCAGACGTCATTCTCGACAACGGTATCGTCGGCAGCGCCTGCGCGCCGTCGGGTGCCTCCACCGGTTCGCGCGAAGCGCTGGAACTGCGTGATGGCGATAAGAGCCGTTACATGGGCAAAGGCGTACTCAAAGCAGTCGCCAACATCAATGGCCCGATCCGCTCCCTGCTGCTGGGCAAAGACCCGGTAGACCAGAAAGCCCTGGACCTGGCGATGATCGCCCTGGACGCCACTGAAAACAAAGCCAGCCTGGGTGCCAACGCCATCCTCGCGGTGTCCCTGGCCGCTGCCAAAGCCGCTGCCCAGGACCAGGACCTGCCGCTGTACGCGCACATTGCCAACCTCAACGGCACCCCGGGTGTGTACTCCATGCCGGTACCGATGATGAACATCATCAACGGTGGCGAGCACGCCGATAACAACGTCGATATCCAAGAGTTCATGGTTCAGCCGGTTGGTGCCAAGACTTTCGCCGACGGCCTGCGCATGGGCACCGAGATTTTCCATCACCTTAAAGCCGTTCTTAAGGCTCGCGGCCTGAGCACCTCGGTGGGTGACGAAGGTGGTTTCGCGCCGAACCTGGCATCCAACGAAGACGCCCTGGCGGCCATCGCCGAAGCCGTAGCCAACGCTGGCTACAAACTGGGCACTGACGTGACCCTGGCTCTGGACTGCGCATCCAGCGAATTCTTCGAAGCCGGCAAGTACGACCTGGCTGGCGAAGGCAAAGTGTTCGATGCTGCCGGTTTCGCTGACTACCTGGCTGGCCTGACCGAGCGTTATCCGATCATCTCCATCGAAGACGGCATGGACGAGTCGGACTGGGACGGCTGGAAAGTGCTGACCGACAAGATCGGCAGCAAGGTTCAGCTGGTTGGCGACGACCTGTTTGTAACCAACACCAAGATCCTCAAGGAAGGCATCGACAAGTCGATCGCCAACTCGATCCTGATCAAGTTCAACCAGATCGGCACCCTGACCGAAACCCTGGAAGCCATCCAGATGGCCAAGGCCGCCGGTTACACCGCGGTGATCTCGCACCGTTCGGGCGAAACCGAAGACAGCACCATCGCCGACCTGGCTGTGGGCACTGCCGCCGGTCAGATCAAAACCGGTTCGCTGTGCCGTTCCGACCGCGTGTCCAAGTACAACCAACTGCTGCGTATCGAAGAGCAGTTGGGTGCAAAAGCACCGTACCGTGGTCGTGCCGAGTTCCGCGGTTAAGTCGCGGATGGTAAAAAGGGCAGCGAAAGCTGCCCTTTTCATTGAGATTGTAAAAATTGCGTAGCCCTTACTGGTTATTCGTTGCCTTGATTCTTGTGCTGGCAGGCCTGCAGTACCGCCTTTGGGTGGGCGAGGGCAGCTTTGCGCAGGTCACCGACTTGCAGCGGCAGATTGCCGAGCAGAAGGGCGAAAACGAAAACCTGCTGGAACGTAACCGTATCCTCGAAGCCGAAGTGATGGAGCTGAAGAAGGGTATGGAAACCGTTGAAGAGCGTGCCCGTCATGAACTGGGCATGGTCAAAGACGGCGAAACCCTCTATCAGTTGAACGAATGACCACTCCTGTTCTGCCTGCCTTCTGGGCCTTGATCCCAGCCGCAGGCGTCGGCGCCCGAATGCTCGCCGACCGGCCCAAGCAGTACCTGCAACTGGCCGGTAAAACCATTCTCGAACATACCCTCGACTGCTTCCTCGACCACCCGCAATTGCGTGGGCTGGTGGTCTGCCTGTCTGTCGATGACGCCTACTGGCCGACGCTGGCTTATGCCCGCAACCAACGCATCGAGCGCGCCGATGGCGGTGCCGAGCGCGCCGATTCGGTACTCAATGGCTTGATCCGCTTGGCTGAGCTTGGTGCCGGTGAAGACGACTGGGTGCTGGTGCATGACGCCGCCCGGCCCAATCTGTCGCGCTACGACCTCGATCTGTTGTTGGCCGAACTGGCCAATGACCAAGTCGGTGGTTTGTTAGCGGTGCCGGCGCGCGACACCTTGAAACGTGCGGGGCCCGACGGGCGTGTGGTGGAAACCGTGGACCGTTCGGTGATCTGGCAGGCGTATACGCCGCAAATGTTTCGCCTGGGGCACTTGCACCGGGTGCTGGCAGATGCGTTGGTGTCGGGTGTGCCAATCACCGATGAAGCCTCGGCCATCGAATGGGCTGGGCAGTCGCCACGGTTGATTGAGGGGCGGGCGGATAATCTGAAGGTTACCCGGCCGGAAGACCTCGAATGGCTGCGCCTGCGGTGGGCGCACAAAAGCTGATTCGAGCTCTCTGTAGGAGCGGCTTCAGCCGCGATGTTTTTGATATCAAGAGCATCGCGGCTGAAGCCGCTCCTACGAGTGCAGTGTTCGTTCAGCCCAAGTGCGCCAACCCCGCCTTCAAGTGATCCACCAACTGCCGCACCTTCGGCGACAAATGCCGCTGCTGTGGATAAAGCGCCCACACCGCCGTGTTCGGAGCCTGATGCTTCTCCAGCAAGCTCACCAACGCGCCACTATTCAAATGCTCCTGCACGTAATAGTCCGGCAACTGACACAACCCTAGCCCTTGCAGCGCCGCATCGAGCACCGCCTGCCCGCTATTGCAGCGCCAGTTGCCGTGCACCCGTTGCGACAACTCGCGGCCGTCTTGCTGAAAATCCCAATGGTCGCTGCTGCCGATAAGGCAGTTGTGCTGGCTCAGTTCCGACAAGCTGTGTGGCTGCCCGTAGCGCTGCATATAGCCTGGTGCCGCACACACATACATGCGCCTTGGTGCCAGGCGCGTGGCCACCAGTCGTGAATCCTGCAAACGCCCCAGGCGAATCGCCAGGTCGATGCCGTCCTGCACCAGATCGAGGGTACGGTTGCTCAGTTCGATATCCACTTTCAGCAGCGGATGGCGGCTCATGAACTGCGTAACCAGCGGCACGATAAACCGTTCGCCATAGGCCACCGCGCAGGTCATACGCAGCAGCCCCTTGGGCTCGCTGCCCAGATCGCCGACGGCGCGCAACGCTTCTTCACGGCCATCCTGCAGGCGCTGGCAATGCTGCAGAAACGTTTGCCCCGCTTCGGTCAGCGCCACGCGCCGCGTGCTGCGGTAGAACAAACGGGTTTGCAGGTTTTCCTCCAGCCGGGCGATCTGCCGGCTGACCTGGGACGACGACAACCCCAAGCGCTGCGCCGCTGCCGTGAACTGGCCGCACTCGGCCACCGCTACAAATTCATCCAGCCCATCCCAACTGCTCATGCGCGCTCCTTCAGCCAGTTGGCGATTATCCCTCAATAGCAATAATGTTTTGCTATTTGCCGGATTATTTCCGTAAAGCACCTTGGACTACACTCTGCGCCACTGTTTTAACCCGCTGGAGAGCGACCATGATCAAGTCCCGTGCTGCCGTAGCCTTTGCCCCGAACGAACCGCTGCAGATCGTCGAAGTCGATGTTGAGGCACCCAAAGCTGGCGAAGTGCTGGTGCGTATCGTCGCCACCGGCGTTTGCCACACCGACGCCTACACCCTGTCCGGTGCGGACTCCGAAGGCGTGTTCCCGTCGATTCTCGGCCATGAAGGTGGCGGCATCGTCGAAGCCGTGGGCGAGGGCGTGACCTCGGTAAAGATCGGCGATCACGTGATCCCGCTGTACACCGCTGAATGCCGTGAGTGCAAATTCTGCAAATCTGGCAAGACCAACCTGTGCAGCTCGGTACGCGCCACCCAGGGCAAGGGCCTGATGCCCGATGGCACCAGCCGTTTCTCCTACCAGGGTCAGCCGATTTACCACTACATGGGTTGCTCGACCTTCTCCGAATACACCGTGCTGCCAGAAGTTTCCCTGGCCGTGATTCCGAAAGAAGCGCCGCTGGAAAAGGTCTGCCTGCTGGGTTGTGGCGTTACCACCGGCATCGGTGCAGTGCTGAACACCGCGAAAGTGGAAGAGGGTGCCACCGTGGCCATCTTCGGTCTGGGCGGTATCGGTCTGGCGGCGATCATCGGTGCAAAAATGGCCAAGGCCTCGCGCATCATCGCCATCGATATCAACCCGGCCAAGTTCGACGTGGCCCGTGAGCTGGGTGCCACCGACTTCGTTAACCCCAAGGACTACGACAAGCCGATTCAGGACGTGATCATCGAGCTCACCGACGGCGGCGTGGACTACAGCTTCGAATGCGTCGGCAACGTGCAACTGATGCGCGCCGCGCTGGAATGCGCCCACAAAGGTTGGGGCGAGTCGGTGATCATCGGTGTGGCTGGTGCCGGCCAGGAAATAAGCACCCGTCCGTTTCAGTTGGTGACTGGTCGCGTCTGGCGCGGTTCGGCGTTCGGTGGCGTCAAAGGCCGCACCGAGCTGCCGAGCTATGTGGAAAAAGCGCAGAAAGGCGAAATCCCGTTGGACACCTTTATCACCCACACCATGGGTCTGGAGCAGATCAACGACGCCTTCGACCTGATGCATGAAGGCAAGAGCATTCGCACCGTTATCCACTACTGATCCCAGGGCGGGCTACCCCATGACCCTTGAAATCGTCTCCAGCAACAAGAGCTTCGGCGGCTGGCATAAACGCTATCGCCACCGCTCCAGCTCCTTGAACTGCGACATGGTGTTCGCCGTTTACCTGCCGCCGCAGGCCGAGCAGGGCGTCAAGTTGCCGGTGCTGTACTGGCTCAGCGGCCTGACCTGTAGCGACGAGAACTTTATGCAGAAGGCCGGCGCTCAGCGCATGGCCGCTGAACTAGGGTTGATCATCGTCGCGCCGGACACCAGTCCGCGCGGCGAGGGCGTGCCCGACGATGCAGCGGGTGCCTACGACTTCGGTCTGGGCGCCGGCTTCTACGTCAACGCTACCCAGGAACCCTGGGCGCGGCACTACCGCATGTACGACTACGTGGTGCAGGAATTGCCGACGCTGATCGAAGCCAACTTCCCGGTATCGGACAAGCGCGGCATCAGCGGCCACTCGATGGGCGGCCACGGTGCGTTGATCTGTGCGCTGAAAAATCCGGGTCGTTATCAGTCGGTGTCAGCCTTTGCGCCGATCAGCAACCCGCTGAACTGTCCATGGGGCGAGAAAGCCCTGGGTAACTACCTGGGGGCCGACCGTTCGCGCTGGCGCGAATGGGATGCCAGCGTGCTGCTTGCCGAGGCCACGGAAAAGCTGCCGCTGCTGGTGGATCAGGGTGATCGGGATGACTTCCTTGAAGGCCAGCTGAAACCGCAGGCACTGGAAGCAGCGGCCAAGGCGGCTGGGCATCCGCTGACCTTGCGGATGCAGCCGGGGTATGACCATAGCTATTACTTTATCGCCAGCTTTATAGATGACCACTTGCGGCATCATGCCGAGGCGTTGAAGGGGTAGGCCCCCAGGATCACCGTCGCTCCAATCGAGGCTGAAGCCTCTCCTACAGGTGACCGAGTTGCTTGCAGGAGAGGTTTCAGCCTCGATGCTTTTGATCTGCAGATTCATGTGCCAGCGGCGCTAACGGGGTCCTTCGGTTAAACTCCCGGCTTTTCCCAGGATCCGGCTTATGCGTATCGGCCACGGCTACGATGTTCACCGCTTTTGCGACGGCACCTTTATTACCCTGGGTGGCGTGCAGATTCCCCACAAGTTCGGCCTGCTTGCTCACTCCGATGGCGACGTGCTGTTGCATGCCTTGAGCGATGCCTTGCTCGGCGCTGCGGCCCTGGGCGATATCGGTAAGCACTTTCCCGACACCGACCCGAACTTCAAGGGTGCCGACAGCCGCGTGCTGCTGCGTCATGTGGTCAGCCTGATCAAGGCCAAGGGCTGGCAGGTCGGCAATGTCGACGCCACTATCGTCGCCCAGGCACCGAAGATGGCACCGCATATCGAGACCATGCGCGCCGCCATCGCTGCCGACCTGGAGGTCGGGCTGGATCAGGTCAACGTCAAAGCCACCACCGAAGAAAAACTCGGTTTCACCGGTCGTGAAGAAGGCATTGCCGTCCACGCCGTCGCCCTGTTGGTAGCCCAATGAACGAATTCGAATTGCTCGGCCCGCTGGCTTTTGGTGACGTCGCCGGCCGTGCAGTGCTGAAAGCCAGCGCAGAAGATTTCCAGGTCGATGAAGTGCTGGATATCCCCCTGGCCGGTGAAGGCGAGCACCTCTGGTTGTGGGTGGAAAAACGCGGCCTGAATACCGAAGACGCCGCTCGCCGTCTGGCCAAGGCCGCCGGCGTGCCGTTGAAGATGATCAGCTATGCCGGCCTCAAGGACCGCCAGGCCCTGACCCGCCAGTGGTTCAGCCTGCACCTGCCGGGCAAGGCCGATCCGGATTTCTCTGCTGCGCAGAGCGACAGCTTGATCATCGTCAAAACCGCCCGGCACAAACGCAAGCTGCAACGCGGGGCACACTCGGCCAATGGTTTTACCCTGCGTCTGACTCAGTTGCAGGGCGACAGGGCGGTGCTCGATGCACGCCTGGAGCAGATCAAGGCCGCTGGCGTGCCCAACTATTTCGGCACCCAGCGTTTCGCCTACCAGGGCGGCAACGTGGTGCAGGCGCGGGATTTCGCCAGTCGCCAGGAACTACCCGATGCGCGTAATGTGCGCTCGCGCCTGCTGTCGGCGGCACGCAGTTATCTGTTCAATCAGGTGCTGGCAGCACGGGTGGCGGACGGCAGTTGGCAGCGCGCACAGGTTGGCGATTTGCTGGCGTTCACCGATAGCCGCAGTTTTTTCCCAGCCGGGGAAGCCGAATGCAGCGATCCGCGTCTGGCGATTCTCGATCTGCATCCTACCGGTCCGTTGTGGGGCGAGGGCCCCTCGCCGGCTGCCGGCGCGGCCCATGAAATCGAGCAATCGGTCGCCGAAAAAGAGCCGGCATTGCGCGACTGGCTGGTCGCAGCGGGCATGGCTCACGAACGGCGTATCCTGCGCCTCCCCATCAGCGGTTTGACGTGGCATTATCCCGAGCCTGACATTCTGCAACTGGAATTCGTCCTGCCGGCTGGATGCTTCGCCACCGCTGTGGTGCGTGAAATCGTCGAGCTGTTGCCGGTAGGGCAGACGGACAACTCATGCGCATTCTGATTTCAAACGACGATGGGGTGACTGCACCCGGCCTCGCCGCGCTGTATGGCGCGCTGGCGGATTACGCCGACTGTGTGGTCATCGCCCCCGACCAGGACAAAAGCGGCGCAGGCAGTTCGCTGACCCTGGATCGTCCGCTGCACCCGACGACCCTCAGCAATGGTTTTATCAGCGTCAATGGCACCCCCACCGACTGCGTGCATCTGGGCCTCAACGGCCTGCTGCCGGAGTTGCCGGACATGGTAGTGTCGGGCATCAACCTGGGCGCCAACCTCGGCGATGACGTGCTGTACTCCGGCACCGTGGCCGCCGCCCTTGAGGGGCGCTTTATCGGCGCGCCGGCATTTGCCTTCTCGCTCACCTCGCGCCAGGTGGATAACCTGCCGACCGCCGCCCATATCGCACGCCGTCTGGTTGAGGCACATGCACGCCTGAACCTGCCGCCGCGTACCGTGCTCAATGTGAATATTCCCAACCTGCCACTCGATCAGATTCGCGGCATTCAGTTGACCCGTCTGGGCCACCGCTCGCGTGCGGCGGCACCGGTCAAAGTGGTCAACCCGCGCGGCAAGGAAGGCTATTGGATTTCGGTGGTGGGCGAAGCCGAAGACGGCGGCCCGGGGACTGATTTTCATGCGGTCATGCAAGGCTATGTGTCGATCACTCCGCTGCAACTGGATCGCACCTTCCATGCCGGCTTACCGAGTCTCGAGCCTTGGTTGGAGGGCCTCCTCTGATGGCGCGCGGGCAAGACGATCTGCAACACCGCGGCATAGGCATGACCTCGCAGCGCACCCGTGAGCGGCTGATTCAACGGCTGTACGAAGAAGGCCTGTCCAACGCCAGTGTGCTGGAAGTGATTCGCCGTACGCCCCGTCACCTGTTTGTCGATGAAGCCTTCGCGCACCGTGCCTATGAAGACACGGCGCTGCCCATCGGCCACAACCAGACCATTTCCCAGCCCTATATGGTTGGGCGCATGACCGAGCTGCTGCTGGCCGCCGGGCCATTGGACAAGGTGCTGGAAATCGGTACCGGCTCGGGCTACCAGACCGCCGTGCTGGCCCAATTGGTTGAGCGCGTGTTCTCGGTGGAGCGTATCCAGGCTCTGCAAGAGCGAGCGAAAGAACGATTGCTGGCACTCAATCTGCGTAACGTGGTCTTTCGTTGGGGCGACGGCTGGGAAGGCTGGCCGGCACTGGCCAGCTACAACGGCATTATCGTTACGGCGGCAGCTGCCGAAGTGCCCCAGGCCTTGCTGGATCAACTGGCACCTGGCGGGCGTCTGGTGATTCCGGTGGGTGCCGGCGATGTACAGCAACTGATGCTGATCATCCGCGAAGAAAATGGCTTCTCCCGGCATGTGCTCGATGCGGTGCGCTTTGTGCCGCTGCTTAACGGGCCTGTGGCCTGAGCCGCTTGGCCGGTAGGCTGGCGGCCCAACTTAGGGTTGGTTTCGGCGTTAGTGGTTTTCTTTTGTCACCGGATAGGGAGAGGCGGGTGAGTCTCACAGCCATTCAGCAGTGGATTTGCATCGCAGGCACCAAGCGTCTGGTGAGTGGCCTGGTCTTTGGTGTGTTACTGGCCGGTTGCAGCAGCACCCCGCCTGGCGGTGTAAAGGTGGTGGACCGTACCACTGGCGGTAGCACCACCAGCAGCGCCGCTGCCCCGCAGCGTCCTGCCACCACCACCGGCCAATACCGCGTACAGCGCAGCGACACCCTGTATTCCATCGCCTTCCGGTTTGGCTGGGATTGGCGCGCCCTTGCCGCCAGTAACAATATCCCGGCGCCTTACACCATCAAGGTTGGCCAGGTGATCCGCTTCGACGGTGGTCGTCCGCCTACCCTGGTCAAGACACCGTCAAGCACCGCTAATAACGGTAGTAAACCGCCGCTGGTGGTGGTGCCGACCAACACCGTGCCGGTCATCGCCCGACCGGCGCAACCCCCGGTTGCCACTACCCCGGCGACCACTCCGGTACAGTCGGTGAGTCGATCCGCTACAGGTTGGGCATGGCCGACCGGCGGCGCTTTGATCGGTAAATTCTCCTCAAACGGTAGTTTGAATAAAGGCATTGATATAGCCGGGGAATTGGGCCAGCCTGTTCTTGCCGCGTCGGATGGTTCTGTTGTGTACGCCGGAAGTGGATTACGGGGCTACGGCGAATTAGTGATCATCAAACACAGCGATACCTACGTAAGCGCTTACGGTCATAACCGCAAGTTGTTGGTACGGGAGGGGCAGCAAGTCAAGGTTGGGCAGACAATTGCCGAGATGGGTTCCACCGGCACCGATCAGGTGAAACTCCACTTTGAGATTCGCCGTCAGGGTAAACCTGTGGATCCGCTGCAATTTTTGCCCGCGCGTTGATCGGTTGTCAGCCCGCTCCAGCCACGTAGGCCGGACGGGCTCGGGGATTGCCAGGGAAATGGGCGATGCCGGGGCTTATGTCGAACTCAGCAAGGGATAAGAACAATGGCACTCAACAAAGAAGCGCCGGAGTTTGACTTGGATGATGACGTGCTGCTTATGGAGCCCGGCATCGTTCTGGAAGACGTGCTCAATGATGAGTCGGAAGTTCCGGCCAAACGCACGAAAGCCAAGCACTCCACTGCGGTCAAGCAACATAAGTACATCGACTACACCCGGGCGCTAGACGCCACTCAGCTATACCTCAACGAAATCGGTTTCTCCCCTCTCCTTACTCCTGAAGAAGAAGTTCATTTTGCGCGGCTGGCGCAGAAGGGCGACCCTGCGGGCCGTAAGCGCATGATCGAGAGCAACCTGCGACTGGTGGTGAAAATTGCCAGGCGCTACGTCAACCGCGGGCTGTCGCTGCTGGACCTGATTGAAGAGGGCAACCTGGGGCTGATCCGCGCTGTTGAGAAATTCGATCCGGAACGCGGTTTCCGGTTTTCCACGTACGCTACCTGGTGGATCCGGCAAACCATTGAGCGCGCGATCATGAACCAGACGCGCACCATTCGTTTACCTATTCATGTGGTCAAGGAACTCAACGTCTACCTGCGCGCCGCGCGGGAGCTGACGCAGAAACTCGATCACGAACCCTCGGCCGAGGAAATCGCCAATCTGCTGGAAAAACCCGTCGGTGAGGTCAAGCGCATGCTTGGTCTTAATGAGCGGGTGTCCTCGGTAGACGTTTCCCTGGGTCCGGATTCCGACAAAACCCTACTCGATACCCTGACCGATGACCGCCCGACCGATCCCTGCGAACTGCTGCAGGATGACGATCTGTCGCAGAGCATCGATCAATGGCTGTCGGAGCTTACCGATAAGCAACGTGAAGTGGTGGTGCGGCGCTTTGGCCTGCGCGGCCATGAGAGCTGCACCCTCGAAGAGGTGGGCCAGGAAATTGGCCTGACTCGTGAGCGGGTACGGCAGATCCAGGTTGAAGCGCTGAAACGCCTGCGGGAAATTCTGGAGAAAAACGGCCTGTCCAGTGACGCGCTGTTCCAGTGACCCAGCTGTTAATGCGCTAAAGACAAACCCGGCTTAGGCCGGGTTTTTTGTGGGGGGCTTCTTACTAAATTGGGATATGTAAGAGATTGCTTACAAAGGTTGTAAGCGATACGAGGAATGATTAGGCGGCGGAAGGCCATTTTTTTGCCTTCTTATTTTGTAACTAATTGAAATTAAACGAATAATTACTTTGCAGTAGATAGGGGTGGCTATTTTTTAGTCGATTTCGCGAGTTGAACGCCCCTTGGATATCGCTAATATCTCACCTGTGCTTACGGACTAGCACGGGCTGACAGGGACTTTGGCCAGGAACATCGAAGGAAGCGATTCATCAGGACGATGAGCGGGAAATAGAGGGAATAGGGACGAAAGAGTGGGCGGGTCAAACCGCCCCTTTTTTTTGCCTGCCGAAAGGCGGGCACAAACAAAAGGCCCGCTTGCGGGCCTTTTGTCTATTCACGGTTTTTCACGTCTGTGGGCCGGAGGACCTCTATGGGTACCTTCTCTGGCCGCCGAAACGCGGGGCTTAACGCTCCAGCAATTCCAGCTTGTTCTTCTTGCCATCCCACTCTTCAGCGTCGGGCAGAGCGTCTTTGCGCTCGGTGATGTTCGGCCAGACTTCTGCAAGGTCGGTGTTCAAGGCAATGAACTCCTGCATGTCTTCTGGCACTTCATCTTCGGAGAAGATGGCTTGGGCCGGGCATTCTGGCTCGCACAGGGCGCAGTCAATGCACTCGTCCGGATGGATCACCAAAAAGTTCGGGCCTTCGTAGAAGCAGTCCACCGGACAGACTTCTACGCAGTCGGTGTACTTGCACTTGATGCAGTTGTCGGTGACGACGAAGGTCATTTCTCATTCTCTCCTCAGGCGGCTGGGGAGCCCGGTTCAGTAATTGGGCTCCTCGGCTCGGGAAACGATAGCGCCGATCCAGGCTAATAGATCGGAGCTTTCCCAAAGCGCGCGGGATTCTAACAGCTTGTGTGGCCAGGCGTTAGATGCGTGCTTTCAATGTATATAACAGTTCCAGCGCCCGGCGCGGAGTTAGATCATCGGGATTGATTCGAGCCAATTCCTCAATCACCGGGTGCGGGGCGCTGGCAAACAGGTCGCTTTGCATCGGCACCGATGGTTTGCCGGGCTCGCTACGCGGCTGTTCATGGGCCCATTCATGGGGTAGTGCGGTGGTTTCCAGGCGAGCCAGATGCTCCTTGGCACGCACGATCACGTCGCCTGGCACACCGGCCAACTGCGCCACTGCCAAGCCATAACTCTGGCTCGCCGGGCCCGGCAGAACGTGGTGCAAAAACACGATGCGTTCGTTGTGCTCGGTAGCGTTGAGGTGCACGTTGGCGACGATCGGTTCACTTTCCGGCAATACCGTCAGCTCGAAATAGTGCGTCGCGAAGAGCGTATACGCGCGCAAACGGGCCAAATGCTCGGCCGCCGCCCAGGCCAGCGAAAGACCATCGAAGGTGCTGGTGCCGCGCCCCACTTCGTCCATCAGCACCAGGCTGCGTTCGGTGGCGTTGTGCAGAATATTGGCGGTTTCGCTCATCTCCACCATAAAGGTGGAGCGCCCGCCGGCCAGGTCATCACTGGAACCGATGCGGGTAAAGATGCGGTCCACCAGCGACAGCTCGCAGCTGGCCGCCGGCACGAAGCTGCCGATATGGGCCAGCAGCACGATCAGCGCGGTCTGACGCATATAGGTGGACTTACCACCCATGTTCGGGCCAGTGATGATCAGCATCCGCGTGCTGTCGTCCAGGCTCAGGTCGTTGGCTACGAACGGCGTGGTCAGCACCTGCTCCACCACCGGGTGGCGACCCTGGTTGATGCGCATGCACGGCTCGTCGACAAAGCGCGGGCGATTGAGGTCGAGGGTCAGCGCGCGCTCGGCGAGGTTGCTCAACACATCGAGTTCAGCCAACGCGGCGGCGCTGTCCTGCAGCGGGCCGAGGTGGCCGATCAGGCGCTCCAGCAGCTCGTCATAGAGCATCTTCTCCCGCGCCAGGGCGCGGCTTTTCGCTGACAGGGCCTTGTCTTCGAACTCTTTCAGCTCCGGGGTAATAAAACGCTCGGCGCCTTTGAGCGTCTGGCGGCGAATGTAATCGGCCGGTGCCGACTCTGCCTGCTTGCTCGGCAGCTCGATAAAGTAACCGTGGATACGGTTGTAGCCGACCTTGAGGTTGGCCAGGCCGGTGCGGGCTTTCTCGCGGGTTTCCAGATCCATCAGGTATTGGCCGGCGTTTTCGCTGAGCGATTGCAGCTCGTCCAGCTCGGCGTCGTAACCGGTCTTCAGCACGCCGCCGTCGCGGATTACCGCCGGCGGGTTGTCGATAATGGCGCGGGCCAGTAGCTCGGCCAGTTCCGGGTAGGTGCTGACGGTGCCGGCCAGGTTTTGCAGGTGCGGACTGTCCAGATTGGCCATGGCCATCTGCAGGTCTGGCAGGGCGGCGAGGGCATCACGCAGGCGCGCCAGATCGCGGGGGCGGGCGTTACGCAGGCCGATACGGGCGAGGATGCGCTCCAGATCGCCGATTTCCTTGAGCTGCGGTTGCAGGTTCTCGAAGCGGTAACGCTCCAGCAGGCAGGCAATCGACTCCTGGCGCGCATCCAGCACCGCGCGTTGACGCAGCGGGCGGTTCAGCCAACGGGTCAGCAAGCGGCTGCCCATAGCGGTCTGGCAACGGTCGACCACCGATTGCAGAGTGTTGTCGCGGCCACCAGCGAGGTTGGTGTCCAGTTCCAGGTTGCGGCGGCTGGCACCGTCGAGGATCACCGTATCGTCAATACGCTCATGACGCAGGCTGCGCAGATGGGGCAGGGCGGTGCGCTGGGTTTCCTTGGCATAGCCGAGCAGGCAACCGGCGGCACCGATGGCCAGGGTCAGGGTTTCGCAGCCGAAGCCTTTCAGGTCCTGGGTGGCGAACTGTTGGCAAAGGCTTTTATGCGCCGAATCGCGCTCGAAATCCCACGGCGCACGACGACGTGAGCCACGGCGTTTTTCTGCCGGCAGGCCCTGGGGCCAATCATCGGGGATCAGCAACTCAACCGGGTTCAGGCGCTCCAGCTCGGCCAGCAGGTTCTCCCAGCCAGCGATTTCCAGCACGCTGAAGCGGCCGCTGGTGATATCCAGCACCGCCAGGCCGAACAGGCGCTCATCACCGAGTACGGCGGCCAACAGATTGTCGCGGCGCTCATCGAGCAGCGCTTCATCGCTCACCGTACCCGGGGTGATGATGCGCACCACCTGGCGTTCCACCGGGCCTTTGCTGGTGGCTGGATCGCCGATCTGTTCGCAGATCACCACCGACTCGCCGAGCTTTACCAGCTTGGCCAGATAACCCTCGGCCGCGTGGTAAGGAATGCCGCACATGGGAATGGCCATACCGGCGGACTGACCGCGCGCGGTCAGGGTAATGTCCAGCAGCTTGGCGGCCTTCTTCGCGTCTTCGTAGAAAATCTCGTAGAAGTCGCCCATGCGGTAAAACATCAACTGGTCGGGGTGCTGATTTTTCAGCCGCCAGTACTGCTGCATCATCGGTGTGTGTGCGGAGAGATCGCTCATTCCCAAGCCTTGCGCGCAAAAGGCGCTAGTGTACGGTATCCCCGTCATCCTCTTTAAGCCCGGAGTTAGCCTTGGATGTGATTACTCAACTGGCCTTGCAGCTGGGTCAGGATCTACACGCGCTGGCGGCACAGGTGAGCACCGCCGAGTCCTGCACCGGCGGCGGCATTGCCGAAGCCATTACCCGCATTGCCGGTAGCTCGGCCTGGTTCGAAGCTGGTTACGTCACCTATTCCAATGCGCAGAAAACCCGCCAGCTGGATGTGCCGCCCACCTTGTTCGCCTCGGTGGGCGCGGTCAGCCGTGAGGTGGTGGAAGCCATGGCCAGAGGGGCGCAGGAGAAAAGTGCGGCGCGCTTTTCCGTTGCGGTCAGCGGCGTTGCCGGCCCCGACGGCGGTACAGCGCTAAAGCCCGTAGGCACGGTCTGGCTGGCTTGGGCGGACGGCGATCAGCTATTCACCTGCAAGCGCCTGTTTGCTGGGGATCGCGAGGCGGTGCGGCGACAAACGGTGGAAGCCGCGCTGGCGGGGCTGATCCGACTAGCTGCAGGAGAAATTCCAGATCAGGGGTAGGCGCTCGACTTGCGCTGTGGAATAATACTGTCTACTTATACAGTTGTTAGCGGCCGCTAGGCCCTCTTGATCACGTGAGGATTCAATGGACGAGAATAAGAAGCGCGCCTTGGCTGCAGCCCTGGGTCAAATCGAAAAGCAATTCGGCAAAGGCGCAGTCATGCGCATGGGCGACCATGAGCGCCAAGCCATTCCTTCGATCTCCACTGGCTCGTTGGGTCTGGACATCGCCCTCGGCATCGGCGGCCTGCCGCGCGGCCGTATCGTGGAAATCTACGGTCCGGAGTCTTCGGGTAAAACCACTCTTACCCTGTCGGTGATCGCTGAAGCTCAACGCATGGGTGCCACCTGCGCCTTCGTCGATGCCGAACACGCCCTCGACCCGGACTACGCGGGCAAACTGGGCGTCAACGTCGACGACCTGTTGGTTTCCCAGCCTGACACCGGCGAACAAGCGCTGGAAATCACCGACATGCTGGTGCGCTCCAACGCCATCGACGTGATCATCGTCGACTCCGTGGCGGCCCTGGTGCCGAAAGCGGAAATCGAAGGTGAAATGGGCGACATGCACGTCGGCCTGCAAGCCCGTCTGATGTCCCAGGCCCTGCGTAAAATCACCGGCAACATCAAGAACGCCAACTGCCTGGTGATCTTCATCAACCAGATCCGCATGAAGATCGGCGTGATGTTCGGCAGCCCGGAAACCACCACCGGTGGTAACGCCCTGAAGTTCTACGCCTCGGTACGTCTGGACATCCGCCGCACCGGCGCGGTGAAAGAAGGCGACGAAGTGGTGGGCAGCGAAACCCGCGTGAAAGTGGTGAAGAACAAAGTGGCACCGCCATTCCGTCAGGCTGAATTCCAGATTCTGTACGGCAAGGGCATTTACCGTAACGGTGAAATCATCGACCTGGGCGTACAACTCGGTCTGCTGGAGAAATCCGGTGCCTGGTACAGCTACCTGGGCAGCAAGATCGGCCAGGGTAAAGCCAACTCGGCCAAGTACCTGGAAGACAACCCGGAAATCGCCAAAACCATCGAGAAGCAGATTCGCGATCAGCTGTTGATGGCCGGTAAGGACGCTGCCGCTGCAGCTGCCGCCGCTGCGGTAAACAACACCGAAGACGACCTGGCTGACGCGGACGCCTGAGTCGCACCATGTCCGTCGTACTCGACAGCCCTGCCGCCGTACGACGGACAGCCATGGATTTGCTCGCACGCCGCGAACACGGGCGTGTCGAGCTCACCCGCAAGTTGCGCCAACGCGGCGCTACGCCTGAATTGATCCAACCGGAACTCGACCGTTTGACGGAAGAGGGCCTGTTATCCGAATCCCGCTACCTCGAAAGCTTTGTGTCCTACCGTGCTCGCTCCGGGTATGGGCCTGTGCGTATCCGCGAAGAGCTTGGCCAGCGAGGCCTGGCGCGCGCGGACATCGAACAGGCGTTGCGCGAGTGCGGCATCGACTGGCGTGAGCAGATGGAAGAGGTGTGGCGGCGCAAGTTCGGTGAGCAGCCGAACGATGCTCGCGAGCGTGCAAAGCAAGGGCGGTTTCTCGCTTACCGCGGTTACTCCATGGATATGATCAGCCGGTTGTTGCGCGGTGAGTTGTACGACTGAGCCCGCTAACCCGTAGGAGCGGCTTCAGCCGCGATGCTTTTGATCTTCGGACCAGCCATTAGGCGTCGTTTTCAGGCTCGGCCAATCGCGGCTAAAGCCGCTCCCACAAAACTGCACGGTCCCGTAGGAGCGGCTTTAGCCGCGATGCTTTTGATCTTGCAGGTAACCCCATGCAATCCGTTTTCAGGCCCGGCCATTCGCGGCTAAAGCCGCTCCTACGGGGGGCGATTAGCTCGCCCAATTCTGCGGTGCATTGAGAAAGTCATACAGCTCACGCAACCGCCCATATTCCCTTCCTCGAAACGTAAACGCCAAGCGGCTTAGCGACGCCAAATCGGGCTCATCGCCTTCGCTATCGAACGCTCCTTGTTGCTGAACGAAACCCGCGCTTTTGCACAGGTCAGAAAACAGCTCCGGAAGTTGCGCCATGGCCTCGGCGTTCAGTGGATGATGCAGGCGCACGACAAAGCGGTCCTTCAGCCAGCGACTGGAATGGTAATTACCGTAGAAACGGGTGATTTCTTCCACCGCTTGTTCGGCGCTGTGTGCCAGGGTCAGCAGTTTCAAGTCGCTGGGCAGAATGTAGCCGTTGCCTTCCAGTTGCTTGTGGATAAATGCCAGGGCGTCCTGCCAGAAGCTGCCGCCGGGTTCATCCAGTAGCACCACCGGCACCAGCGGGCTTTTGCCTGTCTGAATCAGGGTCAGTACTTCCAGCGCTTCATCCAGGGTGCCGAAACCGCCGGGGCAGAGCACCAAAGCGTCGGCTTCCTTGACGAAGAACAGTTTGCGCAAAAAGAAGAATTTAAACGACAGCAGGTTGCTGCTGCCTTGCATGGTGGCGTTGGCGCTTTGTTCGAAGGGCAGGGCGATATTCAGCCCCAGGCTATGTTCCAACCCCGCTCCTTCATGGGCGGCCGCCATGATGCCGCCGCCTGCGCCGGTAATTGCCATCAGCTCATGGCGGGCAAGGGCGGCACCCAGTTGCTTGGCCAAGAGATAGATCGGGTGGTTGGCCGGCGTACGTGCTGAGCCGAATACCGTGACTTTGCGGCGGCGTTTGAACTGCTCCAGCACGCTGAAGGCATGCTCCATCTCGCGCAGGGTCTGCAGCATGATTTTCGCGTCCCAGCGATTGCGGTCGGCTTGCGCCATACGAATCACGGTGGACAGCATGTCGCGGTAGAGCGGCTGGTTGAGGCTGCTGGCGGGGCTGGCCAGGGCAAGCAGCTCATCGACCTTGGCAGCCAGGTCGGTGCCGCTGGTCTGTACGTGGCGGGTCAGATAATCGTCCGGTTCGTAAGGCATGCAACAGCTCCTTGGGCGAGAACCTTGGATTGATGTGGTGGGTGTACCTGTAGGTTGGGTTGAGCGCAGCGAAGCCCAACGTGGATCTACACACGGAGCCCTTTGGGCTCCCTCTTGGGCTTCGCTACGCTCAACCCAACCTACCTTCAGTAAAGCTTATTTGATCCCGCAGTCAGCTTTGTTAAAGCTCTCGGCAGCCACGTGTTTGTTGGTTTTGTATTCGCTGAACTGGTAGCGCAGTACCGCGCCACGGGCCATCAGTTTGCGGAAGCCATCGTTCTGGCAAACGCTGGAGCCCAGTTGCTGGCGCACGGCGTCGGGATTGCCACGCATCTGCGCGGCGTGGGCGGGCTGCACGCTGAGGTGGTTGATCAACACATTGCCATCCACGGTATAGCCCTGGTCGAGGATGTCTTCGTTGATTGCGCGAGGAGTGCCGGCGCTGCTTTGGGTGGCCACTTGATTGAGCAGTTTGTTTAGCTCGAAATCCTGCAGCGAAGCTGCCTGAGCAGCGGGAAGGGCGAAGCAGAAGGCCAGGGCCGTAAAGCGCAGCATGTAAATCTCCATATCCGTAAAGCGGCTTTGACCCTGGCTCCGGGGCGAGGTTCGTCGAGCCGCAACTATTACCCGCGCCAGTACCTGGCCATGCGCTGCATCCTGACCAACCCGTGGCGGCAGATCAAGTTCGCTGGTCTCTCCTCGATTTTTTAACCTCGAATTTCTTCCTGCATTTGCCGCGAATGCCTGCCAGTTCAGGGAAGAGCTCCGGCAAAAAACAGCGCATTTCCCACCTGGAGAAATACAGTTCGAATCTTTCCGAATTATTTGGTCATACAAATTTGTACGGTCTGGTGTGAATCGGTAACGGTTTTATTACACCCGGCGATGGGGCTAAAGCCCTTTAACCACGGGCTTCGGGGGGAGCCAGGGTTCTGCCAGGTGGAATCTGGCCAAGTGATTTTTCGCTCGGGTGTTACCCGCGCAAAGGCCGGATAAGACCGGAAGCAGTACGAAGGATTGGGGATCGTCAGCGCAAGGAGTCCGGTCTGACCCGCATACCGTTTCGCTAGATGAAGTCGGTTTTACCGGTGCTTGGTCGAGAGTCCCGATTGGCCTAATCGGGTTCGGACAAGGGCTTATTTTGTGCGTGTAGGAGTCGAGAATAATGATAAGAACTCGCCCATCTTGCTGGCAGACCGCTCTTTTCAGCGGAAGCTTGATGCTGGTCTGGACCTCCGGAGCCGTGGCTTCCGGGTATCACTTTGGTTCACAGTCGGTGGCCGCCCAGGGTACAGCCCACGCCAACGGCGCAGAGGCGGTCGACCCTTCGACCATCTTCTACAACCCCGCGGGCCTGGCGCGATTGCCGGGTACCCAGGTCACCAATGGCATCACCGTGGTGATCCCCAAAGGCAGTTTCAAGGACACCGGCAGTACCGATGCCTTTGGAAACCCTACGGGTGGTACCGGTGCCGGTTCCTTTTTGCCGGACGCGGCAGCCGCGCCAGATTTCTACTTTTCCAGCCAGATCAACGACCACGTGACGGTAGGTTTGGGAATCTTCGTGCCCTTTGGTGCCAAGCTTGATTACAAGGAAAACTGGACCGGTCGTTACGGCATTCAGTCGGCCAATCTGGAAACGGTGAATATCAACCCGAGCATTGCCTATCGCTTTAACGAGCATCACAGCATTGGTTTCGGGATTTCGGCGCAGTACATCAAATCGATTCAGCGTGGTGCGGCAGATGTAAAAGGTGCTTCGCGGCAGTTGGCAGGGCAGTTTGTCGAGGCCAACTACGACGACACTCGCAACGCTGCTGATCCCATTCTGGGGCCTGTCGTAGGCTTGATTGCCGGTGTTCCTGTACCGGAAGAAATCACATCCTGCGGTGGTATTTCTGACCACGACGGGTTTGTGGACTGTGTGGCGAAAAACTTCTCCGACAATGTCAGTGGTGATGGCTATTTCCGGGTGAAGGGGGACGATTGGGGCTTTGGCTGGAACATTGGGTATATGTTTGAACCGACCGAAAATACGCGCTTCGGCATCGCTTACCGCTCTCATATCAAGCACACCATGGAAGGCGAAACCAAATGGAGCTTTGCCGATGTCGACGGTGCGGTGCCTTCGCCCGCTACCGATCTGAGCGGCGGACTCACCATTCCGCTTCCCCCGCCGCTTGATATTCACATTCCCCCAGTCGATGCCTTGCAACAGGTATTCGACCCGAACAACTGGATTAACCCAGGCAGCTTCGCCGCCAGTAATCTGCACCCCAACTCAACGGCCAAGACCAACATCGATACGCCTGAGTCGTTGTCGATCAACGCCTTTCACCAGTTGAACGACAAAGTCGCCTTGATGGGCGACGTCACCTGGACGCGCCACTCGCGCCTCGATCAGGTGGCCATTCAGCTGGAACAGGTCAACGGCTATCCCTACTTCAACGGTGTCACCGAAGGCGATGCCACGGTGGATCAGGACTGGAACGACACCTACAAGATCTCCCTCGGTATGAACTACCAATGGGACAAGGACCTGATGCTGCGTACCGGTGTGGCCTACGACAAGTCGCCGGTCAATGGCAGCAGCCAGCGCCACCCGGCCTTCCCGGATGCCGACCGCTACTGGCTGTCGTTCGGTGCCAACTACAAGCTGGACAAGGATTCCTCCATCGACCTGGCCTATAGCTACGTGCAGTTCGACAGCGGCAAGATGGATTACAAGGATGGTTGCTCGCCAGCCGGTTGGGCTCCGGGCGGTGGCAGCATGTATGTCGACAGTGGCGTGCGTTGCACCGGCAACGGCGGCAACTTCAAGGGTGAGTACGAAACCCGGATTCACTTTGTCGGCCTGGCCTTCAATCAGTCCTTCTGAGCCCTGCTGCAGCGGGTCGCTGGTCGACCCGCTGTGCGGTTTTACCCCGTGCCTCTGCTAGACTCGCCGGCTTTCTTTTTCGATGGTCGGATGTGGTCCATGATCAGCCTTCATTCCCTGCTCGAGCGCATGCCATGAGGCATGCCGTTTCGCGTTTGCGTGCCGAGCGCCTGGAAATGAGCTCCAAGCCGTTTACTGCCCGTGGCTCGCGGGCACCGCGCTGTGAAGGCTGCCGGGTGATTGCCGAGTATTGCCTGTGTCACTTGCGGCCGAAGGTGCCGACCAACGCCGGCATGTTTTTGCTGATGCACGATGTGGAGGCTTTGAAGCCTACCAACACGGGTTGGCTGATTGCCGATCTGGTCACCGACACCTTCGCCTACCGCTGGTTTCGTACCTCGGTGGAGCCGGAAATCCCGGCCCTGCTCAACGATCCCCAGTGGCAGCCGTATCTGGTGTTTCCCGGCGAGTTCGTCGCCCCGGAGCGGGTGGTGACCGAGGTAAACGTGGCGGAGGGCAAGCGCCCGCTGTTTATCCTGCTGGACGCCACCTGGACCGAAGCACGCAAGATGTTCCGCAAAAGCCCGTATCTGGACAAGTTCCCGGTGCTCAGTCTGCAGCCGGAGCAGTTGTCGCGCTATCGCCTGCGTCGCTCCAAGCGCGATGACCACCTGTGCACCTCGGAAGTGGCGGCGCTGTGCCTGGAACTGGCTGGCGAACCGCGGGCCGGGGCGGCGCTGGATGCCTATCTGGACGTATTCACCGCCCATTACCTGGGTGCCAAGTTTCAGCGCCCGGTAGACCCGGAAGACGAAATCCACCAGCGCCTCGCTGAGTACCGCTAACTCCTTCGATATGAGGTGGCTCAGGCCACCTTGGCTTCCGCCACTTCCTCCGCCACCTTGCGCGGCCACAGCTGCGCCACCAGCATGCCGGCGAACATCAGCGCACAGCCGATATAGCCGCGCAGGTGCAGCGATTCATCGAGAAACAGCGCGCCGGCCACCGCCGCAAACACCGCTTCAAGGGAAAAGATAATGGCCGCGTGGGAGGCGATGGCGTGTTTCTGCGCGATCACCTGCAGGGTGTAGGCAATGCCCACGGAAATCAGGCCGCCATAGATGATCGACGGGCCGGCGCTGATGATGCTCGCAGCGTGGATATCTTCGAACGTAAGTGCCAGGCCCAGGCTGATCACCGCGCATACGGCAAATTGAATAGCGGCCAGGCGAATCGGGTCGTAACGCCCGGCAAAGTAACCCACCAGCAATACGTGGCTGCCCCAGACAAAGGCACCAGCCAATTGCAGCCAGTCCCCGGGAGCGACGTGGAAGCCGTCGCCAACGCTGAGCAGAAACATGCCGACCACCGCCAGCACCGCGCCAAGCCAGGTGCCGATGCCGGTTTTATGGCCGAGGAAAATGCCCACCAACGGTACGACGATCACGTACAGGCCGGTGATAAAGCCGGCGTTGGTCACGCTGGTAAACAGCAGGCCCACCTGCTGCAGGTTGATGCCGAGCGCCAGCACCACACCCATCAGCGCGCCGCCGATAAACAGCCCACGGTTGAACGGCTGCTTGTTGCCACGGCTGAGGAAAAACACCACCGGCAACAGCACCAGGGTGCCGAGGGCGAAGCGCAGGCCGGAATACAGATAGGGGCCGATGGAATCCATGCCCATGCGTTGGGCAACAAAGGCACTGCCCCAGATCAGCGCGGTAATCAGCATCAACAGGTCGGCGCGCAGGGCTTGGTTTCGCATGGTCAGTCTCGGCAGGAAAAGCCCCGAACTGTGCCGCAAAGCTTAAGGCTTGACCACCCCATTCTGGCTCGGCATGCTGAGCGCCGCCGCTGCGCTGCGTACCCATGGCGCGGTGGTGTTTCGTACCTCGAAAAGCGCCCCTCCCATGAATAACAAGAGCAGCAAGAGCAGCCCATGGCCGACTACGAAATCCTGATCGCCGACGATCACCCGCTGTTTCGCAGTGCCTTGCATCAGGCGCTGACCCTGGGCCTCGGTCCGCAGGTACGGCTGGTGGAGGCCGCCAGCATTGCCGAACTGGAAGCGCGCCTCGGGGAAAAGTCTGACTGGGATCTGGTTCTGCTCGATCTGAATATGCCCGGTGCCTACGGTTTCTCGGGACTGGTGTTGTTGCGCGGCCAGTACCCGCAAGTGCCCGTGGTGATGGTTTCAGCCCAGGAAGAAGCAGCAGTGGTAGCTCGCGCCAGGGAGTTCGGTGCCAGCGGTTTTATTCCCAAATCCAGCCCGCTGGAAACCATTCAGCAAGCGGTGCGCGAAGTGCTGGATGGCGACGTCTGGTGGCCGCCGATAGCGGACGAGGCGGCCAGCCTGTCCGCCGAAGCCAAGGCCGTGAGCGCTGGGCTGGCCAGTTTGACGCCGCAGCAGTTCCGGGTGCTGACTATGGTTTGCGATGGGCTGCTGAACAAACAGATCGCCTATGAACTGAACGTGTCTGAGGCCACCATCAAGGCCCACGTCACTGCGATCTTTCGCAAGCTGGGGGTTCGTACCCGCACGCAGGCGGCCCTGCTGTTGCAACATCTGGAATCCATTCCTGCTGGCTGAAGTGCAGCAGGCCCTTGGTTTTTCACGCATTTTTGACCGCACTTGGCGTAGCCTGCGGCCTTCACGAATTCTGGTTGTGATCCTTATGTCGCCATTCAAAGGCCAGACCGGCTTTAAACGCATCCTTAACGCCACCGGCTATTCCTTCGATGGCCTGCGCGCGGCCTTTACTGGCGAGGCGGCATTCCGTCAGCTGGTGCTGCTCAATGTGGTGTTGATTCCACTGGCATTTTTCTTCGACGTCAGCCGCGGCGAGCGGGCGCTGATGATCGGCGTGTGTCTGGTGGCGTTGATCGTCGAATTGCTTAACTCGGCGGTGGAGGCAGCGATTGACCGCATCTCGCTGGAACTGCACCCGCTGTCCAAGAACGCCAAAGACATGGGCAGCGCCGCGCAGTTTGTGGCGCTCAGTCTGATTGGTAGTGTGTGGTTGGTCATTTTGCTGGGCTGATAATCGATCGCGGCTGAAGCCGCTCCTACGGGTTGTGCGGTCCGTAGGAGCGGCTTCAGCCGCGAAGCTTTTTAAGCAATTGAAGGCAACACAATCTCATCACTGCGCCGCACCCCGGCGGTCAGCATGCGGCATTGCTCGAGGAACTCGCGCATGGCGCTGGTCTGGTACTTCTGCTTGTGCCAGATAAAGTAGAACTGCCGCGTCAGGTCCAACTCCGGGGTTTCCACCGGCACCAGGCTGCCCCGGCGAAAGGCGTCGCGCAGGGCCAGGCGTGAAATGCAGCCGATGCCCAGACCGGACTCCACGGCGCGTTTGATCGCTTCGGTATGTTCCAGCTCCAGACGGATATTCAGCGCTGTGGGGTGGTGACGCATGGCCTGGTCGAAGGTCAGGCGGGTGCCGGACCCTTGCTCGCGCAGAATCCAGGCTTCTTCGGTCAGCTCCAGCAAACTCGCCCGACCCTGTTTGGCCAATGGATGCTGGGGGGCGCAGAACACTACCAGCTCGTCTTCCACCCAGGGCTGCACTTCGATATCCGCGTGCTGGCAATCGCCTTCAATCAGGCCTAGATCAATTTCGTAGTGGGCTACCTGTTGTACAACGTGGGCGGTGTTCTGTACGTGCAGCTTCACTCGACACTCCGGGTGCTGCTGCATAAAGCTGCCGATCAGCAGGGTTGCCAGGTAGTTGCCCACCGTCAGGGTGGCACCCACCGACAGCGAGCTGAAGCCGCCCTTGCCATTGAGCATGCGTTCGATCTCTTTGGCCTGGTCGAGCAGGGCGACGGCCTGGGGCAACAGCTGATGACCGAGGGCATTCAGCGACAGGCGTTTGCCGGCGCGATCAAATAGTTGGCAGGCCGATTGCCGCTCCAGTTCGGTTACCGCCGTGCTGGCGGCCGACTGCGACAGCGCCAGCGATTCAGCCGCCCGCGAGACGCTTTCCTGCTGGGCGACGGCAACAAACACCTGAAGTTGACGGAGAGTGAAACGCATATCTATATAACCGATAACCTATATCTTAATAATCCACTTAACAGATATTGTTGTCGCCCTTAAAATGCCGCGCAATAGCACCCGTCGGTCGGGTGTCCGCGATTTACCGAGGAAGCCTGCATGAGCAACTTGAACTCCGAGCGTGTGCTCAGCGTCCATCACTGGAACGACACCCTGTTCAGTTTCAAAACCACCCGTAACCCGGGCCTGCGTTTTGAGAACGGCCAGTTCGTGATGATTGGTCTGCAACAGGAAAACGGTCGCCCGCTGATGCGAGCTTACTCGATTGCCAGCCCGAACTATGAAGAGCATCTGGAGTTCTTCAGCATCAAGGTTCCGGATGGTCCGCTGACTTCCCAGCTGCAGCACCTGAAGGTCGGCGACGAGCTGATGGTCAGCCGCAAACCCACCGGCACCTTGGTACTCGACGACCTGCTGCCCGGCAAGCATCTCTATCTGCTGAGCACCGGCACTGGCCTGGCACCCTTTATGAGCGTGATCCAGGACCCGGAAACCTACGAGCGTTTCGAAAAGGTCATCCTGATTCACGGCGTGCGTTACGTGAACGAAGTCGCCTACCGCGAGTTCATCACCGAGCACCTGCCGCAGAACGAGTTCTTCGGCGACGCGCTGAAAGAGAAGCTGATCTACTACCCAACCGTTACCCGTGAGCCGTTCGAGAACATGGGTCGTCTCACCGACCTGATGCGCAGCGGCAAGCTGTTCACCGATATCGGTCTGCCACCGATCAACCCGCAGGACGACCGCGCGATGATCTGCGGCAGCCCGAGCATGCTCGACGAGACCAGCGAAGTGCTGGATAGCTTCGGTCTGAAAATCTCGGCGCGCATGGGTGAGCCAGGTGACTACCTGATCGAACGTGCGTTTGTGGAAAAGTAAGCCGAACGCTGCAACTGAAGAGCCCGCCTAGATGGCGGGCTTTTTTGTGCCGCAAGATCAACAGCATCGCGGCTGAAGCCGTTCCTACGGACGGTGCGCTCCTGTAGGAGCGGCTTCAGCCGCGATCCCTGGAAACGATGATCAGGCGGGAACCACCTCAAGCACAGAGATCTGCCCCGGCGATGGGTAATGCCAGCGCACCTGCACATCCCACAACTGCGTGCCGTAGATGCGGCTCGGCTCGGGCTGTTGATACGCCGGGCGAGGGTCTTGTGCCAGGCACTGTTCGACCAGCTCCTGCAGCGGTTGCTCCAACCGCTGCCCATGCTCTAAGGCTTGAGCCAGTGCGCCATCGCTCCACGCCACTTCGATCAACGTCGGTGCCCCATCGGCCATCCGGTTGAACGCCCCGTTCACCGAGTCGGCATAGGGCACATAGGGTTTGATATCCAGCACCGGCGTGCCGTCCAGCAGGTCAATGCCCGACAGCCACAGCTTGCCTGCCTCGACCCGCTCCAGCTTGACCACGGACTGGCCGATGCCGTTGGGCCGGTGGGTGGCGCGGGTGGCGAATACGCCCATCGACTGGTTACCGCCCAGGCGTGGCGGGCGGACTTTCAGTCGTGGTTTGTCTTCCAGGGCCTGGTGAAATAGGAACAGCAGCCACACATGGCTGACCTGCTCCAAGCCTTGCACGGCCTCACCCTGATCGAATGGCGGCAGCAGTTCCAGCACTCCGCGTGCGGCAGGGGCCAATTGCGGCTGACGGGGAATGGCGAACTTCTCCTTGAAGCAGGAGCGCACAAAACCGATGGGGGAGACCGAATAAGACATAAAAAAGCCCGGCTGGAAAACCGGGCCATCATACCTGCGAAGGGATTGCGCCGTAGGGCGAATACCGCAGCGCGATATCCGCCCTACGGCGCTGCTTTACATGGCAAACCCACCATCGATGGGAATGACGGTGCCGGTCATATAAGCGCCCGCCGTACTGGCCAGCGCAATCGCCAACGCGCCCATTTCTTCCTCACGGCCCCAACGCTTCATCGGAATGATCGCGGTGTCTTCGGCCAGCGCTTCTTCATCGTTGGCGATATGGCTGGTCATCTTGCTCGGGAAACGGCCGGGGGCTATGACGTTGACGTTGATGTGCTGGCCCACCAGATCACGCGCCAGGGAGCGCGACAGGTGGTGCAGGGCCGCCTTGCTCGGGCCATAGGCATAGGCTTCTTCGCCGTAGGAGGTGATGCCGGCCACCGAGCCGATATTGATCACCCGCGCCGGGCTGTCGCTATTGCCAGCCTTGCGCAGCAGCGGCAGGAGTTTCTGGATGCACAGGAACACCGAGGTGACGTTCAGCTGCATGACCTTTTCGAAGCCCTTTACCGGGTAGGTTTCCAGCGGCGCGCCCCAAGTGGTGCCGGCGTTGTTGACCAGGATATCGAGCTTGTCGATCTGCCCGGCCAGTTGTTCCGCCAACGCCACCACGCCTTCTTCATGGGCCAGGTTGGCCGCGATGCCATGGCATTCGCCAAAGGCCGACAGTTCGGCCGCGGTAGCGGCACAGGCTTCGCCATCACGGGCGCAGACGTACACGCGGGCACCGGCTTCAACGAAGGCCTTGGCAATCATTTTGCCAATGCCACGGGTGCCGCCGGTAACCAGTGCGGTGCGGCCTTGCAGGGAGAAGTAAGGATGCATGGGGAGCGCTCTTGTCAGGGTTGTTGTGGATAACACCCTAATGCGCGCGGGGGGATTAAGCAGGAACTATTGCCGCTGAGAATGCAGGGGCATGCAGGACGCTGTTTGTTCGGCTCGTTGGGCTTCGCTGCGCTCAACCCAACCTACGATCCGGGCGTAGGTTGGGTTGAGCGCGGCAAAGCCCAACATTGCGATCGTGAATTACCCGCGCACGCGCTGAGTCAAACCCTTGAGGAAGTTACGCAGCAACTGATCGCCACAGGTGCGGTAGTTGCTGTGGCCGAACTTGCGGAACAGGGCGCTGAGTTCCGGTTTGCTCACCGGGAAGTCGACGCTTTGCAGAATCTCGTGCAAGTCGTCTTCTTTCAGTTCGAACGCCACGCGCAGCTTTTTCAGCACCATATTGTTGGTTACCGGCAGCTCGATGGGCTGCGCCGGGCGGCTGTCGTCTTTGCCGCGCAGGTGGAAGATCAGGCCGTCGAGAAAGTGCGCGAGCACTTCGTCGTCGCATTCCAGGTAGCCCTCTTCCTCGTCCTTTTTCAGGTAGGCGCGCACGGTGTCGAGGTCGACTTCCAGGCCGGACAGTTTAAGAACCTCGACGACCTTGGGGTCGCTGAGGTCGAGCATGTAGCGCACGCTGCGCAGTACGTCGTTATTGATCATGGTGCAGTCCTGAATGGGGGAGGGCGGCGCGTGCGCCTTTAGAATTTTTCGGTTTTCGCCAGGTAGCGCCACTGCCCGGCCGGCAGCTTGCCCATCGACACACCGCCAATGCGGATGCGCTTGATGCTGACCGGGGTCAGACCAACGCTGCTGCACAGCGTGGCAATCAGGCCGGGTGCCGGGTTTTTCACGGCAAAGCGCAAGCGGGTTTCGCTCTGCCAGCTGGCTTTAACCGGCGCCAGTGTCTGGCCTTTGTGGGTACGGCCCTGGTTCAGGCGGCTGAGGCCGTGTTCGATAATGTCGCCGGTCACTTCCACCACATATTCCTGTTCCAGCTTGACCAGGTCGTCGGTGAGCTTGCGCAGAATTTTCCAGTCCTGGGTGAACACCAGCAGGCCGGCGGCATTCTTCTGTAGCGGCGCGCCGCCGCTGTTCAGGCGCAGAAAGTGGCCCTTGAGCGGGCGGGTGCCAAAGCGGTGTTCCGCCGACAGGGTGGCCGGGCTGATCAGCGCGTGAGCGGCGTCGATATCCAGGTCGGGCGTCTGGTGAAACAGAATGGTCACCGGCTCCGGCGGAGTCAGCACCGCGTCCGGCAGCAGCGCCACGCTCTGCTCCGTCACCTTGAACTGCGGCTCATCGACCACTTCGCCATCGACCGTCACCCAGCCGCCCTCGATATACAGCTCGGCCTCGCGACGCGAGCAGCCGATCACTTCGATCAGGCGTTTGGAAAGGCGAATGGGGTCTGTCATGACGAGGGCCGGTCAGCGTAATGGGCAGGCATTGTAACAACGCATGGACCCTGAGGCCTGGCTTTTCCGCCGCTACGCGTCCGGTGTGTCGGTATCCAGCGTACCGAGGATCAGCTTGTCCCGCGCATCGCTGGCCAGCGCCTGGTATTTGCGGCGGAAGATATCCAGCTTGTGATCGTCCAGTTCCTCCAGATCCAGCAGGGCGTTATGGGCGCCCTGGGTGGCGCGGATCAGTTCGTCGAGCTTGATCTGAATGGCCTGGGTGTCGCGGTTCTGGGTGTTCTGGATCAGGAACACCATCAGAAAGGTGACGATGGTGGTGCCGGTGTTGATCACCAGCTGCCAGGTGTCGCTGTAATGAAACAGTGGCCCGGTGACTACCCACAAGGCAATCACGCCAATGGCGATGGCGAACACCGGCGGCTTGCCGCAAAACCGTGCCGCAGCCTTGGCGAACTGCGAGTACCAGGAGCCGTTATCCATGTTCTGTCACCTCGTTGGCAGGCGCCATATGGCGCGGCACCAGTGTGCCCCGTGACGACGGCGCAGCGTTAGCCTCAACTGCCGGCATAGGCTTTGCGCAGGGCGGCGATATCCAGCTTGATCATGGTCAGCATGGCGTTAAAAGCCCGCTGTGCAGCAGCGCGGTCGGGACTGTTGAGCATGTCGTAGAGGGCGGTGGGCACCACCTGCCAGGACACCCCGTACTTGTCGGTCAGCCAGCCGCACTGCACCTCCTGACCGCCTTCGCAGAGTGCGGCCCAGAGGCGGTCGACTTCGAACTGATCGGCGCAGTTGGCGACAAAAGACACCGCTGGCGAAAACTGGAACTCCGGGCCGCCATTGAGGGCAACGAACTCTTCACCATCGAGGCTGAAGCGCACGGTCATTACCGAGCCCGCCGGCTTGGGCGCGCCTTCGAGAAAGTAGTTGGTTTCGATGATCCGCGAGTTGCGAAACACCGACACGTAGAACTGCGCCGCTTCGATGGCCTGGGTATCGAACCACAGGCAGGGACCGATCTTTTGCATGGCGGGTGCTCCCGTTGTTGAGACGTGGAGCCACCCAGTCTAGTCGCCGTTAGTGCGCCAGGCGTTTGGCGACATCGATATCCAGCCCGGCCATAAACGCTTCAACCGCATCGGTGTAAGCCCCGGGTGTGCCGAGCAGCTGGTTGATTTCCTTATGGCTCATGTCCTGCTTGAGCAGGCTGATGCTCACATTCACTGCCGCGCCATGGGTGGCGAACAGTTGCGCCTGTTCGCAGGCCACCTCACGGCGCGTGGAGCACACGGCCAGAATCGGCGTGGCACCGTTGGCCAGCACATAGTTGGGCGAGGTTTGCTGCCAGTAGGCCGGGTCGGCACCGAAAGCCTGGTCGTAGAAGCGCATATGCCGGGCCTGCATGATCTTTTCCACATCCAGTGCGGCGCTATCCAGGGCCACGGTGCCGAGCCAGGGTTTGGCACCCTGGGCGGCAGCCAGACTTGGCGAGGCGGCGAGCAAGGCCACCAGGTGCGCGCCAGCCGAGTGGCCGATGACGATCACCTGATTGGTCGAGCCGCCCCAGCTGGCGGCTTTGGCTTGGCTCATGGCCAGCGCCCGGGCGACTGCTTCGGCCTGTTGCAGCGGCTTGGCTTCCGGCAGCAGCGGGTAGTTGGCAGCGACCAAGATAAACCCCTTGCTCACCCAGCGGCTGACCTTGTTGGCCACCACTTGCTGGGCCTCCTTGTCACCCATTTTCCAGGCACCGCCGTGCACCATAAAAATCAGCGGGGCATTGCGGGCCTTCTGTGGCAGGTAGACGTCCATGCGCTCCCGTTCGGCGGGGCCGTAGGCCAGGTCTTTGATCACCGTAGCGCCAGCGGGCAGTTCCAGCGGGGCTGAGGCGGCCTGGTCCTGCTGGCGCTCGGCCCGGCGTTCCTTGAGGTTATCCAGCAGCGGGCCGGCCAGGGCCGCTTGGCCGGCAAAGACGCACAGCAAGAGCAGGGCGCTAAAACACAGGGGGCGCGACATACAAGGCTCCGGGCAGATACGGCATCTACATGCAAATAATAAAGAGCAAAAACGTCGCGGCTGAAGCCGCTCCAACAAGCATTTGGCATTAATATGAGCCGCGTAAGCCCCCATTAATCCA